>NZ_JBMDXG010000027.1:0-19217 GCF_048594985.1 Sphingomonas sp. | reverse complement strand
GCATCGCCGCGCGTACGCAGCCCCGATCCGGGGAAGCCCCACGCCTCTAGCGCATCCATTACTTCGGTCTGCGTCGTGCCGGGCAAAGCCGACGTCTCGCCCCAGCCATGGAGTAGGAAGCGCAAGGGCCGGGTGGCGGTGACACCCGCATCCTTCTGCCGCAGCGATCCGGCGGCGGCGTTGCGCGGATTGGCGAACTGCCGCGCCTTGGCCGGATCGGCCGCCTCGTCCAGTAGGCGCTGGTTGAGCGCGGCGAAATCGGCCTTGGTCATATATACCTCGCCGCGCACCTCGAACAGATCGGGGGCATCGGGGGGCAGCGACTGCGGAATGCCGGCGACATGGGCGACGTTGGCGGTTACGTCCTCGCCGACCGTGCCATCGCCGCGCGTCGCCGCCTGCACCAGCCGGCGCGCCTCGTAGCGGAGCGAGCAGGACAAGCCGTCGATCTTGGGCTCGGCGGTGAGCGTCACCGGCTCCTGGGCGGGTAGGCGCAGGAAACGCCGCACGCGCTCCACGAACTCGCCGACCTCCTCGTCGGAGAACGCGTTGTCGAGGCTGAGCATCGGCCGCGCATGGCGGACCTTGGCGAGCGGCCCGGTCGGTGTCGCGCCGACCCGGGTCGACGGGCTGTCCGGCTGGATCAGATCGGGAAACAGCGCTTCCAGCTCGGCATTGCGGCGCACCAGCGCATCATAGTCGGCGTCCGAAATCTCGGGCGCGTCCTGATCATGATACAGGCGGTTATGATGTGCGATCTCGATCGCGAGCCGGGCGAGCTCGGCCGCGGCGTCCGCTTCGGTCAGATGAGCCATCGACGCGCTTTCCCGCGCCCGCGCGCGCCGGTCAACCTTCGCTCAATCGTCGATCGCCCACGGCGCCTTGGCGAAGCGTTTCGCCAGATAGTCGATCAGAACGCGCACGCGCGCGGGGCGAAGCACGCTCGGCGGGGTGAGGAGATTGAGCCCGATCGGGTTCGGCGCCCAATCGGGCAGGATCCGTTCCAGCCGCCCCGCCGCGAGATCGCGCCAGACGAAGAAATCGGGGAGCATCGCGATCCCGTGGCCGGCGCAGACCGAGGCGAGGAACACCTCGCCATTGTTGGAGCGGATGCGGCCGTGGAGCGGCACCGCATATTCCCCTTCGTTCGGATGGTGCAGCCGCCAGAGGTCGGGATTGGGCACGCCGGTGTAGAGCATCGCGTGATGGCCGGCGAGATCGCGCGGATGCGACGGCCGGCCATGCCGGTCGAGATAAGCGGGCGACGCCACGATCGGCACGCGGATCGAAACGAGCCGGCGCGCGCGAAGGCTTGAATCCGACAGCGTGGCGATGCGCAGCGCGACATCGAACCCGTCACCGATCAGGTCGACCAGCGAGTCCGACAGATGAAGGTCCAGGTCCACCTCCGGATAGCGCGCCAGGAAATCGGGCAAAGCCGGGGCCAGATGCTCCGTCCCGAACGACATCGGCGCGGCGATGCGGACGAGGCCGCGCGGATGCTCGGCCTGATCGGACGCCTCCGCTTCCGCCGCCTCGCCCTCCGCCAGGATGCGGCTGGCGCGGGTCAGCGCGGCGCGGCCGGTCTCGGTCAGCGACAGGCGGCGCGAGGTGCGGTGGAGGAGCGGCGCGCCGAGCCTCTGTTCGAGCCGCGCGACCGCCTTCGATACGGTCGGCTTCGACAGGCGCAGGTCGCTGGCGGCGCGGGCGAAGGATCCGGTCTGCGCGATCTTGGCGAAGATCGCCCAGGCATCGAAATCGGGTAGCGCCATGGCGATCGATCAACTCCTGGCAACGGTGGCTTTCGTTCAATTCTATTTTCTGAGGCGGCGGGTCAACTATCTTGGCGTGGACAGCCGGGCAGCAACCCCCGGCACGGAGACACACGATGATCGACGTCCGCCCCTTCGAAACGCTCGGCGCGGCCAATCATGGCTGGCTGGACGCGCACCACCATTTTTCGTTCGCCGGCTATCATGACGAGAACCGGATGAACTGGGGATCGCTGCGCGTCTGGAACGACGATGCGATCGCGCCGAAGAGCGGCTTTCCGCCGCACCCCCACTCGGACATGGAAATCATCACTTATGTCCGCGAAGGCGCGATCTCGCACCAGGACAATCTCGGCAACAAGGGCCGGACCGAGGCAGGCGACGTCCAGGTGATGTCGGCCGGCAGCGGGATCGCGCATGCCGAATATAATCTGGAGGACGTGACCACGCGGATCTTCCAGATCTGGATCATGCCGTCCGAGCGTGGCGGCAAGCCGAGCTGGGGCGCGCGCCCCTTCCCCAAGGGGGATCGCTCGGGCCGGTTCGTCACGCTCGCCTCGGGCTTTGCCGAGGATGGCGAAGCGCTGCCGATCCGGACGCCCGCCCGCGTGGTCGGCGCGACGCTCAAGAAGGGCGAGACCGCCGAATATGTGCTGGGTGGCGACCGCCATGCTTATCTCGTCCCGGCCTCGGGCCGGATCGAGGTGAACGGCACGCCCGCCAAGGCGCGCGACGGCGTCGCGATCAGCGATGTCGAAACGCTGACCGTGACGGCGCTGGAGGACAGCGAACTGGTGATGGTCGACGCTGCCTGAGACTTCGGCCCGGTCGCCCGCGTGGGCGGCCGGGCCTTTCTGTTTCCCAAGGAGATTGACGATGAGCAAGGTGCTGGTTCTCTATTATTCGAGCTACGGCCATATCGAACAGATGGCCGAGGCCGTCGCCGAAGGCGCGCGCGAAACGGGCGCGGACGTGACGATCAAGCGCGTGCCGGAGACCGCGCCCGAGGACGTCGCCAAGGCGGCGTACTTCAAGCTCGACCAGGCCGCGCCCATCGCGACGGTCGCCGAACTCGCGGATTATGACGCGATCATCCTCGGCATGCCGACGCGGTTTGGCCGCATGCCCAGCCAGATGGCGGCGTTCCTCGATCAGGCCGGCGGCCTGTGGGCGAGCGGGGCGCTCAACGGCAAGGTCGGCGCCGTCTTCGGCTCGACCGCGAGCCAGCATGGCGGTCAGGAAACGACCCTGTTCTCCGGCATCACCAACCTGCTCCATTTCGGGATGGTGATCGTCGGCCTGCCCTACAGCTACGGCGCGCAGTTGGGGATGGACGAGATCCACGGCGGCACGCCCTATGGCGCGACCACGCTGGCGGCAGGCGACGGCAGCCGCCAGCCGAGCGAGATCGATCTGGGCGGCGCGCGCTTCCAGGGGCGCCACGTGGCCGAGATCGCGAACAAGCTGTTCGGCTGACACCCTATACGCGCCGGGCGCCGCCCCCTTCGCCCGGCCGTCCTCATCCCTCGTCGCGCAAGCCCGCGACGAGGGATATTTCTTATGACACGATTTTGCGTCATGGCTGGGCCATGAGCGACGTGCCCAAGCCCTTCACCGTCCTGGTCACCGGCGGCGCCGGCTATATCGGCAGCCATGCCGTCTTGGCACTGCTCGACGCGGGCTGGCCCGTGGTGGTGGTGGACAATCTCGTCACCGGATTCCGCTGGGCGGTCCCTGACACGGCGACGTTCGTCGAGGCCGACATCGCGCAGACCGAGACGATGACGGCGGTGCTGCTGAAGCACAAGGTCGGGGCGATCCTCCACTTCGCCGGATCGGTCGTGGTGCCGGAAAGCGTCAGCGACCCGCTCAAATATTACCGCAACAATACCGCCGCCAGCCGCGCCTTGATCGAGGCGGCGGTGACGGCCGGGGTCCGTCATTTCATCTTTTCGTCGACCGCCGCGACCTATGGCATTCCCGATCAGGTGCCGATCCCCGAGGACGCGGCCAAGCAGCCGATCAACCCCTACGGCACGTCGAAGCTGATGACCGAGATCATGCTGCGCGACACCGCCGCCGCGCACCCGATCAATTATTGCGCGCTGCGCTATTTCAATGTCGCGGGCGCCGATCCGCAGGGGCGCTCGGGCCAGTCCACAGCGGGGGCGACGCACCTGATCAAGGTCGCGGTCGAGGCGGCCACCGGGCGGCGCGACAGCGTGGCGGTGTTCGGCACCGATTATGCGACGCCCGACGGCACTGGCGTGCGCGATTACATCCACGTCAGCGATCTGGCCGACGCGCATGTCCACGCGCTCGACCACCTGGTCGCGCATCCGGGCGAGAGCCTGACGATGAATTGCGGCTACGGGCGCGGTTTTTCGGTGCTGGAGGTGCTCGACACGGTCGATCGTGTCACCAACCGCACGATCGACCGGAGGCTGGAGGCGCGCCGCGCGGGCGATCCCGACCAGCTGGTCGCCGACAATCGCCGCATCCTCGCGACCCTCCCGTGGCGGCCGCGCCACGACGACCTTCCCACGATCGTCGAACATGCGCTCGCGTGGGAGCGCCGGCTGGGCGAGCGGCGCGACGCCGGCGAGATTTAGAAATGGGGGTGCCGGGGCGGCACCCGCCAATCAGACGTTTACGCAACATACTCTACGCGGAAGCAACCGACCCCCGCCATTTACGTCGGGCCGATTGATCGATCCAATGAGAGATAGCGATGACATTGATCGAGCGGATCGCTTTCAGGGTCTTGATTGGCGCAGCGGCCCTGTTGCTCGTCGTTCCCGGGTCGGCGCAGACCTTGTCCAAGGGCAAGACAGGCCAGTTCAGCAGGGCGCTTCATCCGCTCGCGGTGCATGCCGGAGGGCGCGTGCAGCCCGACGGGCGCGGCTATCGCTATCGCTGGCCGGGCGTCTACTTCGAAACGACGTTCAGCGGGCCGGAGCTCGTCGTAAGGATCGACGATCCGACGGTGGAATATCGCCTGCTGATCGATGATCGCGCGGCGATCACGATCGACCGCCCGGCGCGAGCGGAATTCCGTGTCGCCGGCCTCACGCCGGGTTCGCACCGCGCCCGGCTTGAGAAGGTCAATGAGGGCAGCGGCGGACCCGGGCGGTTCGGCGGCTTCTTCGCGCGCGCGCCCGGGGCTTCGCCTCCGCGTCCGCGTAGCGCGCAGATCGAGTATATCGGTGATTCGAGCATGACGGGCTTCGGCCTGCGCGCATCCGATCCCGCGTGCGCGGCCGGCGCGGCGTTGGCGTTGACCGACACGCCCGCGGCCTATCCCGCGCTGATCGCGCGGCGGATCGACGCGGATTATCAGGTGAACGCGATTTCGGGGCGCGGGCTTGTCCGCAATTACGGGCTCGGCGCGCCGGAACGGACGCTGTCGACGCTTTACCCCAACGCGTTGCGTGACATTCCCTCGCCCTATCGCGATCCGACATGGCGGCCGCATCTGTACGTGCTCTCGCTCATGGCGGATTTCGCCAGCCCGATCCGGCCGGGCGAACGCTGGGCGAGCCTTGCGGCGGTGGCGGACGATTATGTGGCGGCGCTCGAAAAGCTCGCGGCGGAATTGCATCGGCGCTCGCCGGATGCGGCCTTCGCGATCGGCTGGCCGCGCATCGAACCGACCGGGGATCCGGGGTCCGCGCGCTTCGTGGCGGCGCTTCGCGAGGCGACGCTGGCGGCGGCGCGCAAAGCGGGTTTCGCCCGCGTGGGCGCTTACGAGATCGATCTGCCCGGACTCCAGCGGACGGGATGCGGCGGACATTATAGCGCGGCCGATCAGCGCCTGCTTGCAACGCGGATCTTCGGCCAACTCGCGCGGCAGCGCCTGCTGCCGACCTTCTGACCGCCGTCAGGTCGCGGCGGCCATTTCGGCGAGCTTGGTGACGGTATTCATGTTGCGCATGGTGCCGGTCACCGGGATGATCAGGCGTGAATCCGCCATCCCGTCACCATAGAAGATATAGATTACGCCGGGGCCGAGCACCATCTGCTCATCCCGCACATGCCGCGCCGCGCTCAGCGTGTCGGCGGATATGGGCTGATCGGTAAAGAACGCGATCGTGCGATTGCCCGGATATCCGGCGAAGGGATTGTCCGCGCGCACCCTTTCCATCTCGGCCGCGTCGCGGATCAGAACACCCACCGGCTTGCCGGCGTAGCTTTCGAGGCGCGTTTCGAGCGCGGCCCGGATCGCGTCACGCGTCGATCCGCTCCGGAACACCAGATTGCCGCTCGCAATATAGGTCCGGACCTCCGCAAAGCCCGCCGCCTCGGCCATCTCCCGCAGGAGCGCCATCGGCAGTTTGCCCGTCCCGCCGACGTTGACCGCGCGGAGCAGGGCGACCCAGCTCTTCATGCCTCAATCGGGCTTATGCGCCGCAAGCTCGTTGCCGTCGGGGTCGCGGAAGTGGAAACGCCGCCCGCCGGGAAAGGAGAAGATCGGCCGCGTGATCCGCCCGCCCGCTGCCTCTACCGCCGTCAGCGCGGCGTCGAGATCGGCGACCTGGATCACGATCAGCGGGCCTGCGCTCCGCTCGGCCGGATCGGCCTGCAGCCCGAGGTCGACATCCCCCGTCAGCGTGCAGGCATAGGTCGGCCCGAAGCCGGTCATCGCCCAGCCGAACGCCTTGCCGTAAAAGGCCTGCGCGACCGCGACGTCCGCGACCGGCAGCTCGAGGAAATCCGGGCGCGGCAGACCGGCCATCAATGGTAGCGGCGCAGCAGGCCGGCGAGCGTGCCCTGGATGCGGACCTGATCGGGGCGGTAACGCTGCGGATCGTAGGCGCGGTTGGCGGGATCGAGCCGCACCATCTTGCCCTCATGCCGCAGATATTTGAGCGTCGCCTCGCTCTCTTCGATCAGCGCGACCACGATATCGCCGTCACGCGCGGTCTCGGCCTTGCGGACCAGCGCGTAATCGCCGTCGAGGATTCCCGCCTCGACCATCGAATCGCCGGCAACCTCCAGCGCATAATGCTCGCCGGGCCCCAGCAGAGCGGCGGGTACGGACAGGCTGTTCTGCCCCTCCAGCGCCTCGATCGGCATGCCGGCGGCGATGCGCCCGTGGAGCGGCAAGTCGAGCACGTCGTTCGCCGCCGCCAGCACCTTGGCCTGCTGGACGGGCGCGACGCTCGGCTTGGCGGACTTGGGCGTGGTCTTGATCGCCTCGGGCAGGCGCAGGATTTCGAGCGCGCGGGCGCGATTGGCGAGCCGCTTGATGAAGCCGCGTTCCTCGAGCGCGGAGATCAGGCGATGCACCCCCGATTTGGACTTGAGCTCCAACGCCTCCTTCATCTCCTCGAACGAAGGCGACACGCCGGTCTGGCCCAGCCGCTCGTGGATGAAGGTCAGAAGCTCGTGTTGCTTGCGCGTCAGCATGATCTTTCCCGGCCGTAAGGAACGGACGGGGAACGTCTAGGCAACGCCTTGATCGGTGTCAAGCGATCCGGATGATATCCACAACTTCGCCCACAGCGGCGGGGGAAGAGCCCGCGCGGCGGACGATCAGCATGTCGGCGCGGGCCAGCGCGCTGAGTACAGCGCTGTCCTCGACCCCGACCGGGGCGATGCCGTCGCCGGTGAAGACGGCGCGGACATAATCGTCCCGCCCGCCCACCGCGGGGAGCGGCGAGGCAAGCGCGGCGCGTTCGGCGCGAGGAAGGGGGTCGCGCGCGCCGCTCAGATGGGCAAGCAGCGGCAGCAGGAAGAGGCGCGCGGTCACGAACGCCGATACCGGGTTGCCGGGCAGGCCGAGCACCACCGTGCCATCGAGCGTGCCCGCCAGCAGCGGCTTGCCCGGCCGCATCGCGATCCGCCAGAAGTCGAGCGCCGCGCCCGCTTGCTCCAGTGCGGGGCGGACGAGATCGTGGTCGCCGACCGATGCGCCGCCGGTCGTGACGATCACATCGGCGTCGGAAGCGCGAAACGCCGCGACCAGCGCGTCGAGCCGGTCGGGGACCAGCCCGGCATCCGTCACCTCGGCCAGGCCGCCGATCATTGCACGCAGCATCGGCGCGTTGGAGGCGGGCAGCAGGACGCCTTCGGCCGGCGTCCCCGGCGCGACCAGTTCGTCGCCGGTCGAGATCAATGTGACGCGCGGCCGGCGCCTGACGGGCAGCGCGCCGTGCCCGCCGATCGCGGCCAGTGCAATGCGCGCAGGTGTCCAGTTCCCCCCCGCCGCTGCCAGCAGGTCGCCGTCGTGAAAGTCCGATCCGCGTTGGCGGATGCTCGCCCCGATCCGGGGCGGCCCTTCGCCGTCGAGCCATAGCCGGTCGCCGTCGCGGCGTGCTTCCTCCTGCACCACGATCGCGTCCGCCCCCGGGGGGAGCGGCGCGCCCGTGAAAATGCGCGCGGCCTCGCCCGGGGCGACCGAGGCGGCGATGCCCGCGCCCGCCCGGCTCTCCCCGATCACCCGCCACGGCCCCGGCAGATCGGCGAAGCGGATCGCATAGCCGTCCATCATCGACAGATCGGCGGCGGGCTGCGTCCGGCGCGCGCGCACGTCGGTGGCCGCCCAACGCCCGGCGGCATCATGGAGCGCGGCGGTCTCCGCAGGCAGCGGCGCGTGAAGCGCGAGCAGCCGCGCCTGCGCCTCCGCGACCGGCAACAGGCTCACGCTTCCGCGCGCCACTCGCCCGATCGCCCGCCCGATTTGGCGAGGAGGCGGACCGGGCCGATCGCCATCCCCCGGTCGATCGCCTTGGCCATGTCGTAGAGCGTGAGCAACGCGACCGAGACCGCCGTCAGCGCCTCCATCTCGACGCCCGTGCGGCCGGTCGTGACCACGGTCGCGGCGCACGCCACCCCATCGTCGGCCAGCGTAAAGTCGACCGTCACCGAGGCAAGCGGCAGAGGATGGCAGAGCGGGATGAGGTCGCTCGTCCGCTTGGCCGCCATGATTCCCGCGATGCGCGCGACGGCAAGCGCGTCACCCTTCTTGAGCGTGCCCGCGCGGATCGCGGCGAGCGCATCGGTGGACATGGCGATATGCCCGGCGGCGGTCGCCTCGCGCCGGGTCACGTCCTTGGCCGAAACGTCGACCATGTGCGCCGCCCCCGCCTCGTCGAGGTGGGTCAGCCGGCTCATGCCGCGAGCAGCGCGCGCGTCGCCGCCGTCACGTCGGTCTGGCGCATCAGGCTTTCGCCCACCAGGAAGGCGCGCACGCCGTGACGCCCCATCTCGACCAGGTCGGCAGGGCCGGAAATGCCGCTTTCGGCGACGAACAGGCAGTCGGCCGGCGCGCGCGCGACCAGTTCGTAGGTACGCGCGAAGTCGACCGTGAAGTCGCGCAGGTCGCGATTATTGGCGCCGATCAGGCGCGAACGGAGCTTCAAGGCGCGGTCGAGTTCGTGCGCGTCGTGCACCTCGACCAGCACGTCCATGCCGCGCTCGATCGCCGCCGCCTCGATCTCCGCCATTCGCCCATCGTCGAGCGCGGCGACGATGATCAGGATCGCGTCGGCGCCGAGCGCGCGCGCCTCCGCCACCTGCCACGGATCGATCATGAAATCCTTGCGCAGGCAGGGCAGCGCGCAGGCGGCGCGCGCCGCGACCAGATACTCGTCGGCGCCCTGGAAATAGGGCGCGTCGGTCAGCACCGACAGGCAGGCGGCCCCGCCCGCTTCATACGCGCGGGCATGCGCCGGCGGATCGAAATCGGCGCGGATCAGGCCCTTGGACGGCGACGCCTTCTTGATCTCGGCGATCAGCGCATAACCATCCGCCGCCTTGGCTTCGAGCGCGCGGCGGAAACCGCGCGGTGCGCTCTGCCTGGCGGCAAGGGCATCCAGCACATCCAGCGACTGCTCCACCTTGCGCGCGGCGACATGCTCCGCCTTGGTCTCGAGGATGCGGGTGAGGCGGTTACTCATCAGAATTTGATCCAGCAATTCATGAGCGCGTTGGCCAGGCCCTTGTCGATCGTCTCGGCGGCCTCCTCGACGCCCTCGGGAAGCGTGGCCGCCGCGCCCGCGACGACCAAAGCCGCGCCGGCATTGAGCAGCACCGCATCGCGATACGCCCCCGGCTCGCCCTGCAGCAGCGCGCGGAGCGCGGCGGCATTGTAGGCAGCGTCACCGCCCCGGATCGCGTCGAGCGCGTGGCGCGCGATACCCGCATCCTCGGGCGTGACGGTGCGGGGAAAGGCGCACAGGCCGATCGACTCCGCGCGGCTCGGCCCCGCGATCGACAGTTCGTCGAGATGCTCCTCGCCGGCCACGACCAGCGCGGCCTCCGCGCCCAGCAATTCGATCGCCTGGGCGACGGTCGGCAGATAATCGACGCGGGCGACGCCGAGCAGTTGCCGCGTGACCCGCGCCGGGTTGGCGAGCGGACCGATCAGATTGAAGATCGTCCGCCGCCCGATCGCGCGCCGCACCGGCGCCAGCCGGGCGAGCGCGGGATGGTGCTGCTGCGCGAACAGGAAGGCGATGCCGAGGTCGGCGAGGCTCTGTTCGGCGCGCGCCGAGGCACGATCGAGGTCGAGCCCCAGCGCCTCCAGCGTGTCCGCCGCACCCGCGCGTGACGAGGCGGCGCGGGTGCCATGCTTGGCGACGGGGACGCCCGCCGCCGCCACGACGATCGCCACCGCCGTCGAGATGTTGAGGCTGTGCGCGCCGTCGCCGCCGGTCCCGCAGACGTCGATCGCGCCGGTCGGGGCCGACACCTCGATCATGCGCGCCCGCAGCGCACGCGCGGCGGCGGCGATCTCGACCGCGCTTTCCTCACGGACGGTGAGCGCGATCAGGAATTCGGCGACCGCATCGTCCGCCACCTTCCCGTCGAGCATGTCGGCGAACGCCTGCTCGGCCGTCTCGTGATCGAGCGGCTCGCCCGGATCGGGCAGCAACGCCAGCGTCGTCATGCGCGCTCGGCCACCTTGATCCCGGCGATCGTTATGAAATTGGCCAGCAGGTCGTGGCCGTGCTGGGTCGCGATGCTTTCGGGGTGGAACTGGACGCCATGGATCGGCAGGTCGCGGTGGCGGAAGCCCATCACGGTGCCATCCTCGGTCCGCGCATTGGCGATCAGCACGTCGGGCGCGTCCTCGACCACCAGCGAATGGTAGCGCGTGGCGGTGAAGGGGCTGGGAATGCCGGCGAACATGCCGCTGTCATCGTGAATCACCGGCGAGGTCTTGCCGTGCATCAATGTCCGCGCGCGGGTGACAGTGCCGCCAAAATGCTGACCGATCGCCTGATGGCCGAGGCAGACGCCCAGCAACGGCCGCTTCTGGTCCGCCGCCGCCTCGACCAGCTCCAGGCTGATCCCGGCCTCGTTCGGCGTGCAGGGGCCGGGCGAGATCAGGAACGCCTGCGCGCCCGACGACAACGCCTGCCCGACACCGATCGCGTCGTTGCGCACGACCTCGACCTCGGCGCCGAGTTCCTGGAGGTAATGCACCAGGTTCCAGGTGAAGCTGTCATAATTGTCGATGACGAGGATCATGGTCAGCGACTTAGCGATGTGGCCCGCCAGCACAAGGCGGCGCCGTCATGCGAGGTCGGCGTGGAGCAGGAATGAAGCGTTTACAATCGCGCCTATTCTACCGATCCTGACGGGGGCGTTGCGGTTTCGCTCGAGATCCCGAGCGCTCACTGCCCGAAGCCGGGTTCGCCTGCCCGCTCGATCGCCTCGCGCGCGGCGGCGAACAGCGCGCCCGATTTATGTTCGCATTCGCGCTGTTCCGAGGCGGGATCGCTGTCGGCGACGATGCCGGCCCCGGCCTGGACGTGGAGCACGCCGTCCTTGACGATGCCCGTGCGCAGCACGATGCAGCTGTCCATGCTGCCGTCGGGCGAGAAATAGCCGACGCCGCCGGCATAGGCGCCGCGCGTTTCGGGTTCGAGCTCGGCGATGATCTCGCACGCGCGGACCTTGGGCGCGCCGGAGACTGTACCCGCCGGAAAGCCCGCGAACAGCGCGTCGAGCGCGTCCTTCGACGGATCGAGCCGCCCGACCACGTTCGAGACGATGTGCATCACGTGGCTGTAGCGCTCTATCGTGTAGCTGTCGGTCACCTTGACCGGACCGCGCGCCGCCACCCGGCCGACATCGTTGCGACCGAGATCGAGCAGCATCAGATGCTCGGCGCGCTCCTTCGGGTCGGCGAGCAGTTCGTCGCGATTGGCCGCATCCTCGGCGGCGGTCCGGCCGCGCGGGCGCGTGCCCGCGATCGGGCGAATGGTCACCTCACCATCGCGCGCGCGGACCAGGATTTCGGGCGAGGAGCCGATCAGCGCAAAGCCCGGCAGATCGAGATGATAGAGGAACGGCGACGGATTGATCCGCCGGAGCGCGCGATAGAGATCGAACGGCGGCAGCGGGAAGGGCGCGGTGAAGCGCTGCGCCAGCACCACCTGAAAGATGTCGCCCGCTGCGATATAGTCCTTCGCGCGCGCCACCATCTCCCCATAGCGGCCGGCCGGTAGCTGCGGCTGCGCGACCGGAACGGCACCGCCGGGCGCGAGGCGCGAAAGCGCCGGCACGGCCGCTGCCAGCCGGGCCTGCGCCGTTTCTATCCGCTCGATCGCCTCATCGACGGTCGCGTCGCTTTCGGGCCATACCGGCGCGACCAGATAGAGCATGTCCGCCAGCCGGTCGAAGACGAGGATCAGCGTCGGCCGCACGAACAGCATGTCGGGCAGATCGAGCGGGTTGGGGGCGGGCCGGGGCAGGCGCTCGACCAGCCCGATCGTCTCATAAGCGAAATAGCCGACCAGGCAGGCGAGCGCGGGCGGCAGCCCGTCGGGCATGTCGGCGCGGCATTCGGCCACCAGCGCGCGCAATTCCGCCAGCGGGTCGCCGCCGAGCGGACCGAAGGCGTCGCGATCGCGCAGCCAGCGCCGGTTGACCTCGGCGGTCGTGCCGCGGGCGCGGTAGACGAGATCGGGCGCGAGGCCGAGCAGGCTGTAGCGCCCGCGCGTCGCCCCATCCTCGACCGATTCGAGCAGGAAATCGCCCCGGCCGGGTTCGATCAGCTTCAGCGCGGCGGCGACCGGCGTCTCGGTGTCGGCCAGCATCTGCCGCCACACCAAGGCGGGGCGTCCCGCCGCCAGCGCCGCGCGCGCGGCCGTGTCCGCCTCAGGCCCCGCCTGCGCCGCGCTCACTGTGCGGACGCAGTGCCGCGCAGCTGCTGCTCGAGCCGGATCTGCGCCTGCTGGTTGCGGCTGATCTTCACGTCGGCGCGCGCGGCGGCGGCGAACTGGTCGGCATATTCGCGGCCGAGCACCGAACCCATCTCCCCCCGCGTGGCGGCGACCAATGCGGGCATCTGCTTGGCGTCGCCGGGCGTGATCCGCTCGAGCCTGACCAGCGACCAGCTTCCGCCGGGAAGCGGGCTCAGCTCGACCTGCCCGGGCGCGAGCCGGAACAAGGTCCGCAGCGCGGGCGGCACGGGCTGGCCCGAGCGCGCAATCTCGATCTGCGCGACGCCGACCGACTGCGGCGCGGGCAGCTTCGCGGCGGCGAACGCGGCGGGCATCGCCTGGCCCTTCCTGACCTGCGCGAGCAGGCGCTGCGCGGTGGCGCGCGCGCGTTCGGCGGCGCGGCTGGCGAGCAGGTCCTGCGTCACACGATCCCTGATCTGCGCAAGAGGCGTCGGCGCGGCGGGCACCACGCTGGCCACGCTCAGCAGCGCGAAATGCTGATCCGGATCGATCGTCTCGACGGTCGGCTCGTCATCGGGCCCGACCGACGACGCCGCCTTGAGCAGCGCGGTGACCGTCGGATCGGCGGTGAAGGCGGGATCGGCGGGCGCGGTGCCGTTGGGCAGCAAAGGCGGAGTGGTGACGACCGTCAGCTTGTTCTGGCCCGCCACCTCGGCAAAGGTCGCGCCATCGTTGATCGCGTCCTCGACCTTGGCGACCAGCGCGGCGACCGCCTCGTCGCGCTTCTTCTTGGTCAGCGTGGCGGTGATCTCGTCGCGCACCTGCGGCAGGCTGCGCGCGGTGGTGCGCTCGATCGCGTCGACATGGCCGACCGCCCAGCCGAGCGGGCTGCGAACCGGCGCGGTGGTGCCGCCCGAGGGGAGCGCGAACACCGCCTCCGCCATGGCGGGCGAGGACGCCTTGGCAAGCGCGTCGCGGCCGAGCGTGCCGAGGCGGATGTCGGCGTCGGCCAGCCCCCGCTGGGTCGCGGCCTGCGCGAAGGACACGCCGCCCCCGACCCGCGCGACGAACGCCTTGGCGGCGGCCTCATCGGGCAGCACGACCTGCGACACGGTACGCGT
Source organism: Sphingomonas sp. (assembly GCF_048594985.1). Lineage (GTDB taxonomy): Bacteria > Pseudomonadota > Alphaproteobacteria > Sphingomonadales > Sphingomonadaceae > Sphingomonas_I. Next base: position 5,186 of record NZ_JBMDXG010000027.1, on the reverse strand, counting down.
CTCGCCGGCGGCATATTTGGCGGCATCGGCTTTATAGGCGGCGGCGATCTCGGCCTCGGTCGGCGGGGCGACCTGAACCGTCTCGGGCCCGATCGCGGCGTAACGGATCACGCGCCGCTCCGGCACGATGTAGCGCCGCGCATTGCCGCGGTAGAAGGCCTGCAGTTCGGCCTCGGTCGGCGGGGCGATGCCCTCCGGCGTGGCGGGAATCAGCCCGATCATGCCTTCGCGCCGGTCGATCAGCAGGCGCGCATAGGGGGCGACCAGCCCTTCGGGCGCGGAGATCGGCGTGGAAATCGGCGTCACCACCTGACGGCGGAGGAGATCGTCGCGAATGCCGTCATGCAACTGGTTGAACGGGATGCGCTGGCGGGCGAGCAATGCGTTCATCGTATTCTCGTCAAACTGCCCCGTCGGGCCGCGAAAGGCGGGAACCTGCGCAATCTCCGACCCGATCAGGCGTTCATTCACCGCCATCCCGTGGTCGGCGGCCCAGCGCGCCAGCACCTGCCCCGCAACATATTGTTCGATCAGGATGTTGAGCCCGCCGATCGTGTCGAGGAAGCCGCCCATCGTCAGGTCGGGCTGCTGTGTCTGCGCGTCGCGCAGCATCGCCTCGGCCTGGCCGCGGATCGCCTGGTCACTGACCGGCTCGCCGCCGACTACCGCAAGCGCGTTGGCGTTGGCGCCGCCGGTCAGGCCGCCGCCGGGGGTGCCGATGCCGGTGACGATGAACGCCACCATCACCAGCCCCAATATGGCCACGGCCACCCATGAGGACAGGACGCGGCGGAAGAAGGCGAGCATGGGCGATCCGGAACAAGAGATTAAAGGCCGACCCAATAGAGGCCGCTCCCCGCAGCATCAAGCGCGGCTCCATCCGATCGCCGGGCGGCACGGTTTCGCACTTTTGCGCGAACGTCTCGCAATAGTCGTTTTCGCGTGACCCCCCGTCGTTTCGGGCGTTAGGGCCGCGTTCGATTACCCCTGATACCGGAGGACGAAATGGCGTTCGAGCTTCCCCCGCTGCCCTTCGACGCGACCGCGCTGGAGCCGCACATGTCGGCCGAGACGTTCGAGTTTCATCACGGCAAGCACCACAAGGCCTATGTCGACAAGGTCAACGGCTGGATCGACGAGAAGGGCCTGAGCGGCCTGTCGCTGCTCGACGTGATCGCCAAGGCGAAGGACACGGGCGACAAGGGCCTGTTCAACAATTCCGCGCAGGTGTGGAACCACACCTTCTTCTGGAACTGCCTGGCGCCCGCCGGATCGACTAGGCCGTCCGAGAAGCTGGCCGGCCTGATCGAAGGCTTCGGCGGGCAGGAAAAGCTACTCAAGGATCTCGCGACCGAGGCGGTGAACCACTTCGCATCGGGCTGGGCGTGGCTGGTGCTCGAAGGCGACGCGCTCAAGGTCACGTCGTTCCACGACGCCGACACGCCCGTCGCGCATGGCGTGACACCGCTCTTCACGCTCGATGTGTGGGAGCATGCGTACTACATCGATTATCGCAACGCGCGGCCCAAGTTCGCCGAGACGATCCTTGCCAACGTGATCAACTGGGACTTCGTGTCGCAGAATCTCGACGGCCAGGGCGCATCGCGCGCCGACCAGGCGCAGTAAAAGCCGGCGACGTTAACCCGCCCTTACGAGGTAGCGGGTCAGGAAGGGGCCATGTTCTCGCTTACGGCCCCTTCCCGCACGTCGCCGCACGTGGATGCGGCCGCGCGTGCGTTGTGGGGCGCGCTGGACCAGTCATCGGCGATCGCCTTCTTCGACCTGGAAGGCCGGGTCACATCCGCCAACCGCCGCTTCCTCGACCTGTTCGGCTATCGGATGGAGGATCTGGAGGGCCAATTCCACCGCGTGCTGTGCAGCCCGGAGGATGCGCGCGCCGACCGCTATCAGCAGACCTGGGCCACGCTGTGCCGGGGCGAGCATGAGAGCGGCGATTATCGCCGTCTCGCCGCCGACGGGCGCGAATTGTGGGTTCAGGCGATCTACGCGCCGCTGCATGGCGAGGACGGGGCGATGGCAGGCTCGCTCATGCTCGCGACGGACGTCACCGACCGCAAGAGCGCGGCCGCGGCCGACGCCAGCATGATCAATGCGATCGACCGGTCGCAGCTCATCGTGGAGTTCGGGCTCGACGGGACGATCCTGCATGCTAACGAAAACTTCCTCCGCGTAAGCGGCTATGGCGCGCCCGAGATCGTCGGGCGCCACCATCGCGTCCTGTGCAGCCCGGAGGAAACCGGCCTCGCGGAATATCGGGCGATGTGGGAGCGGCTGGCGCGGGGCGAATTCATCCAGGGCGAATATCGCCGCGTCGCGCGCGACGGCCGCCCCTTGTGGCTGCAGGCGACCTACAATCCGATCCTCGACGCGATGGGCCGACCGGTGAAGGTGGTGAAGCTGGCGATCGACGTGACCGCGCAGCGCGAGGCCGCGAGCGAGGCGGTGGAGCGCCAGGCGCAGCTGGCTGGGGAAGTGGCACAGCGGCGGCGGCGGCTGGAGACGATGGTGAGCGAGGTCCGCGAGATCGTGGGCTGGATCGACGGGATCGCCGACCAGACCAACTTGCTCGCGCTGAACGCCCGGATCGAGGCGGCGCGCGCGGGCGACGCCGGGCGCGGCTTTGCGGTGGTGGCGCACGAGGTGAAGCGGCTGGCGACCGACACGCAGGCGGCGACGGTCAAGGCGGCGGCTCTACTCGCCGGCTGATTATTCCTCGGGCGGGACCGCGACCTTGGGCGTGTCGGCGGCGAGGCCGTGGCGCATCAGCATCGGCACGTTGGCGGCGGCGAAGATCAGGGTCGCGGGCATCGATCCCCACAGCTTGTAGCCGAGCCAGAATTCGGTCGAGAAATTGCGCCACACCGCTTCGTTGGCGATGGCCAGGGCGATGAAGAAGATCGCCCAATTGCGCGTCAGCAGCCGCCACCCCTCGGCCGTGAGGCCCGGATAGGCCTGCCCCAGCACCATCTGCAGCGTGGGGCGACCCGTAGCCAGACCCCAGAACAGGATCGTACTGACCGTCACATAATAGATGGTCGGCTTGATCTTGATGATCCAGTCCTTGTGCAGCCAGATGGTGAGGCCGCCGAGCAGCAGCACCATGATCGCGGAGAATACCTGGATCGGCGACACCTTGCCGTAGCGGACGAGCGACACGATCATCGCGAGGGCGGTCGCCGCGATGAACAGGCCGGTCGCGAGGAAAATGTCCTTCCCGCTCCACGAATAGGCCGCGAAATAGACTGCGAGCGGCCCGAGATCGAGCGCGAGGCGCATGCCGATCCCGGTTTCCTTCGACGCGGCGCTCATCGGCTCTTCTCCGGCGCGAGGCGTTCGATCCCGGCGATGGCGCGGGCGACCTCCTTCGGATCGAACGGGCGCAGATCGTCGACGCCTTCGCCGACGCCGATGGCATGGATCGGCATACCGTATTTCTCCGCCGCCGCGACCAGCACGCCGCCGCGCGCCGTCCCGTCGAGCTTGGTCATGACGAGGCCGGTCACGCCCGCAGTCTCCTTGAACACTTCGATCTGGCTGAGGCCGTTCTGGCCGGTCGTCGCGTCGAGCACGAGCACGACGTCGTGCGGTGCGGCGGGATTGAGCCGGCCGAGCACGCGCCGGATCTTGGCGAGTTCGTCCATCAGCCCGGACTTGTTCTGCAGCCGGCCGGCAGTGTCGACGATCAGCACGTCGGTCCCTTCGGCGGTGCCGCGCTTGACGCCTTCGAACACCAGCCCCGCCGCGTCGGCGCCCTCGCTGCCGCTGATGATCGGCACGCCGATCCGGTCCGCCCAGACCTTGAGCTGGCCGATCGCGGCGGCGCGGAACGTGTCGCCCGCGACCAGCATCACCGAATAATCCTGTTCGGTCAGCAGGTGCGCCAGCTTGGCGATGGTGGTGGTCTTGCCCGATCCGTTGACGCCGATCACCAGAATGACCTGCGGGCGGGGGAAGGCCTCGATCTCCAGCGGCTTGGCGACGGGGGCGAGGATCGCCGCCACCTCCTCGGCCACGATCTCGCGCAGGCGCGCCTCGGTCAGGCCGAGCGCGAAGCGTTCGCCGGTCAGCCGCTCGCGCACGCGGCGCGCGGTGGCGGGGCCGAGATCGGAGGCGATCAACGCTTCCTCGATCTGGTCGAGCGTGTCGTCGTCGAGCGCGGCCTTGCCGAGCAGGCCCGACAGATTCTCGCCGAGCTTGTCGGAGGTCCGGCGGAAGCCGCCGAGCAGGCGCTCGTGCCAGGCGGTGCTCATGCCGGCACCCCGATCAGCGCGTCGCCCGCGACGCCGGTGATCCGTGCGTCCACGATCGCGTTCGGCGCGCCCTCGATCGCCACTCGCGCGAAATTGCCGGCGTGCCCGCCTGTTCCGTCCAATTCCACCAACACCTGCTGCACCGTTCCGATCTGCTGTTGGAGCCACGCCGTCTTCGCGCTCGCCGCGATTGCGCGCAGCCGGGCCGCGCGCGCCTTCACCACCGGCCGCGCGACCTGCGGCATCCGCGCCGCCGGCGTGCCCGCGCGCGGCGAATAGGGGAAGATGTGCGCGAAGACGATGCCGCAATCGGCGATCAGCCGCGCGGTATTGGCGAACATCGCCTCGTCCTCGGTCGGAAAGCCGGCGATCAGGTCCGCGCCGATCGCGAGGTCCGGGCGGGCGGCGCGCAGCCGGTCGACCAGCGCCACCGCCTGGCCGCGATTGTGGCGGCGCTTCATCCGCTTGAGGATCAGGTCGTCGCCCGCCTGCAGCGACAGATGCACGTGCGGCATGATCCGCGCTTCGCCCGCGATCAGCGCGAACAGCCGGTCGTCCACCTCGCACGGATCGAGCGAGGAGAGGCGCAGCCGCGGCAGATCGGGTACGTGCGTCAGAATGCGTTCGACGAGGTGGCCGAGCGTCGGTGCGCCGGGCAGGTCGGCGCCGTAGGCGGTCAGATCGACCCCGGTGAGCACGATTTCGCGCGCGCCGGTGTCCATAGCGGCGCGAATCTCGTCGATCACGCCCCCCGCCGGGAGCGAGCGGCTGGCGCCGCGCCCGTAAGGAATGATGCAGAAGGTGCAGCGGTGGTCGCAGCCATTCTGGACGGGGAGAAAGGCGCGGGCATGCCCATCCAGTCGCCCCTGCGGAGGCAGGGGGCTATCGCGCTCTCCCCAATCGACACCATCAGCC
>NZ_JBMDXG010000269.1:0-18669 GCF_048594985.1 Sphingomonas sp. | reverse complement strand
ACGGCAAGGGACGGCCGGCTCAGCCTCAAGCCCATGCTGGAGGCGGTCGCGCAGGCGCTCGGCAACACCCCTGCGATCAGCCGGAAATCCTACATCCATCCCGCCCTCATCGATCTCTGCCGCGATGGTGACACGGACGGCCTGTGCGCGGTAAAGCTGCCGCGCGCGACCCGCTGGTTGACAGCGCAGGAACGGGCCTTGATCGGCTTCCTCGACCAAATCGCCGCGCTCGCGTCCGCCAAAGCCAAGGCCGCCTGATGACCAACGATGTGAATGCCGAAATACCGTTGCGCGTTTCGCACACGCAGATTGAGTTGCTCTGGGACGAAAGCTTGGTCTGGGTTTCCAACCACTGGCTGCAGATCGCCATCGCCATGGGCGCCGGGGCTGCGATCATTGCCACGTTGCTGGCCGTCCGCGCGCTCGGACAAAAGCTGTGCCAGCGAGGTGGGCATTTTTCGCACTGGCCCGCCACGATCGGGCGCACCATCAGCGCCACCGGCCTGTGGTTTATCGTCCTGTTCGCGGCGAAACTGGTCACCGGCATGGCCGATCCGCCGGCGCTGGTGGTCCAGATCACCAACGTCCTCTTCACGGTCGCTGCGGCCCTGCAGGGTGCGTTGTGGGTGCGCGAGCTGGTGCTTGGGGTGGTGGAGCATCGCGCGAGCGGGACCGATCACGGCGCGCTCGGCTCGGCGGTGGGCATCATCCGCCTGCTCGTCACGATCGCGCTGTTCGCGATCGCGCTGGTGCTGATCCTCGACAATCTGGGGGTGAACGTCACAGGTCTCGTCGCGGGTCTGGGCATCGGTGGCATCGCGATCGGCCTGGCCGCCAAGGGCATTTTCGACGATCTCTTTTCGGCCCTCTCGATCATCTTTGATCGCCCCTTCCAGCGCGGCGATTCAATCCGTTTCGACCAGACCAACGGCACGGTGGAGGAAATCGGCCTCAAGACGACGCGCATTCGCGCCGTGACCGGCGAACAGGTCGTCATTTCAAACACCAACCTGCTCGACAAGGAAATCCACAATCTCGCGCGGCTTGCGCGGAGGCGGATTATCCTGACCCTTGGCGTAGCCTATTACACGCCCCCGGAGACGTGCGAGAATATGCCAGCCCTGCTGAAGGAGATCATCGAGGGCCATCAGAAGTGTAAGATGGTGCGGTGTGGGCTGGTCAGCTTCGGCGATTCAAGTCTCGATATCGAAGTGCAATTCGATGTCGCTTCGGATGATTACAACGAAGTGTTTGACGCACGGCATCGCGTCTGTGTTGCCATTCTGGCGTCGTTCAACGCACGCGGGATAGATTTTGCGTTCCCGACCCAAACGACCGCCATCGCCGATCGTACCGGCCGCCCGATCGAACCGGCATTTCAGCCGGCGCACAGCGCATCGGCCAAGCCGGCCTGATCTAACCCCACAAAGCGGGTGCGGGCGGCATCAGGCAGCCGCGGTCGATAGACATTGCCATATCGCGGTCCGCCGCGAGCAGGAGCGCGCCGTCGAGATCGATCCACCGCGCCTGGTCGGCAAGCAGGAATGCGGGCGCGATGCCGAGCGAGGTCGAGAGCATGCAGCCCACCATGACCTCCAGCCCCATCGCTTCGGCAGCCGTCGCAAGCGCGAGCGCCTCGGTCAGCCCGCCGCATTTGTCGAGCTTGATGTTGATCGCCTGGTAGCGGCCGACGCAGCGATCGAGATCGGCACGATCCTGGCAGCTTTCGTCCGCCGCCAGCGGGATCGGACTGTCGATACCGTCGAGCAGTGCGTCCTGCCCGTGCGCGATGGGCTGCTCGATCAGTTCGACCCCGAAGGGCTTCAGTACCTCCGCCTCGGCTGCCACGTCCCGGCCGGTCCACGCCTCATTCGCGTCGACGATCAGGCGCGCCTCGGGTGCGCCGCGCCGCACCGCCGCCACGCGCTCTCGATCGCCCTCGCCCGCCAGTTTGAGCTTCAGCAGCGGACGCCCGGCGGCAGCGCGTGCATCGGCTTCCATCCGGGCCGGATCCGCCAGAGAGATGGTGAAAGCGGTCACGCTTGGGGCGGGCTCGGCCAATCCCGCCAGCCGCCACACGGGCTGCCCGCTTTGCTTGGCGGCGATGTCCCACAGCGCACAGTCGAGCGCATTGCGCGCCGCCCCGCGCGGCAGGCGTGCCTGCAGGTCCTCGCGCGTCAGGCCCGCCGCCAACGCGTCCGCCTGCGACAGGACAGCGGCCAGCACGGTCTCCGCCGTCTCGCCATGATAATAGATCGGCGTCCCCGCGCCCCGACCGATCACGCCATCGCGGTCGGCCAGCTCGGCGACCACCACGTCGACATGCGTCTTGGCGCCGCGCGCGATGGTGAACGCGCCGGCCACCGGCCAGCGCTCGATCCGCGCGGTCAGCTTCACGCGAAGTTGGTCGAATTGGCCTCCCGCGCGGGCGGATCGGGCTCGGCCTGCACGACCTCTGGCTCGGCAGGCTTTGCGCGTCCTTCGGCGTCGGCGATGAACGCCTCCAGCACGGGCGCGGTCTCCTCGCGCCAGCGGCGCCCGTTGAAGATCCCGTAATGCCCGACCCGCTCGGCGAGATGATATTTTTTGAGCGCCTCAGGCAGCTTGGTCGCTAGGTCGAGCGCCGCCTTGGTCTGGCCGAGACCCGAAATATCATCGCGTTCGCCCTCGATCGCCAGCAGCGCCACGTCGGTAATCGCGGCGGGATCGACCTTCCGTCCATGGATCGTCATCTCGCCGCGCGGCAGGAGCTGGCGCTGGAACACGACGTCGATCGTCTGCAGGTAGAATTCGGCGGTCATGTCGCACACCGAACGATATTCGTCGTAGAAGGCCTTGGTCGCCTCGGCGCTTTCCTGGTCGCCGTCGACCAGGTGGCGGAACATCTGCCAGTGGCTGACGAGGTGATTGCCCCAGTTCATCGCCATGAAGCCGGTGAGCTGGAGGAAGCCGGGATAGACCTTCCGCCCGCCGCCCGGATAATAAAGCGGGACCGTCGCGATCACGTTCTGCTCGAACCAGGTGAACGGCCGCTGGGTCGCGACCGTGTTGACGGCGGTCGGCGCCTCGCGCGTGTCGATCGGGCCGCCCATCATCGTCAACGTGCGCGGGCGTGCAGGGTTGCGGTCGGCCGACATCAGGCACACTGCCGCATAAGCCGGCACCGCCGGCTGGCACACCGCCAGCACGTGCGCGCCGGGGCCGATATGCTCCAGCCAGCCGATCAGATAGTCGACATAATCATCCAGATCGAACTTGCCCTCCGCCAGCGGCACCAGCCGCGCGTCGGCCCAGTCGGTGATCCAGACGTCGTTGGTGGGCAGTAGCCGCTCGACCGTGCCCCGCAGCAGGGTGGCGTAGTGGCCCGACATCGGCGCCACGATCAGCAGCTTCGGCTGGCCATCCGGCGCACCATCGCGCGCGAAATGGATCAACCGGCCGAAGGGACGGTCCGCCTCCGCCACCTCGACCACGGGAATCTCCTTGCCGCCGATCAGCGCGACATCGAGCCCGAACGCCGGCTTGCCGTGCGGCGCGGAAGCATGCGCGAACACGTCGAGCCCCGACGCCATCATCGATCCGATCTGCGTGTGCGCAAACGGATTGGCCGGATTGTGCATCCATTCGGAGCCGAGCTCCGCCATCGCGCTTGCGCCCGCCAGCAGGCTCTTCTGCAACTCGTAGGTTTCGTACAGCAAACGGCCTTCTCCCCACCCCAAAATGGGGCGAAACACGTTGCAATGCAACAAACGTCGCGTGGCATAACGGTCCAGCGCGGCATTGGTTGAGACCCGCGCGCACCGCTGGTAGGCGAGCGCGATGGCCGATGCCCTACCTCCCCCGGAGCGCCGCCCGATCGGCGAATTGCGTCTGATCTGGGGAATGGCTGCGCATTATCCGGGCCGCATCGCCGCCGCTCTGGCCGCGCTTGTGGTCGCCTCCGCCGCCACGCTCGCCATCCCCTATGGCTTCAAGCGCGTGATTGACCGGGGATTTCTGGCGGAGGGTGGCACGCAGGCCAGCGTGGGCCACGCCTTCAACTATCTGCTGATGATCGTCGCGGTGCTGGCGATCGCGACCGCGCTGCGCTTCTATTTTGTGTCGTGGCTCGGCGAGCGGGTGGTGGCGGACCTGCGCGCCCGCGTGCACGCCAACCTCCTCACGCTCGCCCCGCGCTTCTTCGAAGAGAATCGCCCGTCCGAAATCGCCTCGCGCCTGACCAGTGACACGGCCGTGATCGAACAGGTGGTCGGATCGACCGTGTCGATCGCGCTGCGCAACGCCTTCACCGGAATCGGCGGCATCGTCTATCTGTTCACGCTCTCGCCCAAGCTGGCGGGCAGCCTGTTGCTCGGCATCCCGCTCATTCTCGCCCCCATCGTGCTGCTCGGCCGGCGCGTGCGCGGGTTCAGCCGCACCTCGCAGGACCGAATAGCGGAACTGGGCGCGATCGTGTCTGAAACGCTCGGCGCGATGAAAATCGTGCAGGGTTTCGGACAGGAGAAGCGCGAGGGCGCGCGCTTCGGCGTCGCGATCGAGGACGCTTTCGCCACCGCGCGCCACCGGTTCACCGTCCGCGCGGCGATGACTGCGATTGTGATCGCGCTGATCTTCGGATCGATCACGCTCGTCCTGCGCGAAGGCGCAACCGATGTGGCGGCGGGACGGATGTCGGGCGGTGCGATCGCCGCCTTCGTGCTGACGGGCGGGCTGGTGGCGGGCGCATTCGGCGCGCTGACCGAGGTTTATGGAGACCTGCTGCGCGGGGCGGGCGCGGCCGGACGCCTCAACGAACTGCTGTCCGAGCGGCCGGAGATCGCCGCGCCGGCACGCCCGCAGGCCCTGCCGCAGCCGCCGCGCGGCGCGCTCGCCTTCGACCATGTCGAATTCCGCTATCCGACCCGGCCCGAACTGCCCGCGCTCCACGATTTCACGCTGACCGTGTCGCCCGGGGAGACCGTGGCGGTCGTCGGCCCGTCGGGCGCCGGCAAATCGACCCTGTTCCAGCTTGCGCAGCGCTTTTACGATCCCCAATCGGGCTCAGTCCGCCTGGACGGCGTGGCGCTCACGCAGGCCGATCCCGCGCAGGTGCGTGCGCGGATCGCGGTGGTGCCGCAGGATACCGTGATCTTCGCCGCCTCGGCACGCGACAATCTCCGCTACGGCCGCTGGGAAGCCGACGACGGCGCATTGTGGGCGGCGGCGGAGGCCGCCAATGCCGCGCGCTTCCTGCAGGAGCTGCCGCAGGGCCTCGACACCTTCCTCGGCGAAGGCGGCGCGCGCCTGTCCGGCGGACAGCGCCAGCGCCTGGCGATCGCGCGCGCGCTGCTGCGCGATGCGCCTCTCCTGCTGCTGGACGAAGCGACCTCCGCGCTCGATGCGGAGAGCGAGCGTCTGGTGCAGGATGCGCTGGAACGGCTGATGGCGCGACGCACGACGATCGTCATCGCTCATCGCCTCGCCACCGTCCGCAACGCCGATCGGATCGTGGTGATGGATCGCGGGCGGATCGTTGAGGAAGGCCGACACGATGCGCTGATCAAGCGCGGCGGCCTCTACGCCCGCCTCGCCCAGCTGCAGTTCGACGGCGAGGCTGCCTGACGGCCTGTCGCGCGGGAACCACGCCCCGCCGTGCGAATTATGCCGACATGAACTCGTTCCTATCCCGTTACGGCCTTGCCGCCATCCTCATCGTCGCGCAGCCCGCATGGTCGCAGGCCGAACAACCGGCCAAGACTGACCGTTTCGGTCAGACCACCAAGACCGCGGGCAGGATTGCAAGCCAGCCGGCGCGCGACGTTGGCGCCAGCAAGACGAATATCCCGCCGGTGCTGCAGAAGGCGATTCAGAGCCCCTATTCGCTGACAGGCCTGCGCACCTGCGCGCAGCTTCGCGCGGCAACGAAGGAGTTGACGGCGGTTCTTGGCCCCGACTTCGTGGCCGGAGCAGTGACCAATGAAAACCGCGCGAGCAAGATCGCCGAGGCGGGCGGCCGGACGGTGGTCAATGCGATCATCCCGTTTCGGGGTCTCGTCCGCGAGGTGAGCGGCGCCGCCCCCGCTCAGCGCCGGCTCAATGCCGCGATAGATGCCGGTTACGCCCGGCGCGGCTTCCTGCGCGGCGTGGCGACGCAGCGGAAATGCAGGCTGGGCTAGCAGCCTAACGATCGCCGTCCTGTCGGCGAAGGCTTGACCGAATACCGATCCTGCTGAATCGTATACTTTTTACGGTGGTGGGTAAGTGGCCAATCTGGGATGCCGCAATGGGGAATCGCTCGGCCTGAACGACGCGATCACGCGTCGCGATGTGATTAACGGCGCCCTGGCCGGCGCGGGTGCGGTGCTCGTCGGCGGGCGTGCAACCGCCGCGGCCCCGCGCGACCCGTTCACCGGCTATGGCGGCGTCGGCGATTATGCCGCTGCGAACGGCAACACCTTGCCGGTCATCCAGGCCGCGCACGGCATCCGCGATGCGCTGTATGACGGATGGGAAGACGCGGCCGATAGCGAGCATTTCGATCTGGTGATCGTCGGCGGCGGCCCCACCGGCCTGCTCACCGCGCACGACTATGCCGCGCTGACGGGCGGCGGCAAACGTTGCCTGATCCTCGAAAACCATCCGGTTTTCGGCGGGGCGTCGAAACAGAACGACTTCCTCGTCGACGGCGTGCGCCTGACCGGGCCGCAGGCCGCGAACGGCTTCCTCGTTCCGGAGGTCGGGTCCGGCACGCAGATGGATCAGCTGTTCGACACGTTCGGCCTGCCGCGCGACTATCGCTTCCGCGCGTGGAGCGATGCCTTCACCCCCATCCGTTTCGCGACTGACAATTATGCGCCGATGAACGGACTGGCCGAAGGCAAGGTCGACATTGCTTATTATTTCGATCGGGCCGATGGCGCCCCCGGGCCCGAATGGCGGCGCAACATCTGGGCGAATGGGCTCGTCGACACGCCCTTCTCATCCACTTTGCGCCGCGACCTGCTGGCATGGCGCACGGGTTCGGCCGAGGGCGATCCGCCGCCCGAACTGCTCGATCGGATGAGCTATCGCCATTATCTGGAGGTGGTGAAGGGCTTCGATCCGGGCGTGACGCGGGTCGCGCGGCCGCATACCAGCCTGCTCACCGGGGTCAGCCCCGACGCCGCCTCGGCACGCGCGGCGCGCGCCTATGTCCGGCCGACGCAGCGCATGGACGCCTCCTTCCCCGGCGGGAACAGCGTGCTGGCGCGGATGATCGTGCGCAAGCTCGTGCCCGGCGCGATCGGCGGCACGCAGGATTTCGCGGGGCTGGTAAACGGGCCGATCGATTTCGCGGCGCTCGACCGCGCGGGCCAGCCGACGCGCATCCGGTTGGGCACGACCGTTTTCCACGTCCGCCATCGATCCGACAGCCGTGTAGACGTGGCCTACGTCAAGGACGGCAGGCCCGTGCGCGTGACCGCTGGCGCGGTGGTGATGGCGAGCGGCGGGTGGGTCACGCGGCGGGTCGTCGCCGATCTGCCTGAGGACATCGCCACCGCTTATGGGCAGTTCGTCCATGCACCAGCTTTGGTGGTCAATGTGGCGTTGACCAACTGGCGCTTCCTCTACCGGCTCGGCGCGGCGGCGGCGCGCTGGTACGACGACACGGGAATGTTCGGCTTCGTTGGCAATATCCGCCAACCGATGCTGATCGACGGCAGCGCGCCCGCGCTCGATCCCGACCGGCCGGCGCTCTTCACGATGTATATGGGCCTTTACACACCGGGCGAGAGCGACGCCGCGACGCAGGCGATGGCCAACCGCCAGCGCCTGCTGACCACGCCCTATGCCGAGTATGAACGCGTCATCCGGCAGCAGATGACCCGCCTGTTTGGCGCGACCGGGTTCGACGCGCGCCGCGACATCGCCGGAATCGTGCTGAATCGCTGGGGCCATGCCCGCGTGGTCCAATATCCAGGCTTCTATTTTGGCGAGGCGGGGCTTCCGAGCCCGCGCGAGGTCGTGGCGAAGGGCTTCGGCCGGATCGTCATCGCGCATTCGGAACTGGAGGGCGCGCAGAACTACACCGGCGCGTTCAAGCATGGCGCACGCGCCGCGCGCGAGGTGATGGCACGGACCGGGCTCGCCTGAACCCGCGTCAGGGCGCGACGCGGGTCCAGACCTGGGTCTTGCACATCAGCCTGCCGAGCAGGCAGCCCTTCGCCTCGATATGATCCGGATCGGCAACGCGGATCGTGCCCGACAGCGTCCGCCCCATATCGGGCACGAACACCTTTCCACGCCATAGACCGTGCGGCCTGGCCACAAAGTCGCGGAACAGCGTGGTGCCGACCAGCGGATCGGTCCCGCCACGCGCGGCATCGGCGCTGGCCTTCTCGTTCGCCCACTCGACCACGCCGCACATCCGGTCATTGCACGGCCCGATGCGGACGTGGACGCTCCCGCGCGGATTGCTCCAGAGCCCGGCCGGCAGCGCTTCAGCCGCCAGCGGCGCGCAGGCCGACAGGCCGCACAGCGCCGCCATCATCCGCCCGCCCCGGCGCAGGGCGCGCGGATCAGGCCGCCGGCCCGACACCGTTGGAACCCAGCCGCATCGTCGTGACGATATTCCAGACAGCGATGAACAGGGCCGCGATCACCGGCCCGATGATGAGTCCGCTGAAACCGAACAGGTCCAGCCCGCCCAGCGTCGTGATCAGCACGACATAATCGGGCATGCGCGTGTCACGGCCGACCAGGATCGGACGGAGGATATTGTCAACCAGCCCGATCACGAACATGCCGCACAAGACGAGGATGATCCCCTGCCCCACCGCCCCCGTCGCAAACAGGTAGATCGCCACCGGAACCCACACGATGCCGGTGCCGACCGCCGGCAGCAGCGACAGGACGCCCATCAGCACGCCCCACAGGAGCGCCCCGCCGATGCCGATCAGCCAGAATACGATTCCGCCGATCATCCCCTGCACGATCGCCACGACGACGCTGCCCTTGATTGTCGCGCGCACGACCACGGTGAATTTGTCGAACAGGGCCTGGCGCTGCGCGGCGCGGAGCGGCGTTGCCTCGATCACGCGCCGCATCAGCTGCTCGCCGTCGCGCAGCAGGAAGAAGGTCAGATACAGCATCACGCCGAGCGAGATGAGGAGGCTGAACGCGCCCTGCCCGATATGGAAAGCCTGCGCCGCCAGCGTGCGGACGCTGGCGGCAACGCCGGCGGCGATCCGCGTCTGGACCGCCGAGAAATCATCGAGGCCGAGGCGGCGGAGCCAGCCCACCGCCCATTCGGGCAGGCTGGCGCGCAGGCGTTCGAACAGTTGCGCGAAATCGATCGCCCCCGCCTGCAGCCGCGCATAAGCAGCCCCCGCCTCCTGCAACAGCGCGAGCGTCAGCAGGATCGCGGGGACGATCACGATCGCGATGATCAGCAGGAGCGTGAGCAAAGCGGCGCCGTTGCGCCGGCCCGGCATGCGGCGGAGCAACCGCCGATTGAGCGGCGCGAACAGGATGGCGGCGATGACGGCCCAGAGGATGGCGGCGAAGAACGGCTCCACCACCAGCGCGAAGGCGACGGTGAACAGCAGGACCAGGCCCGTCAAGACCCGATCCTCGATCCGTGGCCGCGATGCGTCCTGTTCGTTCACGCGGGCAATCTTCGCAGAATTGTCGGTCATGCACCACGCCGGCGTGCGGCGCGCGGCTCAGGCGCGCCGGATTGCGCTCAATTCCCGCACTGCGCGGGCAGCGCGATCGGGCCGGGGCCCTTCACCGCCCAGGTGCCGCCGACATTGTAGGCGCGCCCCTGGCGCAGCGTGGACAGCGTACGGCAGCCGATCGACGCGGCGAAGGCTTCGATCGGCACATTCTTGGTCTGCGCGACCTGCGTATAGCCCTGGCGGCGCTTGATGTTGATCGCGTCGACCTTGGCCTTGAGCGCGCCCGCGGGCGGACGGGCGAAGCCGAGATAGCCGTCCGCCTGCTCGCCCACCGTGCCGGCATCGAGCGCCGCCTCGACCTCGCTGTCCATCTGCGCATGGGCGGGCACCGCCGCCAGCGCGAGCGCGACGGTCATGGCGAGGAGCGGACGCTTGGTCATTGCGGAAACAGCTCCGGATTGTTGGTGATGAAGTCCTCGGCATCCTTCTTCAGGCTGACGACGACCTCCTGCTTTACGTTGATGTTCAGGTTGATCTCGATCGGCTTGTCGGGCGCCTTTACCGTGACGCAGCCGGCGAGCGGCATCATCACGAGGCCGGACAGGAACCTTCTTGTCATGCGCGTGGGGCTCGCACCCGAGGGCGGCGGCGTCAAGCATGGCCCGCTCATCGCACATTCCCGCTTGCAGGGGGCTGAACGGCGGGCGCGGGCGGGACGGGCGGCGACGGCGACAGGCGGGCGCGGTCGAGCAACAAAGCGGGGTTCATGTAGCTGCGCGCCGATCCGACCAACCCGCGGAAGGGCGCACGGATCGCGATGTTGAATCGAAAGGGCAGGTTGCGGATCAACCGCGAGACGAAGCTGGGGTCCGGCGTATCCTGACGAATGCCGGTGAACTGCACCCGGCTGATCATCTCGCCGTCCAGCCGTCCGTCCAGCTTGATTTCGAGCGCGGAGTAGCGGATCGCCTTGAGCGCGTCGAAGGCGAGCTTCCCCATGGCCCCGAGCTGCGCGTTGCTGAGCTCGCCGACATAAGCGAGCGTGCCGCCGAGCGGCCGCGCGGTGATATGTCCCCCTTCGATCCGCCCGCCCGCCTGATCGAAGATCATCGGCATCACGCCGTCGAAGGTGCCGGTCGCGGAGATGTTGGGGAAATCGAGCTGCTGGACGAAAGCGGCGGCGTCGAGCGCATCGACCCGGAACGTCATGCGGCGCTCGGTGTCCGTCCCGAAGTCGAGCAGGGCCGGGTCCATCCGCAACGTGCCGCCCGCAAACGGCCATGACGCATCCTCGATCCGCACCCGGCTTTGACCGGTCAATTGGAAACGGATCAACCCGTTGGTAGCCGCCACGCCAGGGTTGACCTCGGCCACGCGCACCTCCTGGCCCGGTGCGCTGACCAGCCCGAGCAGGTCGGTAAGCACGATCTGGCCGGAAATGCCCGTCACCGGGCCCAGCGCGGCGGCGAGATCCATCCGCTCGGTCCCGAATGTGCCGCTGCTCCTGACGCCGCGCGCACCCCAGTCGATCCGGCCCGCGCCCTTTATCGTCCCATCGACATTGGCGATCACGCCCAAGGTGAGTGGCGTCAGCTTCTCCGGCTGCAGCGCCCTTGGCCGGAAGATGATGCCCGGCACGTCGAGCACGGCGTGGCCCGCGCCGTCGGCGAGATCGTGCGCTAGCCTGACGCTGACCACGGCCGCGCCGCTCGCCGGCTCTCGTAGGGTCGCGCTCGCGGTCACGACACCGCCGTCGAGGCCGAGCCGCGCATCGTCAGTGACGAGCGGGTTGAACCGCGCCGTGTCGCCCGCGTCGCTGACGCGCAGCGCCCCATCGAGCCGCAGCACACCACCGTCGAAGCGCCAGCCCCCATTCGCCTCCGCCAGATTGAGCGGCACGTTGGCGATGCCGCCCGCCGCACCGGCAAAGTCGCCCGACAGGCCCCGTGGGTCCATTGTCCCCGTCACCGACGCGATGTCGAGGCGTGTCGGCCGCTCCGGCCCGCCCAGCACGGCAGACAGGTCACGCAACGCGAAACGGCCACCGGCGAAGCGTAGGCCTGACGCCGTGAGCGATAGCGGCGCGCCGGCATCGGTCCGGCCCACGAGCCGGATCGGACCGGCCTTCGCGTCGATCCGCACCGGGCCGCCGGCCGTCCGGGTCACGAGCGGCCGTCCGCACGCCACGATCCGGGCCGGGGCGAAGGTGAACGATGCGAGCCGCGCCTGCGCAAAGGCGATCGGCTGGCAGCCCTGCCCCACGATCAGGTCGCCTGCCGCCGTGATGCGCCCACGCACGGGGACCGACAGGCCCCGAACGAACCCGTCGCCGACCGGGCCGTCAATGCGCATGACCGTATCGAATTGGGTCGCGCGCCCGTCCCAGACGATATTAGCGGACGAAGTTTCGATTCGGCCCGCCCCGGCACGATATGGCCCGAGCCGCGCGGTTGCGTGCACCGGCGCGCCCGGCGCATCCTGCCGGATCACGGCGTCGAGCGGCGGGAGCCCACCCCCGCTTGCCGTCAGCGCCGCGTCGGCCCGCCAGCCTGCCGCCGACCACCAGAGGCCACCCCGCTCCGCCAGCGTCACCCGCGCGCCCCCTTGGCCGACCAGGACCATGCGCCGCAGATGGACGTCCGTGTTCGATCCGCGGATCGCGGCGTCAAGCGCCACCTCCGCGTCGGCGCGCGCCAGCAAGCGGGCGACCGCCGCGCTTGCCGCCGCCCCGGTCGGCGCCAGCGGTGTGCCGGCGAAAGACGTGCGCAGGCCCGCCACCGTGCGCGAAGCGTCCGGCAAGGCCAGTCCGGCGACGCGCAAACGCGCGCGCGCGGCAAGATTGCCGAGCACGCCCTCCGCGCGAACCGGGCCATCGACGCTCTCGAAACGCCCCGGCCCCGCTTCCCCGCCGAAACCGGACAGGCGCGCGACGAGCGCAACCCGGTCGAACGTCTGATTTGATGAGGCTTCGACCCGCGCTACGCCGGCGCCAAGGCGGAGTGCCGGACAGTTTGTCCGCCCGATCCGGATCGGCCCCGCGACGTGCGGCCTCCCCTGCTCCGCACCGATCCGCACGTCCGCGCGGACGGCCGCCAGGCGGCAGGAGGCGAGCCTGAGCGCCGTCGCCCTGGCTTGCGCCGTCCCCCGAAACACGCGGCGGGGATTGCCCGACCCTTCGACCGCCAGGTCGAACGCGCCGTTGGGCGTGGCGAGCGCCACGTGGGTATCACCGATCGTCAGATCGAGATCGGGCAGGCGGGTCTGCCCCCCGCGTGTCGCTGGCAGAAGCCGGTCGATCGTCCCCAGGCTGAAGCCGCCGGGTCCGATCCGCGCGCGCAACCTGACGCCGTCGACCGTGATGGCGCGCACCGCGGGGCCAGTAAGGCCGTAGCCGATCGTCACGTCGATCCGCCGCGCGGTAAGATCGGGCGCGTCGGGCGCGCCGATGCGGACGTCCTCCAGCCGTTGCAGGAACGGGCCTAGGCGAGTCAGGCGATAGGAAGCGGGCACGTCCGCCGCCGCCAGTTTGCGGTCCACCAGGTCGGTGGCGATGCGAAAGCGCAGCAGCCACAGGATCAGGAGCGCCAGCAGAACGAGGCCAGCGATAGCGGCCCCGGCGATCGCCAGCACACGCAGGAAGCGGCGCCCGCCCCGCGCATGCGTGCAATCGTCCGGCTGTTCCGATGACGTCATTGCGTCAGACGTCGCACGCGCTCATCGGCCCTGACTAAGCGGGCGGACGGGCCCGCGCAACGCGCGCTATCCCCGCAGGCCGTTCAGCAGATAGTCGAACAGGTCGTAATTGCGGACGTCTCCCCACGCCGCCCGCGCGGCATGTTCGCGGCGCAGCGGGGCCGAAATCAGGAACGGCATATGCTGCTCCGACAAGCCGCCATGCGACCGCAGGCGATGACCCGCGAGGCTAGACAGATCATGTCGCGCGGCGGCCGAGCCAATCACGACGTGGCGGGTGGCGATGACGGCGAAGTCGCCTTCATACTCCGGCGGCGTTTCGAACCGCCTCGCGGCCTCGGCCCCGGTCAACACCGCCTCGACCCCCGGCAAGGCGCGGGTCGCCGCGATCATCGCGTCCGCCTTGGCGGGATCGCGCGCATAGACCCGCACGAACGAGCCGAGCGCGCCGTGGTGGCGCACGAACGGATCGGTGATCGGGCAGATCACGCGCACGGCGTCGGTGCCGAACCGGGCGTTCAGCACATCCTCCAACCAGATGACGGCAGGCGACCCGTCAGGCTTCGACTTGTCGTTCATGCCGTGATCGCCGGTCACGCCAACCACCGCGCCGAGCGCGACCAGCCGGCCGATCCGCTGATCGATCCCCGCCAGGAAGGCGTTCGCCTGCGGCTCGCCGGGCGCATAGGTGTGCTGGATTACGTCCGACAGAGACAGGTACAGCAGCTGCGCGCCCCGCCGCTCGATCAGGGCCGCGCCGGCATCCAGCACGAAATAGGACAGATCGGGATCATATTGATCGGGGGTCTTGCGCCCGACCAGCCCTTCGACATCGTCGATCCCGGCATTGGCCATCGTCGCCTTGTCGGCATGTTGCGAGGAGAAGACGATGCCGTTGAGCTTGTAGCCGATGATCTCGCGCAACTTGTCCTTCGCGGTGACGCCCGCCGCGCGCACGCCGACCTGCGACATGCGCCCGAGGATCGTCTCGCAGCGCAGCGCGCTCGCGTCGGTGATCATCACCTCCTTGCCGCTCCGGCGGTCGAGATAATAATTGCCCGAAATGCCGTGGATGGCGGGGGGTACGCCGGTCAGGATCGACGTATTGTTGGGATTGGTGAAGCTCGGCATCACCCCGCGCGCGGTCGTCGCGAACCCCTGCGCACGAAAGCGCGCGAGGTTCGGCATCAGCCCGTCGCGCACCCCTTGCTCCAGATAGGCCGGATCGAACCCGTCGACGCAGATCGCGACGGTCGGGCGGCGCGGCAGGCGATAGGTCCGGCCGTTGACCTCGACCGGCCCGGCGAGCATCGCGCCGGCCGAGGCCGGGATCAGCGCGCCGGCGGCGAGCCCCGCCGAGCCGGCCAGTACTCCTCTGCGCGTCGAACCTTGCATGCGGTTACCTCCGATGCGCGCGCTCAATCACGCTCGCGATAGTCGAACCAGGCGAAGTCGGCGGGGAGCCCTGCTCCTGACGTGTCCTGACAGGCCATCCCCACGAACGCGCCCGTGAAATTGGCCGCGCCGGGCGCGGTCGCCTCGTCCGACAGGATTGACGCGTCGAAGGTCTCGGGCAGCCGGTGCCAGTCGTCGCCATCCGCGCCTGGCGCATAGGAAAAGAACAGGTTCGAATGATCGACCTCGACACGCAAGCGGATCGGCCCGTCGGGAATCGCGATCGGCGCGGTGAAGGCGTCGGCCTGTGGCTGATCCGGCAGCGCCGACATCACGCGGATGTGCCGGCCGTGCGTCTCGTCGTGCGACACGAACAGATAATGAAACTTGGTCGCGTTATAATAGCAGATCAGTCCCGCCGCTTGCTGGAAGTGGCGCGGCGCGTAATCGACCAGGCAGCTCGCCTCGTAAGCGAACGCCTCCTGCCGGCGGGCGACGAGCGCCTGGGTGAACAGGCTGCCGACGCTCTCCCGTCCGTGCAGACGCAGGAAGCCGGGCCGCTCGGTCAGGCTGAAGATCTGGTCGGGGTACGGGGTGCGCAGCCACTGGAAATCGTCGGGCAGCAACGTGTCGTCGAAAGCGTAATGGCGCGACGCCGGCGCGCGGGGCGCGCCCGGCAGATCGACCTCAAGCTCGGGCAGGCCGGTCCCGTCCGTCGTCCACAGCCAGCCATCCTCGCCCCACGCCATCGGCTGGATCGCGGTCTCGCGGCCGAGGATGCAGCGGCCGCGATTGGGCAGCGGCCGGCCGCACAGATAGACGATGTAGGTTTGGCCGTCGGGCGTTTCGACCAGATCGGCATGGCCCGCGCGCTGGATCGGCCCGAGCGGTGCGCCGCGCGAGCTGAGAATGCAGGTTTCGGGATGGAGTTCGTACGGCCCGGTGATCGTGCGCGAGCGCGCCATCGTGACCGCGTGGTTCCAACCGGTCCCGCCCTCCGCCGTCAGCAGGTAATAATAACCGTCGCGCCAGTAGAGGTGCGGCGCCTCGGTCAGGCCGAGCGCCGTGCCTTCGAAGATCACCTGTCGCTCCCCGATCAGGCGCTGGCCCTGCGGGTCATATTCCTGCAGCACGATCCCGCCGAAGCGCTTCATGCCGGGGCGATGATCCCACAGCATGTTGACCAGATATTTGCGCCCGTCGCGATCGTGGAACAGCGACGGATCGAACCCGCTGCTGTTGAGGTAGACCGGGTCGGACCACGGCCCCTCGATCGTCGGCGA
Organism: Sphingomonas sp.; assembly: GCF_048594985.1. Classification (GTDB taxonomy): domain Bacteria; phylum Pseudomonadota; class Alphaproteobacteria; order Sphingomonadales; family Sphingomonadaceae; genus Sphingomonas_I. Next base: position 2,660 of record NZ_JBMDXG010000269.1, on the reverse strand, counting down.
CGTCACGAGGTAATTGTGGAAATCGCGCAGCGACGCGCCGGAGGCGCCGCCCATCGTCGTACGGCCATAGCGCTTCACGTCGGTGAAGATCAGGTAGAACAGCCCGTCGTCATAGGACAGGCACGGCGCCCACACGCCGCAGCTGTCCGGATCGCCACGCATATCGAGCTGCGACGGCCGCGACAGCGGGCGCGACACCAGCCGCCAGTCGGCCAGGTTGCGCGAATGATGGATCTGCACCCCGGGAAACCATTCGAAGGTCGAAGTCGCGATATAATAATCCTCGCCGACCCGGACGATCGAGGGGTCGGGATTGAAACCGGGCAGAATGGGATTGCGGATCGTCACGCGGTCGCCTCCTTTGCGGGGTCCTTGACCACCGTCCACAACCAGACGGCGGCGACGAGGTCCAGCACCGCCAGCGCCACGAAGAACGGCCCGTAGCCGACCGAAGCGACCAGTCCGCCCACCGCCAGCGAGAAGAGCAGCACGCCGAAATTGGCGCAGGTGCCCGCGATGCCGGCGACCGTGCCCACCTCATTGCTGGGGAATAGATCGGTCGCCATCGTGATGCAGGTGACCGACAAAGTCTGGTGCGCGAAGCCGCCGAGGCACAGCAGCGCGATCGCCGCATAGGCGCTTTCGACGGTGCCGACGAACATCAGGCTGGTCATCATGCATGCGCCCAGCGTGAAGGCCCAGCGGCGCGCGTTGACGATGCTGACGCCGCGCTTGTTGAGCCACGCCGCCACCGCCGGCCCGAACAGGCAGCCGAGATCGGCCGCGACGAACGGCATCCACGCGAAGATCGCGATCTGCGTCAGGTCGAACCCGCGTTCCTTGGCGAGGTAGAGCGGCAGCCAGAAGGTAAGCGTGCCCCACGTCGGATCGGCGAGGAAACGCGGCACCGCGATCCCCCACAGGTTGCGGCGGCGCGCGATCGCCCAGAAGGACGGGCGCGGCGCGGTGACCGGCGTCAGCACCCCGCGCTCCTGCCCGCCGAGGACGTAGTCGCGTTCGTCCGCGCGCATGCGCGGATGCTCGGCGATCGGGCGGTAGAAGAGCAGCCAGCAGACCACCCAGATAAAGCCAAGGCCGCCGGTGATGATAAACGCCGCGTGCCAGCTCCAATAATAGATCGACGCCGCGACCAGCGGCGGGGCGAGCATCGATCCCAGCGACGCGCCGATATTGTAGACCCCGCCGGCGAAGCCGCGCTCGCGCGCCGGAAACCATTCGGCGACGACCTTGAGCCCCCCGGGCTGGGCCGTGCCCTCTGCCAGCCCCATCGCGCCGCGCAGCGCCGCCAGCATCGGCCAGTTGAACGCCAGGCTGTGCGCCGCCGAAATGAGCGACCATGCGCCCGCGAAGATGGCGAGGCCGTAACGCAGCCCGATCACGTCGAGAACGTAGCCGGTCACCGTCTGGAACATGATGCCTGCCTGGAAGGCAGCGGTGATCCACGAATATTGCTGTTCGGTGATGCCAAGGTCCGGCAGCATCACCGGCGCCGCGACGCCGAGCGTACTGCGCGTGAGGTAGTTGAGGATCGTGCCGACCATGACCAGGCCGATCATCCACCAGCGCAGCATGCCGCGCCGCCTCTTTACCACCATCCCCGCCCCGTCCTTGCCAAACCCTGGTCGCGCTACCGTCGGGCGGCCGTAGCCCAGGCGGCGCGCGGGTGCGAGCCCTTAGCTGGCCGATGCGAATGCCGTGTGGCTTCAGGGGCCGGGGCGGACGCTTGGCATTTCGGTGATCAGTTGGCGGCGGCCTTCACGCGCTCCGCCGCCTCCATGACGCGCAGGACGTTGCCCCCGGCGAGTTTCGCGATGTCACGATCGGTCCAGCCGCGCCGCATCAGTTCGGCCAGCAGCGCGGGATAGGTCGAGACGTCGCCGAGTCCGTCGGGAAGCGTATCCCCCACTCCGTCGAAGTCCGATCCGATCCCGACATGATCGACGCCCGCCACTCGCGCGACATGATCGATGTGGTCGGCCACCTGCGAAAGGGTCACGCGCGATGCGGGGTGATCCTTTTCCCACTGGGCATAGAGAGCGGCCGCGCGTTCGGGCTGGCCGATCGCAAGCCCGTTGTAAGGCGGCGCGTTGAGCCGCGTCTTTTCCGCCGCCGCGTCGGCCGACCAGCGGCGATAGGCATCGGACACATAGGGCGGCGCGTAATTCACCATCACCACCCCGCCATTGGCGCGGAGAAGCCGCAGCACGTCATCAGACACGTTGCGTGGATGATCGTTGAGCGCGCGCGCATTCGAATGCGAGAAGATGACCGGCGCCTTCGACGCCTCGATCGCATCGCGCATCGTTCCCTCGCTGACATGGCTCAGGTCGACCAGCACGCCCAGCCGGTTGAGTTCGGACACCACCTGACGCCCGAAATCGGTCAAGCCGTCATGCTTCGGATTGTCCGTGGCCGAATCCGCCCATTCGATCGTGCGCGAATGAGTGAGCGTGAGGTAGCCGACACCGAGCGCGGCGTAGGACCGCAACACCGATAGGTTGCCATCGATCTGCCCGCCGCCCTCGACGCCGATCAGGCACCCGATCCGCCCCGCCTGATGCGCGCGCCGCACCTCCGCCGCGGTCCGCACCATGGCGAAGCGATCCGGGTAGCGCGCGGCGATGGCATGGACGAGATCG
>NZ_JBMDXG010000268.1:0-8770 GCF_048594985.1 Sphingomonas sp. | reverse complement strand
GAAGGCCGTAAGGCGCCGGTCCGCGTCTTGTCGAAGAAGGCGAAGGAAAAGGCCGGCGGCGACGCCGCCTGAGCGTTCCACCACCGCTACAGGCATGATCGGCCGGCCTTCCCAGCGGGAGGCCGGCCGTATCCATTTCTTAACTCCATTTACTTACACCTGCCGCCAAACGGAGTGTACGGTGTGTATGACGAGTTGCTCGGGCTTCGGCAGGCGATAGGCCGCACGCTCGATCGGATCGAGGGGGCGGTGGTCGCTGGCGGTGCAGAAGGCATCGCGACGCTGGGTCGGTCACGCTGGCAATTGGGGCAGCAGCTGCATCGCTATCACGCGTTCGCGCTCGATCGCATCCTGCCGGCTTTCGAACCGCGCCAGGATGAGAAAGGCGACGCGGCGCGCAATCTTCGGCAGCGTTGCGAGGAGGCGGCCGCCTGCTTTGCCGACCACGTCACGACCTGGGACGTCGTTTCGATGCTCGATCGGTGGGCGGACTACCGGGCGGCCGCGCTGGCCTGCCTCGTGCAGCTTCGGACGAAGCTTGAACAGCAGTGCCGGGAAGTTGCGCTGCTGTTCGATATCCCCGCCGGCGAGACCTCCAAGCTCAGCCGAAGCGCTGCCTGAGTTCCAGCATGGCGATCGAGGCCTTGGCGGCCTCGCCGCCCTTGTCCTTCTCATCCGGCCGCGCGCGCGCCAGAGCCTGCGCCTCGTCCTCGACGGTAAGGATACCGTTGCCGATCGGCAGGCCATCGAGCGTCAGCGCCATCAGCCCGCGCGCGCTTTCGTTGGAGACCACTTCGAAATGGTAGGTCTCGCCCCGGATCACGACGCCGAGTGCGACATAGCCGTCATACCGCCCGGTCTCCGCCGCAAGCGCGATCGCCGCGGGGATCTCGAGCGCGCCCGGCACCGTCACCGTCTCGTGATCATGCCCCGCCGCCTCCAGCGCGGCGCGCGCGCCATCAAGCAGCAGGTCGTTGAGGTGCGCGTAGAATCGCGCTTCGACAATCAGGAAGCGCGCCATCAGTCTTCGTCTCCGCAGGAAATGGGTCGTTCGCCGACGATCGACAGGCCGTAACCGTCGAGCGCGACCAGGGTATGATGCGAGTTGGTCAGCAGGATCATGTCCTGCACGCCAAGTTCGGTCAGGATCATCGCCCCCACGCCGTAGTCGCGCAACTCCTCGGGGTCGCCCGCGCCACCACCCGACCGCGCCTCGAACATGCGGCTTAATAGCCCCCCCGTCATCGGCCGGTTGAGAACGACGACGACGCCAGACCCCGCCTCGCCGATCATGCGCATCGCGCCTGCGAGCAGGCCGCCGCGCGGCGATTGCTCACCGAACATGTCGGCGAACAGCGCCTGGCCGTGCATGCGGACCAGCGTCGGCCGATCCGGATCGACCTGCCCCTTGACCAGCGCGATCTGCTCGTCGCCGGTCGCCTTGTTATAATAGCTGATCGCCCGCCACTCACCGCCCCAGCGGCTGGTGAAACGCGTTTCCGCGCGTTTCTCGACCAGATGGTCATAGCGGCGGCGATAGGCGATAAGGTCGCGGATCGTGCCGATCTTGAGGCCGTGGCGCTGCGCGAACGCAACGAGTTCGTCGAGGCGCGCCATCGTGCCGTCCTCGCTCATGATCTCGCAGATCACGCCCGAAGGATTGAGGCCGGCCAGCCGCGCGACGTCGACCGCCGCTTCGGTATGGCCGGCGCGGACCAGCACCCCGCCATCGCGCGCGACCAGCGTTAAGACATGACCCGGCGTAACTATCGCGTCGGCCGCCTGCCCCGCGTCGATAGCGACCGCGATGGTACGCGCGCGGTCGGCCGCCGAAAGTCCCGTGGTCACGCCGGTCTTCGCTTCGATCGACACCGTGAAGGCGGTTTCGTGCCGGGTGCCGTTATGGCGGCTCATCAGCGGCAGGCCGAGTTGCTCGACCCGCGTCCTGGCCATCGCCAGGCAGATCAGGCCGCGCCCATGCGTCGCCATGAAATTGATGGCGTCGGGGGTCGCCATCTGCGCGGGGATGATGAGGTCGCCCTCATTCTCGCGATCCTCGTCATCGACGAGGATGAACATGCGGCCGTTGCGCGCTTCCTGGATCACCTCTTCGGGTGTCGAGAGGAAAGCGTGGCGAAGACGCGCCGGCTCAGGCCGTGACGACATCGCGAAGTTCTTCCATCCGGCCGAGATAGCGCGCGAGCACGTCGATCTCGATATTGACCGGCGCACCCGGGGTCAGCGCGCCGAGCGTCGTCATTTCCGCCGTATGGGGAATGATGTTGACCGAGAATTGGGTCACGCCCCCCTCGACATCGCGGACGGTGTTGACCGTTAGCGAAACGCCTTCGACGGTGATCGATCCCTTGCCGGCGACATAGCGGCCGAGCGATTGCGGCAGCGCGAACGTGATCCGGCGCGAATCGCCCTCGGGCGCGACCTCCAGCACGGTCGCGATCCCGTCGACATGCCCCGTCACGATATGCCCGCCCAGCTCGTCGCCGACGCGCAGGGCGCGTTCCAGATTGAGCGGCGTGCCGGCGGCCCAGTCGCCCGCGGTCCGCGACAGCGTCTCCGCCGACACGTCGACCGCGAACCAGTCGGCGCCCTTGTCCACCACGGTCAGGCACACGCCCGAGCAGGCGATGGACGCGCCAAGATCGATGCTGGCGGGATCATAAGCCGTGCCGATCCGCAGGCGCAGGTCGCCGCGCTGTTCGACGCCGACGATGCGGCCGATGTCGGTGATGATGCCGGTAAACATGTCAGCTCCGTTGGCGCTGGTAGACTTCGAGGCGGTCGCTGCCAAGCATCCGCGCATCGTCCAGCCGCCAGCGCCCGTGCGCGTCGTCCAGCCGGTTTAGACCGATATCGGAGAGCGCGGCGCGCCCTGCCCCGATCAGGATCGGCGCGCGGTAGAGGAGCAGACGATCGACCAGATCGGCGCCGAGAAAGGCGGACGCGGCCCCCGCGCCGCCCTCGACCAGGAGATGGTCGACGCCATCGAGCTCCGCGATATCGGCGACATTCGCGATGACCTCGGCCCCGTCCACGTTCCCCTGCGATGACAGGACGAGAATGCGCGGCGAACGCTGTTCGAGCCCGGAAAGGCGGACGTCGAGTTTGGGTCTGTCCGTTTCCCATGTGCCGCGCCCGACCAGTATCGCTTCGTGTCGACTGCGTTCGAGATGGGCGTGCGCCCGCGCGCGGCCGCCGGTGATCCAGCGGCTTTCGCCGTCTGCACGCGCGATCATGCCGTCGAGCGAGGTTGCGAGCTTGAGCGTAACGGTCGGCCGGCCCAGCGCCTGCCGCGTGAAAAATCCCGCCATCGATTGTCGTGCTTGGTCCGCGAGCACGTTTTCCACCACGTCGGTGCCCGCTGCGCGGAGCCTGGCGAGGCCGCGCCCGGCGGTGCGCGGGTCGGGATCGGTCAGTGCCGCCACGATCCGGCCGACGCCAGCCTCGACCAGCAACCCAGCGCAGGCCGGACCACGCCTGCTCTCATGCGCGCAGGGTTCGAGCGTGACGTAGGCGGTAGCGCCCTGCGCCAGAGCGCCGGCCTGGGCCAGTGCCAGCGCCTCGGCATGCGGACGGCCGCCCGGCTGGGTCCAGCCGCGGCCCACCACCCGGCCGCCGTTGACGATCAGGCAGCCGACGTTGGGATTGGGCGCGGTTCGGCCGCGGCCGCGCGCACCGAGCGCGAGCGCCGCCGCCATCCACCGCGCATCAATATTCAATGCCGAGCCGCTTGGCCAAACGCTGATAGGCGGCGCGCCGCTCCGCGTCCGCCTTCTCCTTGATCTTCTGGTCGATCTTCTGCTGGGCGATGATCTCCGCATCGGTGCGGTCGTTCTGCCAGTCGGAGACGTAGGTGATCTGCGGCCCCTTGGGCAGGATGTTGGTCCGCCCGTCGAGCACAAACATATAGATGGTCAGCCCGGTCATCACCACGGCGAGCAGGGCCACGAGCGGCTTGTGCTTCTGCTCCCCCGCCAGGAAGCCACGCAGGTCCGCGATCAACGCAGAGGGTTTGACGGGACGAGGAAGTGCCATGACCGCAAGATAAGGCCTGGCGCGGCCCGGCGCTAGGCCGCTGCCGCGCGTAGCCGTTCGAGCGCGCGCGCGCGGCCGATGAGGGGGAGCAAGGCCGCCATGTCGGGGCCGTGTTCACGCCCGGTCAGCGCCAGCCGCAGCGGCAGGAACAGCTCACGCCCCTTGCGACCCGTCTGTTCCTTGAGCGCGGCGGTAAGCGCGTGCCAAGGGTCGGCGGACCAGTCGAGCGTTTCCGCAACCTCGACGGCCGTGGCGAAGAAAGCGGGATCGGGATGCCCCGGGGGAGCAATCGTCCCTCGCAGGACGGGCTCCCACGCGGCGGCCTCCGCCACCGTGGACAAGTTCGGGCGCAGAGCCCGCCAGACCGCTTCATCGACCCAGGCAGGGAGGCGAGCGGCGACGGCCGCATGATCGAGCAGGTGAAGCGTGCGCGCGTTCAGCGCCGTCAGCTCGTCGAGGTCGAAGCGGGCGGGCGCGCGACCGAAGCGGGCGAAATCGATCGTCTCGACCAATGGCGCCATCGATGCGACCGGCTCGACCGGATCGCTCGTTCCGATCCGCGCCAGCAGGGCGCACAACGCCAGCGGCTCGATCCCGTCGGCGCGGAACGCATCGACGCCCAGCGAGCCGAGCCTTTTCGACAATTTCCCCTCGCTGCCGACCAGCAGCGCCTCGTGCGCGAAGGCCGGCGGCGCGGCGCCGAGCGCCTCGAACATCTGGATCTGCAGCCCGGCATTGGTGACGTGATCCTCGCCGCGCACGACGTGGGTCACGCCCATGTCGATATCGTCGATCACGCTCGGCAGCATGTAGAGCCAGCTGCCGTCCTCGCGCCGGACCACGGGGTCGGACTGCAGCGCGGGATCGATCCGCTGGGGGCCGCGCACCAAATCCTCCCACGCGATCGGACTGTGGTGGTCGAGTCGGAAGCGCCAGTGCGGGCGGCGCCCCTCCGCCTCGAGCGCCGCGCGGTCCTCCGCCGTCAGCGCAAGCGCGGCACGATCGTAGATCGGGGGCAGCCCGCGCCCGGCCAGCACCTTGCGCTTGAGGTCAAGCTCCTGCGCGGTTTCGTAAGCGGGATAAAGGCGTCCGGAGGCCCTCAGCTCGTCGAACCGGCGCTCATAAAGCGCGAAGCGATCCGACTGCCGCACCATATCGTCGGGCGTAAGCCCGAGCCAGGCCAGGTCGGTGCGGATCGCATCGGCATAAGCCTCGGTCGAGCGCGCCTGATCGGTATCGTCGAGGCGAAGGAGGAAGCGCCCTCCATGCCGCTTTGCCCACAGCCAATTGTGAAGCGCCGCACGGATATTGCCGACGTGGAGCCGGCCGGTGGGCGACGGCGCGAAACGGGTGACGACGGTGGACATTGCGCGCCGTCTAGCGAAGCCGTGCCGTCTCGTCATGCGCCATTGGTCGGGGACGGACGAGTACCAAGGCGAACGCGGCGACGTGGTGGCGGCCAATGTGCTCGATTCTCTGCCGGCATGGATTGTCCGGGCCGGCGGCGCGTACATGCCTCACGACGGCGCTTAAAACTCTGCAGCTTTTCCGGCACATAGCGCAGTGATGTGCGCCAGCCGTCCTTCGCCTTGAGCCAAAGCTCGTTCGCGATCTATATCCAGGTTGGGAACGGGCGCTCGCGGGCGATCTTGGGGAATGATCCATGCGCATGTCGCACATTCGGCAGTTGGACGGCCTGCGCGCGATTGCCGTGGGGCTGGTGTTTGTCGCGCATTGCCGTCTGGACGCGATCGTCCCGGGCGGGCTCGGCGTCACGGTCTTCTTCTTTCTCAGCGGCTATCTGATCACGTCGCTGATGCGATCGGAGATCGCGCAGACGGACACGCTCGATTTCAAGGCGTTCATGATGCGGCGGACGTTGCGCATCTGGCCGCCGCTCTACATCACGTTGGCCGTCGCGCTGGTGACCGTCCTGCTGGTATTCCCGCACCGCCTGCTGGATCCATGGGTGGTGGTCGCGCAGGCCGGCTTTTTCAACAATTACGTGCGTGGCAGTCTAACCGAGGGCGTGGGCCTGCCGCTGCCGCTCTGGTCGCTGGCCGTGGAGGAGCATTATTACCTCGCGTTTCCGCTGCTGTATCTACTCTTGAGCCGGGCGCTGGCCGCAAGGCAGATTGCGTGGGCCTGCTTCGGGCTATGCCTCGTGGTTCTGGCGATTCGTACGATCATCGTCGCCCGTTACGGGCCGCTCCACGACATCTATTTCTGGAGCCACACCCGGATCGACAGCATCCTGTTCGGTTCGTGCCTGGCGGCGTTCAACAATCCAGTGCTCGACAACGATGCCTGGCGCCCGCGAATGTGGCACTTCGCGGCTGCCCTGTTGCTGCTGCTCGCCTGCCTGGCCATTCGCAATCCGATTTTCCGGGAAACGATCCGCTACTCGCTCCAGGGCGCGGCTCTGTACGTCATCTTCTCCTACATCATCTCGGACAAGGGGAAGCTGTCGGCGCTCCTCAATTCCGCGCCGCTTCAGATAGTGGGGCTGTACTCGTACACTTTCTACCTGGTGCACATGCTGGTGATCGAGGTGATCGAAGAAGCTTTCCCTGGCATACCGACCGCCGGGCTGATCGTGTCTGCCGGCGTGATCAGCCTGATCTACAGCGCCGCCATGTATCGGTTCGTCGAGCGGCCCATGGCCTTGTGGCGGAAGCGCTTTCACGCGGTGGATGCGAACGCGACCGTGGCCCCGTCCGCCCCTCTTCGGGCTATGGCCAACGCCTCGTCTGCCCTTCCTACCCCACAGGGTTCGAAGGGCGAGCAATTGCGCTAAGGGCACTCTGAGCCCGGCGACGTGATCCGTGCGCCGGCCCGCAGTTCAGGTCTCCGGACGGCGCTGGCACCCGCTAACGCTGGCATTATCCCGCCTCAGGCGCGCATCCGTAAGAAGCACGCGCCTTGTCGATTTCGCCGCCAAAGCTAAGCGCCCAGCCGCAGAGCGCTTCGAACGGCTTGCGAAGCGAGTGACCGAGCGGCGTAATCGCATACTCGACGCCGATCGGCTGGGTCGGGAGGACGGTGCGCGTCACGAAACCGTTGCGTTCGAGGCGCTTCAACGCGTCCGCCAGCGCCTTGTGGGTGATGCCATCGAGCCGCCTCTTGATCTCGTTGAACCGCGACGGCTTCTCGCAAATCACGGTGAGGGTCAGGATCGTCCACTTGTCGGCGATCTTCTCGAGCACGGGACGGATGCGCGCCATTTCCGTCATCACGTCGAACGATGGAGACACGCAGTCGGTATCGTCGGCCATATCTACGCTCGTCATGGTGCGTTCTTGATAGCAGATATGCCCCGTATATCTAGGTGCCCGTCTCCAACTGAGAAGGTGTTCGTGATGGATCGGATGACGGGAAAGATTGCTTTGGTCGTGGGCGGTGCGAAGGGGATCGGCCTGGCGGTCGCGGATCGGCTGGCGGCGGAGGGGGCCCGGGTGTTCATCACCGGTCGCGACCCGGATCAGGTCGACGCGGCGGTCGCCCGGATCGGCAATGACGCGCGCGGGGTCGTCGCAGACGCGGGATCGCGTGAGGATTTGGAACGTGTGATCGCGGTGGTTAGACAAGCGCACGGCCATCTCGACGCGCTCGTGCTCAACGCGGGAATGAGCGAGCCGGCGCCGCTGGGCGAGGTGACCGCCGACCATTTCGATCGGCATTTCGCGGTCAACGTGCGCGGGGCGGTATATGGCTTGCAGGCGGCTCTCGACACGTTGAGCGAGGAAGCGTCCGTCGTGCTGATGGGATCGGTCGCCAGCGCGATCGGCCTACCCAGCTACGGAACCTACGCAGCGACCAAGGCGGCGCTTCGCTCCTTCGCCCGGACCTGGACCGCCGAACTCGCGCCGCGACGCATCCGCGTGAACGTCGTGGCGCCGACCTCGACCGATACCGAGATGATGGCACGCGTTCCCGACGATGTCCGGGCGTCGATCATCACATCGATCCCGCTGGGCCGGATGGCGAAGCCGGAAGAAGTCGCGGCCGCGACGCTCTTCCTTCTCAGCGACGAGGCGAGCTTCATCGCGGGCACCGAATTGTTCGTGGACGGCGGCATGGGGCAGGTCTGAGACAACGGGTTGCTGCTTCCGCTGCCATCGCGCCGGGCAGCGGAGGCGGCATTTCGGCGAATGCGGGGGGGGAGAGGGGCCATCTGCCCGTTCGTGAGCGATCTTCCACAAACTCCGGGTGAGGGGCGTGCGGCGCTATACCGATGAGAATATCGCCGAGGAATGCGCGGCCAATGGCCCAACCGGTAGCGCAGGGCACCACTTGAATTGATGGAAACTGCGCTGTCAGCAGGATCCAGTGACCTTGATCGCTATCGCTGGAAACACGAACGCCCCCGTCCGGAGGACAGGGGGCGTTCGGGATTGGTGGTTGCGGGGACAGGATTTGAACCTGTGACCTTCAGGTTATGAGCCTGACGAGCTACCGGGCTGCTCCACCCCGCGCCACCATCGGGAACCGCGCGTGCGGCCCCTAAAAATTCGCCCGACGGCGGAGACGCGAACGCCTCCGACGATGCGGAGGCGCAAGCGCCCTCGCGGGGCGTGACATGTGAATGGGTTCTGCTTTCCGCGCGCTGGCTGCAATGCCTGGCGACGACCTACTCTTCCATCGCTTAAGCGATAGTACCATCGGCGCTGTCTGGTTTCACGGCCGAGTTCGGGATGGGATCGGGTGGGTCACAGAC
>NZ_JBMDXG010000267.1:0-30773 GCF_048594985.1 Sphingomonas sp. | reverse complement strand
GGCCGCTGGAGCGCGTTGGCGTCGACGCCGCCCGTCAGCACCTTGCCCGACGACGGCACCACCGTGTTGTAGGCACGGCCGAGGCGCGTGATCGAATCGAGCAGGATCACGACGTCCTTCTTGTGCTCGACCAGGCGCTTGGCCTTCTCGATCACCATTTCGGCGACCTGGACGTGGCGCGTGGCGGGCTCGTCGAAGGTCGAGGAAACAACCTCGCCCTTCACGCTGCGCTGCATGTCGGTGACTTCCTCGGGCCGCTCGTCGATCAGCAGCACGATCAGGAACACTTCGGGGTGGTTGTCGGTGATCGCCTTGGCGATGTTCTGCAGCATCACCGTCTTGCCGACGCGCGGCGGCGCGACGATCTGCGTGCGCTGCCCTTTGCCCTGCGGCGAGACGAGATCGATGACGCGGGAGGACTTGTCCTTGTTGGTCGGGTCCTGCGGATCGAGGGTGAGCTTCTGTTCGGGATAGAGCGGCGTCAGATTGTCGAAATTGACACGATGGCGGACGACGCTCGGGTCGTCGAAATTGACCTGGGTCAGCTTGGTCAGCGCGAAATAGCGTTCGCCGTCCTTGGGATCGCGAATCTCGCCCTCGACCGTGTCGCCCGTGCGCAGCCCGAACTTCCGCACCTGATTGGGGGAGACGTAAATGTCGTCGGGCCCCGCCAGATAGTTCGCCTCGGGCGAGCGGAGGAAGCCGAACCCGTCGGGCAGCACCTCGATCGTGCCGAGACCCAGGATCTGCTCGCCATTCTCGGCCTCGGCCTTGAGGATGCCGAACATCAGGTCCTGCTTGCGCATCGTCGACGCGCCCTCGACCCCGCGCTCTTCCGCCATGGCGACGAGCTCGGCCGGGGTCTTCTTCTTGAGGTCCTTGAGATGCATGGGTGACGGTCCGCTGGTGCGTTGTTGGGGAGGAACGGCGCGGTGTGGCGACAGTTCGAAGAGAGTTGGGGCTGACGGGCGCTCGCGAGGACCGCGTGCCCAGAAACAGAGCCGGGGTATAAGCCGACAGCGCAGCCGTCAAGCGAGATGGTGCCGCCGCGCCGCCGATTCAAGCAGGCGCGACAGGGCGATCAGAACGGCTTGACGATCACCAGCACGACGATCGCGGCAGTGGCGATGCCCGGAACCTCGTTCATCAGCCGCAGGGTCCGCCCGCTGGCCGGACGGACGCCGCGCGCAAGCTTCTTGCCGTACCCCACCATCCAGCCGTGATAGGCGGTCAGGCCGATCACCAGCGCCAGCTTGGCGTGCAGCCAGCCGCTGGTCAGGAAGCCGCCCTGCCACGCCAGCGTCAGCCCGAACGCCCAGGTCAGGATCATCGCCGGCGTGATGATGATCGTCCGCAGCCGGCGTTCGCGCTCGATCCAGCGCTTTTCCTCCTGCGATCCGGGCGCCGCCTCCTGATGGTAGATGTAATAGCGCGGCAACAGGAACAGCCCCGCAATCCAGAAGATCACGAAGATGACGTGCCCGGCCTTGATCCAGAGATAGGTCACCGAGAGGATATACTCCAGGCTGGGAATATTCATGCGCGCACCCTAGCCAGCAATCGCTCGACATGCACCAAAGGTGTGTCGGGCAGGATACCGTGGCCGAGATTGAAGACATGCGGCCGCCGCGCGAACGCGGCACGGATGCGGTCGATCCCTGCGTCGAGCGCCTGGCCCCCCGCGACCAGCGCGAGCGGATCGAGATTGCCCTGCACGGGCAGGCCGGCGGGCAGCGCGGCATCGGCCCAGGCGGGATCGATCGTCTCGTCGATCCCGATCGCGTCGACCGCCGTCTCGCGCGCATAATCGGGCAGCTTCTCGCCGATGCCCTTGGGGAAGCCGATCACGGGTGTCCCCGGACGCGCGGCACGGAGCTGTTCGACGATCGCGCGATTGGGGGCGATCACCCAGCGGCGGAATTCGTCGGGCGCGAGGCTGCCAGCCCAGCTGTCGAACAGCTGCACCGCCTCGACGCCCGCGTCGATCTGGCCGACGAGATAGGTGACGGTCGTGTCGACGATCGTATCGAGCAGGCGCTGGAACGCCGCCGGATCGCGATAGGCGAGGCGGCGCGCGGGCGCCTGGTCCTTGGTTCCCTGCCCCGCGACCATGTAGGTGGCGACGGTCCACGGCGCGCCCGCAAAGCCAAGCATGGTGGTCTCGGGCGGCAGCGCGGCGGTGACGCGGCGCACCGTCTCGTAGATCGGATCGAGCAAGCCAGACGCGGCGGTCAGCCCGTCGAGCGCGCCGTCAGCGAGCGCGGGGGCGAGACGCGGCCCCTCGCCCGTCTCGAACCACAGCCGCTGCCCCAAGGCGTGCGGAACGACCAGGATGTCGGAAAACAGGATCGCCCCGTCGAAACCGTAGCGGCGGATCGGCTGGAGCGTGATCTCCGCCGCCGACGCGGGATCGTAGCAGAGCTCAAGGAAGCCCCCCTTCTCGGCCCGCAGCGCGCGATCTTCGGGCAGGTAGCGGCCGGCCTGGCGCATCAGCCAGACGGGCGGCGGATCGCGCCGTTCGCCGCGCAGGACCGCAAGCAGCGGACGCTCGGCTGGGGGCCGGGCGGAAAGCGCGATCGGGTGAGGTGAATCGGCTGACAAAGGCGCTACCCTATATCCTTCAAAGAAGAGTCTTAGAGTCAGTGATAGACAGTTGGGGCGTGGATGCCGGGGCTTATTCGCGCCGACCGATCTTGCCAACAGCTTGACTCCCCAAGGAGCGGCGGTTTTGCGGCGAGTCACGGATGCTGCCCCCGATATCCACAGGCAACCCCCGCTTGTTGATCCCCTGTGCGTAAAGCGACGCGCAGACGGCGGCGGAACGGGCATGGCTTTCCATCCCTGCTGCAATGCACCGATTGGGCGGGGGTTGCTCCCCACAGTTGTCCACAGGGATTTTCGGACGCATTAGCGGGCCATGCGCCTCCACCTCCATCTCCTGTCGGACTCGACCGGCGAGACGCTCGATGCGATCGCGAAGGCCGGCATCGCCCAGTTCGACGGGGTCGAGACGATCAAGCATTTCTGGCCGATGGTGCGTTCCGAAGGCCATCTCAGCCGCGTGCTGGCCGAGATTACGCGCCGGCCGGGCCTGATCATCTATACATTGGTCAATTCCGAGGTGCGCCGCACGCTGGAGCAAAGGTGCCGGGTCGCGGGCTTGCCCCATGTCGCGGCGCTCGACCCCGTGTTCGAGGCGCTTGAACGGCTGCTCGGCCAGGAACAGAAGGCGCGGCCGGGGCGGCAGCATGCGATGGACGCGGCCTATTTCGCGCGGGTCGATGCGATCCAGTACACCATCGCCCATGACGACGGCGTCGCGCCGGAGGATTGGGAGGAGGCGGACATCGTGCTGGCGGGCGTGTCGCGTTCGTCGAAGACGCCGACCTCGATCTACCTCGCCAATCGCGGCTACAAGGTCGCCAACATCCCGCTGGTGGTCGAAAGCCCGCCCCCGTCGCAATTGTTCGAATTGCGCCACCCGCTCGTGGTGGGGCTGACCACCAGCCCCGACCGGCTGATCCAGATCCGCCGCAATCGCCTGCTGTCGCTCAACCAGACCGCCGAAACTCCTTATGTCGACCAGGAAGCGGTTGCGCGCGAGCTGGCCTTCGCGCGGCGCATCTTCGCGGATCGGGGCTGGCCGGTGATCGACGTCACGCGCCGGTCGATCGAGGAGACGGCGGCGGCAATCACCAACCTGATGAACGCGCGCAGTTCGGGAGCCGACGCATGACCCTGATCCTCGCTTCGCAGTCGATCGCGCGCCGGGCGATGCTCGACGCGGCGGGCGTCGACTTCACCGCCGAGGGGGCGGGCGTCGATGAGGATGCCGCGAAGGCCGCCCTGCTGGCACAGGGCCTGGGTCCGCGCGACATTGCCGATGCGCTGGCGGAGCTGAAGGCGCTCAAGGTTTCGCGCCGCCACCCGCAGGCGCTCGTCCTCGGCAGCGATTCGACGCTGGAGACGGCGGCGGGCGACCTGATCGACAAGGCGGAGACGCGCGCCGAATCCGAGGCGCAACTGCGCGCGCTGGCCGGCACGACCCACCGTCTCCACAGCGCGGCCGTCGTGGCACAGGGTGGCGTGGTCCTGTGGCGCAGTGTCGATACCGCGCGGCTGACCATGCGGCCTTTTTCCGATGCCTTCCTCCAGGAATATCTGGATGCCGAATGGCCGGCGATCAGCGGATGCGTCGGCGGGTGCCGGATCGAAGCGCGGGGCATCCAGCTGTTCAGCCGGATCGATGGGAGCCATTTCACGATTCTCGGCCTGCCGCTGCTTCCGCTGCTGGCGTGGTTGCGCGACCGGGGCGAGATGACCGCATGAGCGGCACGCCCTATGCCGAGGTGATCGGCAATCCGATTGTGCAGTCCAAGTCGCCGGTCATGCATGGTTTCTGGCTTGAGCGGCTCGGCCTCACAGAACGGTACACGCGCGCCCATGTGACCGCTGACGGGCTGGCCGACTATCTGGCCGCGCGACGCGGCGATCCCGACTGGCGCGGCTGCAACGTGACACTGCCGCACAAGCAGGCGGTGATGCCGCTGATCGACCGGATCGATCCGGTCGCGGCGCGGATCGGCGCGGTCAACACGATCGTCAAAGCGGACGGACTGCTGACTGGCTATAATAGCGACGCGCCCGGCTTCCTCGAACCGCTCCGCCCGTGGTTGTCAGAACGCCATCTGCTCCGCACCGCGCGCATCTTCGGCACGGGCGGCGCCGCGCGCGCGATCGCGCACGCGCTGTGGGACGAAGGCTTCACATTGATCCTCGCCGGGCGTGACCTGGCCAAGGCCGATGCGATCGCGGCCGAGTTCGACGCTGGGCACGTCCACACCTGCACGCTCGACACCTTCGCCCGGCCGTTGGACTTCGACTGGGGGGAGAAGGGTGACCGGCTGGATATCGTGGTCAATGCCACCTCGCTCGGCATGACGGGCAAGCCGCCGCTCGATGTCGACCTGTCCAACTTTCCGCCCGGCGCGATCGTTTACGACGCGGTCTATGCGCCGCTCGAAACCCCGTTGTTGCGCGCGGCACGGACGGCGGGGCACCCGGTGGTCGATGGCCTGAGCATGCTGATCGGCCAGGGACGGATCGCTTTCCGACGGTTCTTCGGCATGGAGCCGCCGTCCGATCCGGCGAGCGAGGCAAAATTGCGCGCGCGGCTGACCGCATGACCTTCCGGCTCGGCCTGACCGGGTCGATCGGCATGGGCAAGACGACCGTCGCCGCCATGTTCCGCCGGCTGGGCGTGCCGGTCTTCGATTCGGATGCGGAGGTGCATGCGCTGCAGGGGCCGGGCGGTCGGCTGGTCGCCGCGATCGAGACGCTTCACCCCGGCACGACGGTGAACGGCGGGGTCGATCGGGCGAGGCTCGGCCGCGCGGTGTTGGGCGATCCGCTCGCGCTGGCGCGGCTGGAGGCGCTGATCCACCCCGAGGTACGACGCGCGCGCCGCCTGTTCCTGCGCCGGCATGCCGCGCACCGCTTCGTCGTGGTCGACATCCCCCTGCTGTTCGAAAAGGGGGGATGGCGGCAGGTCGACGGAATCGCGGTCGTCTCCGCGCCTGCGTGGAAACAGCGCGCGCGCGTGCTCCGGCGGCCGGGGATGACCTGGGCGCGGCTGCGGCGGATCCGCGCGCTGCAAACCCCCGACGCGGAGAAGCGCCGCCGTGCCGATATCGTGATCGATACGGGCGGCACGGTTCACGCCACGCGCGCCGCGGTCAGGCGCATCACCGCTTGCCTGCGCGCCCGCGCGAAGGGATAGTCGCGGCATGCGTGAAATCATTTTCGACACGGAGACGACGGGCCTGAGCCCGCATGACGGCCACCGGCTGGTGGAGATCGGCTGCATCGAGATCGTCAACCGGTGCGAGACGGGGCGCAGTTTCCACGCTTACATCAACCCCGAACGGCCGATGCCGAGCGAAGCGGAGCAGGTTCACGGCCTGTCCGAGCGCTTTCTGGCGGACAAACCCTGCTTCCACGAGGTGGTCGACGATCTGATCGAATTCCTCGGCGATTGTCCGCTGGTCGCGCACAATGCGACGTTCGATTTCACCTTCCTCAACTGGGAGCTGGAGAATTGCGGACGCCCGGCGGTCGCGATGAGCCGGATGGTCGATACGCTCGCCATGGCGCGCACGCGTCATCCGGGGGCCAAGCACAGCCTGGACGCGCTCTGCACGCGCTATGGCGTCGATCGCAGCCAGCGCGTGAAGCATGGCGCACTGCTCGATGCCGAGCTTTTGACGCAGGTCTATGTCGAGCTTTGCGGCGGGCGGCAGATCGGCCTGATGCTGAGCGAGCAGCCGGCGGCGGCCACGGAGCTGCTTCCCGCTCAGGGCATCGCGCCGCGTGCCCGCCCCGCCCGCACGGCACGTCCGCACGGCGCATCGGCGGAGGAACTCGCGCGCCATGCCGCGTTTATCAAGGGGTTGATCGATCCGCTGTGGGACCAGCTTCCGGCGGCGGCTTGACGATCACCAGCATGTGGCGCTTGGGGCGGAACTGTTCCGCTCCGGCGCGGGAAGGGAGACCATAATGGACATTCGGGTTTCGGGCCATCAGGTCGATACGGGCGATGCGCTGCGCGTCCATGTCGAGGACCGGCTGCAGGCGCTGGCGGAGAAATATTTCTCGCGCAGCATCTCCGCCCACGTCACCTTCGGCACCGGGCCCCACGCGAGCTTCTCGTGCGACATCGTCGCGCATGTGATGCAGGGCGTGATCCTGAAGGGGTCGGGCCAGGGCAATGAGGCCCATCCCGCGTTCGACCAGGCGGCCGACCGGATCGAAAAGCAGCTGCGCCGCTACATGAGCCGGCTGAAGAGCCGCAACGCCGGGCCGACCGCCGCCGAGATCGAGGCGAATGCCGGCTACACCGTCTTCCAGGCGCCGGTCGAGGAGGAGGAACCCGAGGGCGATCACCCGCTGGTCATCGCCGAAACGCGGGTCGACGTGCCCGAGGCGAGCGTGTCGGACGCGGTGATGATGCTCGACCTGCGCAACACCAACGCGCTGCTGTTCAAGAATAGCGGGACGGGGGCGTTCAACATGGTGTATCGGCGCGGCGACGGTACGATCGGCTGGGTGGAGCCGCAGCGCGCCGCCTGACCCGGGGGCGCACCCGCCTTACCTTGGATTGTGACCGCATCGATGGACGACCTTTCCGACCTCCTGGGAGCCGAGGCGGTGCTTGCGAGCATCGCCGTTCCCAACAAGAAGACGCTGTTCCAGCAGCTTTCGGCATGCGCGGCGAAGCTGACCGGCACCGATCAGAAGTTGATTCTGGAACGGCTGCTCGACCGTGAGCGCCTCGGCTCGACGGGGTTCGGGGGCGGGATCGCCATTCCGCACGGCAAGATCGAAGGCCTGACCAAGGTGGTGGGCGTGTTCGCGCGCCTGGATGAACCGGTCGAGTTTCAGGCGATCGACGGCATGCCGGTCGACCTCGTCTTCTTGCTATTGTCGCCGCCGGACGCCGGCGTCGAGCATCTGAAGGCGCTCGCGCGCGTCAGCCGCCGGCTGCGCGATCGCGCGTTCGTGGCCAAGCTGCGCGGCGCGGGATCGACCGACGCGCTCTATGCGCTGTTCGCGCAGTCCGACACGCGCGACGCCGCCTGATATGACGGCGCCCCGGCTGGCTGCCGGGATGCTGGTGGCGGCTTTGATTCGGCGGACCCAAGCGGCGGGGGGCCACGCGATGGTGCTGGCGCGCGGCGATGCGACCGCCGGCGCGTTGCTGATCCAGCTTGCCGAGCGGGGCGAAGCGGGCGCGCTGCTCGAACGCCAACTGGATCGCGACGGCGCGTATCGCTGGTCGGCGGCGGGCCCTGAGAATCCGGATGCACGCGCCGATTATCTCGCGAAGCGGCGGCGCACCGATCCCGATCTCTGGATCCTCGAGCTGGACGTCGCCGACGGACAGGCGCTGATCGAGGAGGTGACGGGCTAGACTTCCCGTGGTTCCTGAAACGTTCTAACGCTGGGGAATGGCGAGTCTTCCCTCCTGCTTCGACGATGCCCCTCTGGTAGCGGCCGATGTGGCGCGTGGGGTGGCGCGGCTGTTGTGGCGGCAGGATCTGGTCGCGCTGTGCGAAGTGCCGCTCGGCAACGGCCGGCGGGCCGACCTGATGGCGCTCGATGCGAAAGGCTGCATCACGATCGTCGAGATCAAATGTTCGCGCGCGGATCTGCGCGGTGACGGTAAATGGCCGGAATATCTCGATTATTGCGATCGTTTCATCTGGGCGGTGCCGGCGGGATTCGCGCTTGCGCCGTTCGACGAGGCGCATTTTCGGCCCGACATTGCCGGGCTGATCGTGGCCGATCGCTATGACGCGGAGATGCTGCGTGAGCCCGCGACGCGCCCGCTTGCCGCTGCAAGACGCAAGGTGGAAACTTTGCGTTTTGCCCGGCGCGCGGCGCAGCGGCTGCTGGGCGGGCTCGACCCGGGGCTGGCCGGGCTGGATTAGCGCGCGGCTCCTGCCATCGGACCCGCGCGTGGATCACCGCCTTAGCGCGTGGGCCCCGCGACTTCCTTCTTGGGGCCGGTCGACTTGGCGTCCGCCAGCACGCGCAGCGTGGTCGCGCCGCCTCTCTGATCCTCTTTGGCATAATCGCGCGCGCTCTTGCCCGCGATCGTGTCGGCGATGTCGGGGTTCGCGCCGCTGGCGAGCAGCAGGCGCATGATCGGATAATTGCGCTGTTGAACCGCCAGAACCAGCGGAGTCTCGCCGCGCGAATTGGTCGCGTTGGCATTGGCGCCGCGCTGGAGCAGCGCGCGTACCGCGTCGCCGTCGGCCAGCTGGGCCGCGGTCATCAGCGGCGTATTGCCGTCGCGATCCTTGATCTCGGTCTGCGCGCCCTTCGACAGCAGATAGTTGATCCAGGTCTGATCATGACGCCGGATGACGAGGTGGAGCGCGGTCTCGCCCGTGCCGCCATCGCGGATATTGATTACCGACCCGCCGGGCTTGCCCAGATATTCGAGCGCCTTGCCATTGTCGGCGTCCTTGATCGCCTTCAGGAAATTATAGCTGTCGGAGAATTGCGCCGCCGCCGGCATCATGGCCGATGCCGCCAGCGCAATCGCCAACAGCTTGGAAAGCCCGCCGCGCACGCCCATATTCCGCTCCGTAAGAGTGCCGCGGCCCCCGGCCCGGCTTGTCAGCACGCGCATAGCAAAGCATGCCTAAGCACACCATGAACAAAGCCTTTCGCGCGCTGTGCCTCGGCGCGATCCTCGCTTTCGGGGCGACCGCCTGCCATGGGCCCGCGCCGCAGCCGCCGCTGGCGGGCGCGGCGATCGGCGGCCCCTTCGCGCTGACCGATCAGGACGGTCGCCGCTTTTCGAGCGCGGCACTGGCCGGCCGATATGCGATCTTCTATTTCGGCTACACCTTCTGCCCCGATGCCTGTCCGACCGACATGCAGGTGCTAGGCAAGGCGATGCGCCTGCTCGACGCGCAGGATCCCGCGCTGGCGCGGCGCATCCAGCCGGTCTTCGTCACGGTCGATCCCGCGCGCGACACGCCCGCCGTGGTCAAGCGGTTCACCGCCGCCTTCCATCCGCGCTTCATCGGCCTGACCGGAAGCGAGGCGCAGATCGCCGCCGTCGCCAAGCAATATGCCATCGCCTATCGCAAGCAGCCGCCCGCTGAGGGTACGGACGGGTATCTGATGGATCATCCGCGCATCGCGATCCTGTTCGGGCCGGACCAGAAGCCGATCGCGCTCCTGCCCGTCGATGCCGACGCCGGGCAGGTCGTGGCCGAACTGCGAAAGTGGGTGCGATGAGCCGCTTTTGGGAAGAAAAGCCGCTCGACCGGCTGTCCGCCACCGAGTGGGAGGCGCTGTGTGACGGGTGCGGCAAATGCTGCCTCCACAAGCTGGAGGACGAGGAGACGGGCGCGCTCTACGCCACCAACGTCGCGTGCCGGCTGCTCGACCGCAAGAACGCCGCATGCCGCGATTACAAGAACCGCCGGCGCTTCGTGCCGGATTGCGTAAGGCTGACCCCGGCCAAGGTCGCCACGCTCGACTGGCTCCCCTCGACCTGCGCCTATCGGCTGGTGGCGGAGGGCAAGCCGCTGTTCGACTGGCATTATCTGATCAGCGGCAGCCGCGAGGCGGTGCATACGGCGGGCATGTCGACGCGCGGCTGGACCGTGTCGGAGGACGATGCCGGCGAGCTCGAATATCATCTTGTCGACCGCGAGCTCTGAGCCTGTCTTCACCGCCGGCGGGCGCACCCGCCAGCTGGCCGTCCGCCGCTCGGCAACGGCGCGGCGGATGCGTCTCGCGATCGATCCGCGCGACGGGCAGATCAGCCTGACGCTGCCGCGCCGCCAGCCGCTCAAGCCCGCGCTCGATTGGGTCGAAAGCAAGCGTGCCTGGATCGAGGCGGCGCTCGCGCGGACCGCGCCGGCGCGCCCGTTTATCGACGGCGCGATCCTGCCGCTGCGGGGCGAAGACCTCACATTGTCTTGGGACGGTGGACCACGCAGCGTACGCCGCGACGGTGCGCTGCTCCGCGTGGGCGGCCCGGTGGATCTGGCCCCGGGGCGGCTTTTGCGCTGGCTGCGCGCCGAGGCGCTGAGCGAACTGGAGGGGGAGACGCGCCGTTTCGCCGCGCGTGCCGGCGTGACGATCGGCCGGGTGCGGGTCGGCGACGCGCGCAGCCGCTGGGGCAGCTGCTCGTCCGAGGGAGACATCGCCTATAGCTGGCGACTGATCCTCGCGCCGCCGGCGGTGCTGGAGGCGACCGTGGCGCACGAGGTGGCGCATCGGCTGCACATGAACCATGGGCCCGATTTCCACGCGGCAGTGGTGACGTTGCTGGGGCGGGAGCCCGCGGCCGAGCGCGACTGGCTGCGCCGGCATGGCGCGGGCCTTCATGCGATCGGGCGCGCCGACTGACCGGGCGAGGAGGCCTGCGGCCGGGCGCTCCGAATTCCGCTATCGCTGCCTTCGCCGTGGAGAGGGTTGGTGTCTCCGGGTAGCCGATGCACGGGCGACCCAGGGATAGCGTGCCGCCATCTCGTTCGTATAGCCGAGGTTGAAGACGGTGGGGCTCTTCGCGGGGCGGTCGGCACGGGCGTACAGCGTGCCGAACAGCCGGTCGTAAGCGAAATTGGTAATCCCGAAATTGCCGTCCTCGTCATGGAAATGATGTTCGTTGTGGCGCCGCTTCATCGTCGCCATCCAGCGATTGCGCGGTTTCCACCCCAGATGCTGCACGCAATGCATGAATTCGTAGAAGCAGGTGCAGAGCAACCCGGTCGCGAAGCCCGCCAGCGCGCCGCCCACCCCGCCGATCAGCCAGCCCGGTAGCGCCGCAACCACCAGCAGGGTGGGCAGCGTCGTGTGCAGCGCGCCGAACAGGATCTCCAGCCGGTCCGGGTCCATGTGATGATCGTAATGGATCCGCTTCCAGATGCGCGCGAGCGGCCGCACCTTGAACATCCACCGGCTGTGCAGCACCCAGCGATGAAGCGCATACCAGATCAGCGGATAAGCGAGCGCGATCGTCGCCACGGTTACCAGCGTCGCGGCGGGCGGGGCCGGCCACCGCGCGAACGCCGCGACGCTGATGGCGGCCAGCAGCAGATAGGCGATCACCGCGTAATGGGTGAAGTAGGCCGCGATCAGTGCGCGCAGATCCATCCGCCCGAGGTGATGTGTGCGATCCCAGAAGCGCGGCTTTTCCGAAATGCTGGTCATAGACGGTCCTCCCGGGTCATTCGGCGACGATCATGGCGGCGGCCATCCGGGCGAAGGCGTGGCGCATCTGGTTCGCGACCGGCGGCGGCACATCGGTGTCGGCCATCGCCCGGCCCATGGCGTGCAACCACGCGCCTGCCGTCGCCGGAGTGACCGCCATCCCCCGATGCGCCGACATGATGCACCGGCCCGTCTGAAACCAGTCGCGCGGGCCGCCCAGCCAGCCCGTCAGGAACCCGGCCAAGGCGTGCCGCATCGGCGCCAGATCCTCGCCATGCATTGCCCGCAGCCGGGAATAGCGGGGGTCGGATTCCATAAGGTCATAGAAGCGATCGGCCAGCGCCCTCACCCGCGTGTCACCGCCGATCCGTTCGAACGGGGTCGGGCCGTCGGGGGGTGGGGCGTTCATGGGATGCTCAGTGCCGTGCCAGCAGACGGGACACGCCGGCACGGACGGGCGCCAGGCTTGCCGCGCGCAGCAGCGCCGGGCGGGCGAGCCGTGCCGCCGGCCGATCGTCGGTAAACAGGCGCACGATTGCGCCCGTCGCGGCGAACAAGGGTGCGGCGGCCAGCCGATGCGTCGTTTCATAGCCACGCAGCACTGTCGCGGCGCCGATGTCCCCGTTCGATCGGGCGGCGGCGGTGACCCGCGTCGCGAGCGTAGCGGCGCCGAGCAATCCCAGATTGAATCCGTGCGCGGTTACCGGGTGCATGCCGACCGCCGCATCGCCGATCAGCGCGGCGC
Source organism: Sphingomonas sp. (assembly GCF_048594985.1). Taxonomy (GTDB): domain Bacteria; phylum Pseudomonadota; class Alphaproteobacteria; order Sphingomonadales; family Sphingomonadaceae; genus Sphingomonas_I. The sequence continues at coordinate 18,289 of NZ_JBMDXG010000267.1, read as the reverse complement.
GCGGAGCGGCGAAATGGCGGCTCCAGACGGTGGCAAGCGGATAGACGAAGGGCCGGGAAAGCGGGCGGAGCGGCCCAAGCCGCGCGGCCGAGCGTCGGGACAGCTCCTCGGCAAGCAAAGCGGGCTCCGCCATGGCGAGGCGGGCGATCGCATCCTCGGGCAGCGTAAGGACGACCGACGACCGCAGCGGATCGGCAAGCGGGAGGCACGCGATGGTCTGGCCGTGACCGAACCATTCCAGGGCGACGCCGTCGTGGGGCCGCTGATGCTCGACCGGCACGACCAGCATCGACTTGCCGAGCCGGCATATGTCCGCCGCGATGCCAAGCCGCGCGCGCGTTTCGGAAAAGCGCGAATCGGCTGCCACCAGCAATCGCGCGCGAAGTCGCGTTCGGTCGGTGAGCTCCACCTCGACGCCGCTGTCCGAGCGCCGCAGGCCGGTGACGCCGGCACCGGCGCGGATGTTGAGGCTGGTCTGCCCCTCCGTCGCCGCAAAGAGCGCCCGCCGCAGCCGCCAATTCGAGACGAGCTGGCCCAGCCTTCCCCCACAACCCTCGGCCGGACCAAAGGCGAGCGCGAACGGTGACGCGCCATTCAGTACGCGCGCGGCGCTGAGCGGCGCCACCTGCGTCGGATCGATGTGGTCCCACGCGCCCAGGCGTTTCAGACGATCCGCCGACCGATGCGTGAGCGCGATCTCGCGCCCGTCGTCGGCCGGCTCCGCCAGCGCCGCGAGCGACTGCCGCTCCACCAGCACGATCGCCAGGCTGCTCGATGCCAGCCCTCTTGCGAAGGCGAGCCCGGCCGGCCCGCCGCCGATCACGATCACGTCGCAGTCCATGGGGCGCCGCTAGCGGCTGAAACGCGCGGGCACTTTGACGCCCGTCAATGCGTGCGAGGTCGCGCCCTGCCGATCGGTGTCTTAGACCACATCCCCTGGACGCCAGCGCGATCGCCGAACGTCGTTCGGCGCCATGGTGTTCGGGATCGAAAGGGTGGCGGAGACGGAGAGATTCGAACTCTCGGTACGGTTTCCCATACGACGCTTTAGCAAAGCGTTGGTTTCAGCCACTCACCCACGTCTCCAGGCCCGGCTGGGTGCGGCTATAGCGGCGTGATCCGCCGCGATCAACGCCAAGCCTGCCGCTTGTTCATTGCCGCGTAAGCGCGGGCTTCCCTATAGAAGACGAAAGGGAGACTGGGATGATCCGGCACATCGTGACTTCGCTCGTGGGCGCATCGCTGATCGGCGGTGCCGCGACCGCGCAGGTGCGCACGGTCGATCCGAACCAGGCCGGCGCCATGGCCGCGACGTCGGCGCCGGAGACGCCCGCCTACGATCCACCCGCCGATGCACCCCCGCCTCCTGCTCCGACGGCTCCCGCGCAGCCGCAGGGCACGCAGGCGCCCCCGCCCGCCTCGCAGGCGGAGATCCAGGCGCGCGACGCAGTCACGGGCGGCACGTACCAGGAGGGCGACGTGCTCGCCGCCGCCGAGGGGGTGTTCGGCAAGGGCGCGGCGGGCCTCGCCGAACTGGTCGAGAAGATCTTCAAGGAGCAGGGCCGACCCAACGCCTATATCGCCGGGCGCGAGGCGGGCGGTGCCTTCGTCGTGGGCCTGCGCTACGGATCAGGCACGATGTTCCACAAGGTGGAGGGGCAGCGCCCGGTTTACTGGACCGGGCCGTCGGTCGGTTTTGACGTGGGCGGCAACGGCGCCAAGACGTTCGTGCTGGTTTACAACCTCTATGACAGCCAGGAGCTGTTCCAGCGTTTCCCGGCGGTCGAGGGCAATGTCTATGTCGTGGGCGGGCTGACCGCGAGCTATCTGCGGCGCGGCGACAAGGTGCTGATCCCGATCCGGCTGGGGGTCGGCTGGCGGCTCGGCGCGAACCTCGGCTATATGCGCTTTACCGAGAAGGCGACTTGGTCGCCCTTCTGAGGCCGGATCAGGCGGGCAGGCCGATCAGCGCGATCTGCCGCCCGTAATCGGGCTCGCCGCGATGCGTCGCGCGGCGGTAGCTGAAGAAGCGGCGTTCGTCGGGATAGGTGTCTAGCCCGAGCATCTCGATCCGCTCCACCCCGGCCGCCGCGAGCCGCGCGGCGACATAGGCCTCGAGGTCGAAATGCCAGCGATCGCCCGCGCCCGGCGCGAAGAAGCGCTCATTCTCCGGGTCGGCCTCGTCAAAGCGGCGCAGGAAGGCCTCGTCGACCTCGTATGACGCACGCGCGATGCAAGGGCCGATCGCCGCTGCCATCCGCGCGCGATCCGCGCCCAGCCGTTCCATCGCCGCCACCGCGGCGTCGGTGACACCGCCGATCGCCCCCTTCCACCCGGCATGCGCCGCGCCCACGACGCCGGCCTGCGGGTCGGCCAGCAACACGGGCGCGCAGTCGGCGGTCAGCACGCCGAGCAGCAGGCCGGGCCGGTCGGTCACCAGCGCGTCGGCGTGGGGACGCGCGTCGTCGGGAAAGGGCGCGGTCACCACGACCGCCTCGGCCGAATGGACCTGATGCAGCGTGACCAAAGCCGCGCCGGGCAGCACCGCTGCGACCACGCGGCGGCGATTTTCGGCGATCGCGGTGCGATCGTCGCCCGATCCCAAGCCGACGTTCAGCCCGGCGAGAATGCCGGTCGACACGCCGCCCTCACGCCCGAGGAAGCCGTGCGGCACCGCGCCGAGTGCCGTCGCGCGAAACGGGACGGGGACGCTCATTGAAAGCCCGCCGGCTCGGGCCAGCCATGCGCGGTGATCGCCATCACCTTGAACAATTCGCCCATCTCGTCGGGGGCGGTGAGACGGCGATAGGCGGCGGCGATCTCGTCCGCGCGCAGCGGCGCGCTGCGCGTGAGCGCGCCCGCGCGCGACGCGAGGCCGAGTGCGACCAGCCACTGGCCCTGCGGCACCGGCCCGGTAACATGGACGCCCGCGCTGCGCGCCGATCCGGCGAGCGCGCCGAAATCGACATGCGCGGTCAGGTCGCTCGCGCCCGGCCGCGCGAACGGATCGGCATAAGCGTGGGCATGGACCGCCTGGAGCGTATCGCCATGCGCGCCGCCAGCATGGCCGTAATCGATCGCGAGCAGCGCACCGCCCTGATCGTGCAGCCGTCGCGCCAAAGCATGGACGAGCTTGCGCGCGGCGGGACAGCTTTCGATGATCCCGCCCGGATCGGCATCGCGCAGGTGCGGCGGCACCTCGCCGTCGCGCGCGCGCGCCAGGGCGCGCCTCGAACCCGTCCGGCCCGCTCGCCACCATCCGCTCGTGCCAGCCGTCCAGCGTGCGGACGAGCTGGCGGATCGGCAGCGCGTCGAAGAATTCGTTGGCGACGACCAGCAGCGGGCGATCGGCGGGCAGCGTCTGGATCGTATCGTGCCAGATCGCGTCGGGATGCTGCGCGCGCTGGCGCTCGCGCAGCAGCGGGCTGGTCTCCACCAGATGGAGCGGGGGGCGGAGACCGGCGCTCGCCATCGCGCGCAGCATGTCGACCGCCAGCGTGCCCCGCCCCGGCCCCAGTTCGACCAATGCGACCTCGGGCGTGCCCGCGCGCTGCCACAGGTCGGCAAGCGCGAGGCCGACCAGCTCGCCGAACATCTGACTGACCTCGGGCGCGGTGATGAAGTCGCCCGCCGCGCCGATCGCCTCGCGCGTCGCGTAATAATGCGCGTTCGCGAGCGCCATGTAGCGTTCGACCGTGATCGGTCCTTCGCCCGCGATCAGCGCCTCGATCGTCCCCGTCAGATCGGGGGTCGGATCAGGCGACGCTGGCATCGCCGGCGATCGGCTCGACCCGCACGCGGCGGCGTGGCGCGGTGGCGATGAAGAAGATGCCGGTCAGGATCATCGGCAGGCTGAGCGTCTGCCCCATCGACAGACCCCACGGCAGGATGCCGAGCTGGACGTCGGGCTCGCGCACGAACTCGACCAGGAAGCGTGCGGTGCCATAGCCGGTCAGGAAGGTGCCGAGCAGCATCCCCGGTTTGTAGCGCGCCTGCGTCCGCCAGAAGAGCACGAACAGGATCGCGAACAGCACGACGCCTTCCAGCGCGGCTTCGTAAAGCTGGCTCGGATGACGCGGATAGGGGCCGGCCTCGGCACCCGGAAAGACGATCGCCCAGGGAACGTCGGTGATGCGGCCCCACAATTCGCCGTTCACGAAGTTGGCGAGCCGGCCGAAGAACAGCCCGAACGGGACGCAGCAGGCGACATAATCCAGCACGCGCAGCATCGAGAGGCGATTGGCGCGCGCCATCCACCATACCGCGATCATCGTCCCGAACGCGCCGCCGTGGAAGGACATGCCCCCTTCCCACAACCTGAGCACGCGGAGCGGCTCGCGCAGCATCCAGGGATCGTAGAAGAGGACGTAGCCGATCCGTCCGCCGAGGATGATGCCGAGCGTCGCGTAGAACACGAAATCGTCGGCATGCGCGCGCGTCATCGGCGCGCCGGGCCGCGCGATCAGGCGGGTGAGATACCACCAGCCGATGACGATGCCTGCAATGTAAGCCAGCGAGTACCAGCGGATCTGCAGGATGCCGAGGTCGAGCGCGACCGGCGACAGATGAAGGCTCGCATAGGTGAGCGGTGCCGCCGTGGCGGCGAGGGGGACCAGGCTCATGTCCGCCGCCTAGCCCAGCGCGCGGCGCGCGGCAAACCGTCAGCGGCCCGCAAAGCCATCGATCTCGCGCCCGATCGCGGCGTGGCGCGCGATGAGCGCGCGCGCCAGCGCAGCATCGCCCGAGCGCATCAGCACCTCGTCGTTCAGCCAGCGCGAATTGCGGTTGTAATTGAGGCTGCCGACGTAGCTCGTGGTTTGGCCGTTCCGCGTGAGGACGAGGAACTTGGCGTGCATCGGCAGGCCGTCGGGATGGGCATAGCGCCGCACATCGACGCCCGCCGCCCGCAGCCGTGCCACGGCGGCTTCAGGCACGCGGCGCTCGGTGTCGTGCACCACCAGCTCGATCCGGGCGCCCGCGCTTCCCGCCCTGGCCAGCCGATCGACCATGTCCGCCTTGAGGTGTGAGATCGCACCCCACATGCGATCACCCGGCCCCAGCGCGTCGACCGCGCGTTCGACCACTTCGGGGCGGAGCCGGGGGTAGAAGAACAGGTCGGTGTCGCCGTCACGCACGATGCGGTTGGCCTGGAGGCCGAACCGTCCGGCCGATCCGCCGCCATCCACGATCCGCTGGACCTGCGCCTCCAGAGCGGCGACCAGCCCCGCGCCGGTCACCTCGACCAGCAGATTGTGCCCGCGATCCTGATCGCCGATCTCGTCGATCACGGCACGATCGGTATCGGCGTCGCCGGACGGGTTGAACGATCCGATCAAGGCGACCGGCGTCGGATGCGAGAACATATAGATCTTGCTGTGCAGCCGGCCCGCGACCGCGCGCAACAGGGCCGGCCGCTGGCGCAGCACCAGCCCGCCCCCTAAACCGTGACGACGCAGCAGATCGATCGCCGCGGCATTGGCGCCGCCCAGGCGCGGGCTCCCGTCGAATGTCAGCGTCACGCGCACGCCCCGATCGCTCGCCCGGATCAGCGCGCGGGCGAGGTCGAGGTCGCGGAAATAATAGGTCGCCCATGCGATCCGCCCGCCGGCCGGAACCGCGTCGATCCGCGCGCGCAGCAGCGTGGCGAGCGCGCGGGACGGGCGATCGGGACCGCCGAAATGGACCGCGCCGACCGGCGGCGGCCCCAGCCGGTGCACGTCGACCACGGTATCCGGCGTGGCCTGGAGCAGGCGGAACGCGCCATAGCCCCCCGCCGGCACCGCCGCGAGCAGCACGATCGATCGCAGCAGGAGGGAGGCGCGCGGCATTGCGGGTCGCGGTCTGGCGAAAAGCCCGCCCCCCGGCAAGCCGATCGATTGACGCAGGCGGCGGGATCGGCACTGTGGCGGCAACCATGAAGGATCAACGATGGCACCGCGCCTCCGGCGGCTTCTCCCCCTCCTGCTTGCCGCCTTGTCCACGATGAGCGATGCCGCGCCGCCCGCCGACGATCCGCACGTCTGGCTGGAAGACATCTTCGCGCCCAAGGCGCTCGCCTGGGTCGAGGCCGAGAATACGCGCACCCTGTCGGTGCTCGAACGCGATCCGCGCTATTCCGGCCTCTATGCCGACGCGCTGCGCATCGCAGAGGCGACCGACCGCGTGCCGAAGCCGAACCTCGTCCGGGGCGATCAGGTGCTCAACCTGTGGCAGGATGCGGCGCACGTTCAGGGGCTGTGGCGGACGACGACGCTTGTGGACTATCTGACCGCGACGCCACGCTGGCGCACCCTGCTCGACCTCGACCAATTGTCGGCGGCGGAAGGCAAGAAGTGGGTGTGGAAGGGCGAGCAGTGCGAGCCTGTCACCGAGAAACGCTGCATCCTTTCGCTCTCCGAAGGGGGCGAGGACGCGACCACCGCGCGCGAATTCGATCTCGATAGCGGCACGTTCGTTGCCGGCGGGTTCACCCTGCCGACCTCGAAGCAGGATCTTGCGTGGGAGACGCCCGACAGCCTGCTCGTCGCGCGCGACTGGGGCCCCGGCACGATGACCAGCTCGGGCTATGCCTTCGTGGTCAAGCGCGTCACGCGCGGCCGTCCGCTCGACCAGGCGACCGAGGTGTGGCGCGGCCAGCCGAGCGATGTCGGCGTCTCCCCGATGTCGCTGGTCGACGGCGACGGACGGCGCCTGCTGCTGATCTCGCGCGCGATCACCTTCTTCGACAGCGAGACGCTGCTGGTCGAGGGCGATCGCGTGACCCGGCTCGATCTGCCGGCTCAGCTGTCGGTCGCGGGGCTGGCGGCCGGGCGGCTGATCGTGACGATCAACGAGGATTGGCGCGGGCACAAGGCCGGCGCGTTGGTCGCGGTGCGGATCGTCGACGGCAAGGTCGCGGGGGACGAACTGCTGTTCGCGCCCAGCCCACGCCAGTCGGTCGAGACGGTTGCCGTGACGAAGGGGCATGTCGTCGCCGCGATCTACGACAATGTGCGTGGGCAGGCGTGGCGCTTCGCACCGGCGGATGATGGGTGGAACGCGAAGCGGCTGCCCCTGCCGGACAATAGCGCGGTCAATATCGTCAGCCACGACCGCGCGACCGACCAACTGTTCCTGCAGGTCGAAAGTTTCACCGTGCCCACGTCGGTCTGGCTGGCCGACGCCGCGAAGGCCAGCGCGACGCAGGTCAAGGCGATGCCGCCGCGGTTCGACGCGACGGGCCTCGTCACCGAACAATATGAGGCGGTGTCGAAGGACGGCACCAAGATCCCCTATTTCATTGTTCACCGTGCCGATGCCAAGCGCGACGGCGCCACCCCGACGCTGATGACCGCCTATGGCGGTTTCCAGGTCTCCTACACGCCGTCCTATCTCGGCACGCGCGGGAAGCTGTGGCTGGAGAAGGGCGGCGCGTTCGTCCTCGCCAATATCCGCGGCGGCGGCGAGTTCGGCCCGGCGTGGCACCAGGCGGGTCTCAAGACCAAGCGGCAGGTGATCTACGACGATTTCGCGGCGGTCGGCGAGGATCTGGCCCGGCGGGGTTTCACCTCCGCACGGCGGCTCGGCATCTTCGGCGGATCGAATGGCGGGCTGCTGATGGGGGTCGAGATGACCCAGCGCCCCGATCTATGGAGCGCGGTCGCGATCCAGATCCCTCTGCTCGACATGCTGCGCTACGAACAGCTTTCGGCGGGATCGTCGTGGGTCGGCGAATATGGGAGCATGAGCGTGCCGGCCGAGCGTGCCTTCTGGGAGAAAACCTCGCCCTATCAGCAGCTCCGGCGCGGCGCGTCCTATCCCGAGCCGTTCATCTGGACGACGACGCGCGACGACCGTGTCGGCCCGGTCCAGGCGCGCAAGTTCGCCGCGCGGATGAAGGAATATGGTCTGCCCTATCTCTATTGGGAGAATATGGAGGGCGGGCACGCGGCGGGCGCCAACCTGAAGCAGGCGGCGCGCGCCAACGCGCTGGAGATCACTTACTTCATGCGCAAACTGATGGACTGAGGCTCAGCCGCCGCCCAGTGCCTCCTTCACCCGCTTGGCGGCGCGGCTCACGAAACCTTCCTCGGCCGCCTCGGCTTCCGCCTTGGTCCGGTGCGCGACGCCGGCGGGCTCGGCCGGGGGCGCGTAGACGCTGAACAGCTTGAGCGGGCTTGTCCCTTTGTTGATGATGTTGTGCTTGGCGCCCTTGGGGATGACGATCATCCGGTTGGGGCCCAACTGGCTGCGGCTGCCATCGACCACCGCCTGCCCCTCGCCCGCCACGAAGAAGGTGGTCTGGTCGGCGCGGTGCGTTTCCTCGCCGATATCCTCGCCGGCCGGAATGCTCATCAGGACGATCTGGATGTTGCGGTCGAGGTAGACCTCCTTCTGGAAGAAGTCGTTCGCGGTTGCGAGTTCGATCATGTCCTTGTTGAAGGCGGCCATCGCGCATTCTCCCACGTTTGAACGTCGCGCGCAGAACCGGCGCGGGGACGGCTTGTTCCCGCTCTCGACCCGGCCCGCGCGCCGCCCTAGAGGTCCGCCATGGCACGATCGACAGGCAGGGGCATCGACCGGCGCACATTGCTGATCGGTGGCGGCGCGGGCGCGGGGCTGCTGCTCGCCTGGGGCCTGTGGCCGCGCGATTACCGCCCCAACCTCGCCGCGCGCGAGGGCGAAACCGTGCTCAACGCCTTTCTCAAGATCGACACGACAGGGCGTGTCACCGCCGTCGTCCCGCAGGCGGAAATGGGACAGGGAATCTGGACCGCGCTCGCGCAGGCGCTGGCGGACGAACTCGGGGCCGACTGGCGCCAGGTCGGGGTCGAGCCGGCGCCGCTCAATCCGCTCTATGCCAACACTTTGCTCGCGGCCGATGCGGCGGCGGCATCCGGACCGGCGCTGCTGCGCGGGGCCGGCGGCTGGGCGGCGCGTGAATGGGCGACTCGCGAGGCGCTGACGATCACCGCCGGATCGACATCGGTCCGCATGTTCGAGCAGCCGTTTCGTGTGGCGGGCGCGACCGCGCGGGCCCTGCTGTGTATGGCGGCGGGGGAGCGGTTGGGCGCCGACTGGCAGGCCTGCGATACGGAGGCGGGCTTCGTCGTTCGCGGCGAGGACCGGTTCCGCTTCGGCGAGCTCGCGGCGCAGGCGGCCGGGTTCGACCCGCCGTCCGAACCGCCGCTCCGCCGCGTCGGCATCGGCGGCTTGAGCGGCCGGCCGGTGCCGCGCCTCGATCTCCCGGCCAAGGTCGACGGCACGATCCGCTATGCCGGCGACGTCCGCCTGCCCAACATGGTGTTCGCCGCGATCCGGCACGGTCCGATCGGCGATCCCCTGCTGACGGCGGTCGACCTGGCGGCGGCGGATCGTCAGGCGGGCGTGGTCGGGGTCGTGCGGACCGATACGTGGGTGGCCGCGCTCGCGAACAATTGGTGGGCCGCCGACCGCGCGCTCGACAAGCTTGCGCCGCGTTTCGCCGCTGGCGGCGCGGTGGCCGACAGCGCGGGGATCGGCAAGGCACTCGACGCGGCGCTGAGCGCGGACGGCGAGGTGATCGCAAGCGCCGGTGACGCCGAAAGCGTGTTGACCGGGCCGGGCGCGATCGAGGCGCGCTACGAAATTGGCCTCTCGCCCCATGCGACGCTCGAGCCGCTGGTCGCGACCGCGCGTGTAAACGGCGATCGGATCGAGGTGTGGGCGCCGACGCAGGCGCCGCAGGACGCGGTGTCCACGCTCGCGGGCGCGACGGGGTTTCCGGCCGATCGGATCACGCTCTATCCGATGCCGGTCGGCGGCGGCTTCGGCCACAAGCTGGCGCATGACGCGATCGTGGAGGCGGCGACGCTGGCGATCCACGCCAAGCGCCCGGTGCAGTTGATGTGGAGCCGACAGGAGGAGATGCAGCGCGGACGCCATGCCCCGCCGGCGCGCGCGCATCTGTCGGCGCGGCTCGAAGCGGGCCGGATCGCGGCGTGGCGGATGCGCCTCGCGACCCCGGGCGGGGCCAACCTGATCCCCGGGCTCGCCCGCATCGGCGAGAACGCGTTTGCGGCGGCGGGGGCGGTGCCCAGCTATGAGCTCCCGGTCCTGTCGGTCGCGCATTGCCCGGCCGAGATCGCGCTGCCGACGGGCGTCGCGCGCGCTGGCGCGCATGCCGCGACCGGCTTCTTCATCGAGGGGTTCGTCGACGAGCTGGCCAATGCGGCGGCGGTCGATCCGCTGGCCTTTCGCATGCGGCTGCTCGGGGGCAATCCGCGCCTCACGCGCTGCCTGAGCGAGGCGGCGGCGGCCGGCGGCTGGAGCGGAGAGCCGCGCGCCGGCCAGGGCCTGGCTTGCCTCAGCGCCTTCGGCAGTCATGTCGCGGTGATGGCCGAGGCGGCGCTCGATGGCGATGCGATCCGCGTCGTGCGGCTGGCGGCGGTCGCCGACATCGGCCGCGTCATCCATCCCGACAGCGCGCGTCAGCAGATCGAAAGCGGGCTGATCTGGGGGCTGGCGCAGGCATTGGGCGGTTCAGTCAACACTGCGGATGGGCGCGTCCGGCAGACCGGGCTGGACGCGCTCCGCCTGCCGCGCCTGCGCGACATGCCCGAAATCAGCGTCAGCCTGATCCGGTCAGGCGAGGCGCCGGGCGGGGTGGCGGAGCTCGCCGTCCCGGTGGCGGCCCCGGCGATCGCCAACGCTTTGTTCGCCGCCACGGGCAAGCGGCTGCGCAGCCTGCCGCTGAGGATGCCATGACCCCGCCGCCAGACCATCCCGCGATCCCCAGCCCCCGTGTCGGCGTGCTGCTCGTCAATCTTGGCACGCCCGACGCGGCCGAGCCCGGCGCGGTGCGGCGCTACCTCGCCGAATTTCTCTCCGACCGGCGGGTGGTGGAGATCCCGCCTCTGCTGTGGCAGCCGATCCTGCGCGGGGTGATCCTGACCACGCGCCCGAAGAAGTCGGCGCACGCTTATGCCCAGGTGTGGGGCGAAGACGGCTCGCCGCTCGCCGCGATCTCGGCGGCACAGGCGCGCGCGCTCGGCGACCTGTTCGGTGACGACGTGCTGGTCGATCACGCGATGCGCTACGGCCGTCCCGCCATTCCCGACCGTCTGGCGGCGATGAAGGCGGCGGGGTGCGAGCGGATCCTGATCGCGCCGCTCTACCCGCAATATTGCGCGGCGACGACCGCGACCGCCAACGACCACGCCTTCGCCGCGCTGGCGACGATGCGGTGGCAGCCGGCGATCCGCACGCTGCCGCCTTATTACGACGATCCCGGCTACATCGCAGCGCTGAAGGACAGCGTGGAGGCGTCGCTGGCCGCGCTGCCGTTTGCGCCGCAGGCGATCGTCGTCAGCTTCCACGGGATGCCGCAGCGAACACTGGACCTCGGCGATCCCTACCATTGCCATTGCCGCAAGACCGCGCGGCTGCTGGGCGAGGCGCTGGGGCGCGATCTGGTCACTGCCTTCCAGTCGCGCTTCGGCCGCGCCAAGTGGCTGGAGCCCGCGACCGATCGGGTGCTGGCGGGGCTGCCGGGGCAGGGCATCACGCGCGTCGCGGTGGTCGCGCCCGGCTTCTCGGCCGACTGCGTCGAGACGCTGGAGGAACTCGCGATCCGCGGGCGGGACACGTTCATCGGCGCGGGCGGCACCGATTTCGCCGCCCTGCCCTGCCTCAACGCGACACCCGGCAGCATTGAAATGTTGCACGCCCTGCTGCGGCGGGAGCTTGCGGGATGGGTAAGCGCTTCCTAGGCTTCAGGCCAACTCGAACATGGAGAGGCAGATGGCGCGCGTTGCGATCGTGACCGGAGGAACCCGCGGCATCGGCGAGGCGATCAGCCTCGCGCTCAAGGCGGAAGGGATCATCGTCGCCGCCAATTATGCCGGCAATGACGAACGGGCGAAGGCCTTCACCGAAGGCACCGGCATCAAGGCGTACAAATGGGACGTGGCCGATCATCAGGCCTGTCTCGACGGCGTGAAGCAGGTCGAGGCCGAGCTCGGCCCGGTCGACATCATCGTCAACAATGCCGGCATCACCCGCGACGCGACCCTGCTCAAGCAGAGCTGGGAGCAGTGGCGCGAGGTGATCGACACCAATCTGGGCGGCTGCTTCAACATGGCCAAGGCGGCGTTTCCGGGGATGAAGACGCGCGGCTGGGGCCGGATCGTCAACATCGGTTCGATCAACGGCCAGGCGGGCCAGTACGGCCAGGTCAATTACGCCGCCGCCAAATCGGGCATTCACGGCTTCACCAAGGCGCTGGCGCAGGAGGGCGCGCGCTTCGGCGTGACGGTCAACGCGATCGCGCCGGGCTATATCGACACCGACATGGTCGCCGCCGTGCCCGAGGACGTGCTCGCCAAGATCGTCGCCAAGATCCCGGTCGGCCGGTTGGGCAAGGCGGACGAGATCGCGCGTGGCGTCATCTTCCTGACCGGCGAGAATGCGGGCTTCGTCACCGGATCGACGCTGTCGATCAACGGCGGCCAGCACATGTACTGACGCGATGGCCGGCCCGGTCAAACGATCGGTGATGATCGCCGGCCACGCGACCTCGGTCAGCCTCGAGCCCGTCTTCTGGGAGGCGCTGAAGCGCGCGGCCGAGGAGGATGCGCTGCCGATCAGCGCGCTGGTCGCGCGGATCGACGCGGCGCGGGTCGCGGACGACGCGCCGGCCAACCTCGCCAGCGCGATCCGGGTATGGCTGATGGAGCGGCTGCTCGATCGCTGACGGAGCAAAAATCCTGGCCATCCGCGCCTTGGCCGTTAAACGCGCGCGCATGACCGACATCACCATCCGCCGCGCGCTGCTTTCCGTTTCCGATAAGACCGGGCTGGTCGAACTGGGCCGGGCGCTTGCCGCCAAGGGCGTCGAGCTGGTGTCTACCGGCGGCACGGCCCGGGCGCTGCGCGAGGCGGGGCTGGCGGTGCAGGACGTGTCGGACCTGACCGGCTTTCCCGAGATGATGGACGGGCGGGTCAAGACGCTGCACCCCAAGGTCCATGGCGGGCTGCTCGCGGTGCGCGACGATGCCGCGCACGTCGCCGCGATGGAGGAGCACGGGATCGGCGCGATCGATCTGGTGGTGGTGAACCTCTACCCCTTCGCGCAGACCGTCGCGAAGGGCGCGGGCCGCAACGAGGTGATCGAGAATATCGACATTGGCGGGCCGTCGATGGTGCGCTCGGCCGCCAAGAACCACGCCTTCGTCGCGATCGTCACCGACCCGGCCGAGTATGCGGTCGTCGCGGAGGGCACGACCACGATCGACCAGCGCAAGCTGTTCGCCGCCAAGGCGTTCGCCGCGACCGCCGCCTATGACGCGACGATCGCGTCGTGGTTCGCGTTCAGCGACCAGCAGGCGCAATTCCCCGACACGCTCGTCACGCCGTGGCGCCGGGTCGAGCCCGGCCTGCGCTATGGCGAGAACCCGCACCAGGCGGGCGCCGCCTACCTGCCGCACTGGCCGCACGAGCGCGGGATCGCGCAGGCCGAGCAGGTGCAGGGCAAGGCGCTGAGCTACAACAATTACAACGATGCCGACGCCGCGCTGGAGCTCGTCAGCGAGTTCAAGGACGGCCCGCCCACCGTGGTGATCGTCAAGCATGCCAATCCGTGCGGGGTCGCGACCGGCGAGACGCTGATCGAGGCGTACCAAGCGGCGCTCGCCTGCGACAGCGTGTCGGCGTTCGGCGGGATCATCGCGGTCAACCGCCCGCTCGATGGCGCGACGGCCGAGGCGATTTCGGGCATCTTCACCGAGGTGGTCGCCGCCCCCGACGCCGATGCGGACGCGCGCGCGGTGTTCGCCCGCAAGAAGAATTTGCGCCTGCTGCTGACGGGGGAACTGCCCGATCCCAAGCGGCCGGGCATGACGCTGAAGTCGATCGCGGGCGGGATGCTGCTCCAGACGCGTGACAACGGGCAGGTGCCGGAGGACGGGCTGACCGTCGTCACCAGGCGCGCGCCGACGCTGCAGGAGCTGGCCGATTGCCGTTTCGCCTGGATCGTCGCCAAGCACGTCAAGTCGAACGCGATCGTCTATGCCAAGGACGGCGCCACCGCCGGGATCGGCGCGGGGCAGATGAACCGCCTGGAAAGCGCGCGCATCGCCGCGTGGAAGGCGAAGGACGCGGCCGGCAAGGCGGGCTGGGACCAGCCCAAGACGATCGGGTCGGCGGTCGCCTCCGACGCTTTCTTCCCGTTCGCCGACGGCCTGCTCGCGGCGGTCGAGGCGGGGGCCACGGCGGTGATCCAGCCGGGCGGATCGATCCGCGACGAGGAGGTGATCGCCGCCGCCGACGAGGCCGGGCTGGCGATGGTCTTCACCGGAATGCGCCACTTCCGCCATTGAGGCGAGGCGGCCGCACCTGACGAGGTCGCGTCCAAAGTTTACGGAAGTTCACGCTCGTGCGGCGCGATGCGCCGTGTGCGGTGCCGAGCCGTGCGCCTGCTCCCACCTAGCAGACGGTGGAGCCTGTGCCGACGATGGGAAAGAGCCGGCTCTCTATACCTGTTTTGTTCTCAAATTGCGAGGCCAGCGGTCATCGGGCCCCGATGATGTGGGCGCCGATTACGGACGCATCGCGAAGGTCCGGGACAGGCCGTGATACAGCTTCTCGCGGCAGACGAATTGGCTGAACCCGTCCGCAATGAAGGCGGTCGCGAACATCGGCAGCATCAGCCCGCGGCTGGCGGTGGTTTCCGACAGGATGATGACGGCGGTCAGCGGCGCGCGGACGACACCGGCGAAATAGCCGACCATCCCGAGGATCACGATCGACGAGGCCGGCATTCCCGAAAAGATCGGCTGGAGGAGGTTGCCGACCCCTGCCCCCACCGCCAGCGACGGGGCGAAGATGCCGCCCGGCAGCCCCGCGACCGCCGTCGCCAGCGCGGCGAGGAACTTGGCCGGGCCGAACCATAAGGGTGCATCGACCCCGGCGATCATCGCGCGCGCGGCGCCGTAGCCGGTCCCCCAGGTCATGCCCGTGCCGACGCCGAGGAGGGCGACGACCAATCCGCAAAGCGCGGCGAACGCGACAGGGCTTCGGCGCGCCCAGCCGGTGACCGGGTTGCTCGCGGTCGCCATGGTCAGCATCAGCCGCGCGAACAGCCCGCCCGCGACGCCCCCGACGATGCCGGCGCACGGCACGGCCATGAGCGCGGAGGTGATCGTCATGTGCGCCCCGATCAGGCCGAAATAGACGTAGTCGCCCTGCACCGTCTGCGCGACCATGCCGGCGATCACGATCGCGGCGATGACGAGCAACGTAACCCGCTGCTCATAGGCGGACGCCAATTCCTCGATCGCGAACAACAGCCCGGCCAGCGGGGTGTTGAACGCCGCCGCCACCCCCGCCGCGCCGCCCGCGATCAGGACGGCGCCGCGCAGCGGGACACGGAACAGACGGTGGCTGAGGCCCATGACGGCGGCCGCGATCTGGACGGTCGGCCCCTCGCGCCCCACCGATGCGCCGGCCAGCACGGCCCCGAGTGTCAGCAGCGCCTTGCCCACGACCGTTCGCACCGACACCAGCGACCCCGTCGCCCGTTCGGGGTCCTGCTGCGCGGCGATGACCTGGGGGATGCCCGACCCGCGCGCCAGCGGGACGAAGCGCCGCGTCAGCCAGACGAGGAGGGCGAAGAGCAGCGGCGTGCTCAAGAGCGGAAGCCACGGATGGCGCGCGACATAGAGGTCGAAAAGCTGCCCGGCGGCGTCGGCGGCGGTGGCGAAGAGCGTCGCGGCCAGCCCGATCGCGACCGCACCGAGCAAAATCGCCAGCCGGGTTCTGAACCGCATCGACGAGGGCCCTTCGGCCCGCAGCAGCGCGCGATAGCGCGCGGGCGTCCACCCGCGTGCGCCAGCCTTCGACGATCGTGGTTCAGGCATGCGGCGGCTTACACAAGGCTGCGGGGAAAAGACCAGCCTTGGCGGCCGGACTCCCCAAAGTTCGGCATGTCGGACCATCGGCGGCATTGCGGACATGCGAGGGGTCGCCCCCACCGCGCCACTGCCCTAGCAGGAGGCCGTCGGAAGCAGGAGCGGCGCAGGCAATGGGTGAATACAAACCGCGCGGTCGATCCGAGCTGCGTCGATGGTGGTCGATGTGGGTCGTCAGTGGAGTGGATCATGACGCGGTGCTGCGGCAGATCATTGAGGATTCGGGCTGGTCCGGCCGATATGCATTCCTGATCGTCATTTCGGCCACGCTTTCCCTGCTCGGGCTGTTGATGCCGTCGGTCGCCGTGCTGATTGGCGCGATGCTGCTATCACCCCTGATGACGCCGATCATCGGGGTCGGCTTCGGGATCGCCACGGTCGACACGCACGAGATGCGCCGTGCCGCCACCGCGCTGGTGGCCGGCGCGGCGATCGCGGTGATGCTGTCAGTCATATTCGTGGCGCTTTCCCCGATCCAAACCATCACGAGCGAGATTGCGGCCCGCACGCGGCCGACGCTGTTCGACCTGCTCGTGGCGCTGCTTTCGGCGCTCGCGGGCGCCTATGCGCTGATCCGGGGTCGCGGCGGCACGGTCGTCGGAGTCGCGATCGCGATCGCGCTGATGCCGCCGCTGGTGGTGGTCGGCTTCGGCATCGCCACGCTCAACTGGACGGTGTTCGCGGGTTCGCTGCTGCTGTTCCTCACCAACGCCATCACCATCGCGCTCACCGCCGCGCTGGTGGCGCGCGTCTACGGCTTCGGCGCCCATCTCTCGCCGCAGCATACGGGCTGGCAGCTTACCCTGTTCGTCGTGGCGCTCGGCATTCTCTCCGTTCCCCTGGGCACGGCGCTCCGCCAGATCGCGTTCGAAGCGGTCGCCCGGCGGCAGGTGCGCGACACGATCCAGAGCCGGTTCGCGGACGGATCGCGGTTGAGCCAGCTCGACATCGATCACGATGCCAAGCCGATCCGCATCCGGGCGGTGGTGCTGACGCCACGGCTGGACCCCCTTGCCGACCGCGCGCTTGCCAGCGACCTGCGCGAGCGCCTTGGCCGGCCGGTCGACCTGCATGTCGATCAGCTGCACGTCGCGCCCGACGCGAGCGGGGTCGAGGTCGCGCAGATCGCCCGGGCCAATGGCGGCAACGCGCCGACCGAGGCCGATCGCCAGCAGCGCGCCGTTGCCGACCTTGCCCTGATCGCAGGCGCGCAGCCCGCGACGGTCCGCGCCGACGCGCAGCAACGGACACTCTACGCGACCGCGGCGGCGCTGCCGGGGCTGGGCCTGTCGGGCTATCGCATGCTGGAGGCGCGCGCGCACCGCGCCCTGCCGCAATGGACGATCCAGCTTGCGCCGCCTGGCGATGTCGCGCTGCCGCCGATCCGGCTTGTGGAAGGCGTGATCGACGGGGAGGCGCTGGATACGGCCGCATGGGCGGCACAACGGCTGCGGCGCGCGATCGCGGTCAATGGCGGCATGCTGGCCCAGCGCCGCGCGGTCGCGGACGGTATCGTCAGCCGCGGCGGACAGGCGGCGCCGGGGATCGCAGCCGGGTCGCTTCGCCTCGAATGGCAGGCGCCTGACGATGCCGAGCGCACCGAACCGCCCACGCCGGCGCGCTGACCGGATGATCCGGGCGCCGCTTTTTACGCTTGCCGAAGCAGCGCCTCGATCCGGGCAGCGAGCGTTGCGGAGTCGCCGGCGAGGCGGAGGCGCTTGAGGCGGCTGGTGTCGCCGGCCTCGATCGTGACGGCCGCGCGCGGCAGGCCGAGCGTGGCGGCGGCCCATTTCACCAGCGCGCTGTTGGCGGCGCCGTCGACCGGGGGCGCGGCAAGGCGGACCGCGAGCGCGGTGCGGCCGTCGGGCTGGAGGTGGAGACCCGTCGCCCCGGTGCGCGCGGCGCGCGGCGTGACCCTGACCGTCAGGATCACGCCGTCGTCCCGTACGACGTAAGGCGGGGCGAGGAGCGGCTCAGCGGCCGTCGCGGCGGCCCAGCAGGCGCAGGCGCAGCGCGTTGAGCTTGATGAAGCCCGCCGCGTCGCGCTGGTCGTAGGCGCCCTGATCGTCCTCGAACGTGACGACCTTCTCCGAATAGAGCGTGTGCGGCGACTTGCGACCGATCACGTGGACACCGCCCTTGTAGAGCTTGAGCCGGACGGTGCCGGTGACCTTGTCCTGGCTGTGGTCGATCGCCGCCTGCAGCATCTCGCGCTCGGGGCTGAACCAGAAGCCGTTATAGATCAGTTCGGCATAGCGCGGCGCGAGCTCGTCCTTGAGGTGCGCGGCGCCGCGATCGAGCGTGATCTGCTCGATACCCCGGTGGGCGAGATGGTAGATCGTCCCGCCCGGCGTCTCATACAT
>NZ_JBMDXG010000266.1:0-2117 GCF_048594985.1 Sphingomonas sp. | reverse complement strand
GAGGTTTCAATTGGTTGTAGAGCTGCTCCGCGATTTCGGGCATCCCGTCCTTGGCCACGAGCGGGAACACTGCTGCTTTGATCGGCGCCATCCTTGGCGTCGATACGGCGTTCCGATCGCACCCGCCTATTGCGGATAGGTGATGGCGGTCACTTCCTGCTCGCGCACGCCCGCCGGCTAGGTGACGTTGCGCACGTCGCCGACCGCCGCGCCCCGCAGTGCACGCGCGAGCGGGGAGCGCCAGCTGATGCGGCCCGCCGTCGCATCCGCCTCATCCTCGCCCACCAGGGTGACGGTGCGTTCGCGTGCGTCCTCGTCGACGATCGTGACGGTCGCGCCGAACCAGGCGCGGCTGCGATTGGCCTGTTGGGCGGGGTCGACGATCGTTACCGCCTTCATCCGCCGCGAAAGATGCGACAGCTCGCGATCGACCTCGCGCAGCCGTTTCCGCCCGTAGATGTAATCTCCATTCTCCGAGCGATCGCCATTGCCGGCGGCCCAGCTGATCGTTTCGACCAGCCGGGGGCGCTCGGTCGTAAAGAGCAGCTCGTACCTTTCACGCAGCGCCCGGAACCCGGCGGGCGTGATGGGGATCGTGTCGCTCACCCGGCGCTGGTCTTGCCGAGATAGTGCGACAGGCGGTTGCGGTCGGGCGCGCGCGACCGGCCGGGATTGAAGAGGTCGTAGACCACCGCATTCTCCAGCACCTTCTGAACGGAATTGCGCGTCTCGCTGAGCGGGATCGCCTCGATCCAGTCCACCACGTCCACCCCCGCCAGACGCGGATCGCCGTTCGCACGGATGAACTTGTTCACGTTGCCGGGACCCGCATTGTAGCTGGCGATCGCGAGCACGTAGCTGCCATTATAGTAGGTCAGCATCCGGTCGAAGAAGCTCGATCCCAAGCGGACATTGTAGCCGATGTCCGCCGTAAGCTTGTTCGGTTCGAACGGCAGGCCGATCTTGCCCGCCTGTTCGCGCGCGGTAGCGGGCATGAGCTGCATCAGTCCGCGCGCGCCCACAGGGCTCATCGCCTCGCGATCGAACTGACTCTCCTGACGGCTGATCGCGTGGATCATGGTCCAGTGGCTTTCCATCGACGGCGGCACCGCGACGGTGGGAAAGCCGACGCGCAGTGGATCGCGCGCGCCCGATGCACGCGCGTTGCGCGACGCGATCACGCCGAGATCGGGGCGGCCGATCGAGCGGGCGAGCTCGGCCGCCAGCACGTGATCGCTGTCGCTTTCGGCATCATTGGCGATCTTCCGCACGAACTGCGTCTGGTCCTTCCACGCGCCGCGCTGGCCGAGCAGGCGCGCGGCGCGCACGATCTCGCGTCGCTCGAACTCCTGCCGCACTTCAGGCGCGATCGGCAGAGCCGGCGTCTCGGCCGGCACGGAGAGGGTGCGATTGAGGCGCTCGGCGGCAAGCTGGCCGTAAAATTGGTCCATGTTCGCGGCGGCGGCGGCATAGTGGACGCCCGAGGCGAGCGTGTCGCCCGCCGCCTGCGCCGCGCGGCCGGCCCAATATTCCCCCTTGGTCTGGCTGCCGGGACTCTGCGACGCCTCGGCATAGCGGCGGAACATCGCCTGCGCGTCCTTGGGGCGGTTGAGCTGCTTGAGCGCGGCCTGTCCCGCCAGCCAGACCAGGCTGGTATAGGGATCGCGCTCCGCCAGCGGCCGGTCGCGGATGGTCAGGCCCGCCGGATAGGCGCGATCGACATTGGCGGCGATGCCGTAGGCGAGGCTCCACTGCTTGTCGGCGGCGGCGGCCCTCGCGAACTCGTACAGCGCACGGATATAGGCCTCGGGATCGCCCGGGGGCGCGGTGAAGGCCAGCGGCTGTGCCAGCATCGAGCGCGCGGTCGACCATTGCTGGGTCGCCTGCAGCCAGCGCGCGCGATCGATCACGAAGCCGGCGTCGCGTTCGGCGGCGGGGCCGAGCGCCTGGGCCTGCGTCCCTGCGTCGGCGGCGCGGGTCTGATAAGCGAGGCGCGCGGCGAACAGTGGGCGCCGCTCGGCCGACACGAATGCGATCTGGCGGAGCGCCGCGATGGTGGCGCGGTTCCACAGCAGCATGTCCATTCGCCGGTCCTGCTCGGCGGGCGTGAACTGGCC
>NZ_JBMDXG010000265.1:0-3810 GCF_048594985.1 Sphingomonas sp. | reverse complement strand
CCCATCGCATCGCGGATGCGCGGCGCCGATTTCTCCGGCGCGAGCCGCTGGAGCCCGCGTTGCGTGGGAAGCTCGACATTGATCGACAGCCGATCGGCGTAAAGCCCGGCGCGATGGATCAATTCGGGATCGGCATCCGGGATCGTCTTGAGGTGGATATAACCGCGAAAGTCATGATCCTCACGCAGGCTGCGCGCGACCTCGACAATCCGCTCCATCGTGTAGTCCGATGATCGGATAATCCCCGACGAAAGAAACAGCCCCTCGATGTAATTGCGGCGGTAGAAAGCGAGCGTAAGTTTCACCACCTCCTCGACCGTGAAACTCGCCCGTCGAACGTTCGAACTTTTTCGGTTGATGCAATAATGACAATCGAAAATGCAGCTATTGGTCAGCAGGATTTTGAGGAGGCTGATGCAACGCCCGTCGGGCGCATAAGCGTGGCAGATGCCCATTCCCTCGGTCGAACCGATTCCCTTTCCATCGCGAGAATTACGCTTGGCGGTGCCCGAAGAGGCGCAGGAAGCATCATATTTGGCCGCATCGGCGAGGATTGCCAGCTTTTCGCGCGTATCGAGCCGTGCCATATGTTCGTTATATGTTCCATCGGGCGAAGCGGCAAGCCCATTGTCACCGTACGAGGCCGAAGCCGACGAGCAGGACTATGAACGTCAGATAGAAGAGTGCCATCGCGGCGAGCAGGCGGCGCGAGGCAATACCGCGCCGAAACGCCATGATCATGACGAGGATCGCGACCGCCGTGGTCCCTGCGGCCAGCAGTAGCGGCTCATCGAGATGCCAAGGCGTCCAGAACAGCGCAAAGGCGGTGGGGACGGTCGTCTGGATCATCATCGCGCCGGAGATGTTGGCCAGCGCCAGCCGATGCTTGCCCTGCCGGATCCAGATGATCGCGTTCATCGTCTCGGGCAGCTCGGTCGCGATCGGGCTGAGCAGCAGCGCGACGAGTTCGGGCCGGACGCCGAGCAGGGGGGTGAGCAGGCCGAGCTGGTCCACAAACAAGCGCGAAGCGACGAAGATGGCGGTCAAGGCGAGCCCGGTCTGGATCAGGATGGTGGCGAGGGGGGGCGTCGCGTGGCTGCGCGCGAGCAGCAGCGGCTCCGGCGCGCCGTCCATTTCACGGCCGCTCGCCATCTCCTTGCGGAGGTAAAGCCCATAAGCAGCGAGGAAAATCAGGCCGAGCCACGGCTTCCAGCGGAAAAGAACAAGGCCCAGCGCGATCTTCACCACGAACAGTCCGAGAAACCATCCTTGATCGCGCGCAAGCTGCCTGAAATCCTCGCGCGTCGCGGCTGTAGCCTCGAGCCGGCGGCCAAAGGCCAGCATCCCTAGTCCGACGGTCGCATAGCCGATTGTCGCCAGCGCCAGCGGCCCGCCCAATGCCGCGCCGACCCCCAACGCCTTGGCATGGACGGTGCCGCCAAAGGCCACGGCCACAAGCGTCACGACGCTTTCGGGCAGCGCAGTGCCGAACGCCGCGAGTACCGAGCCCGTCGCTTTCTGGCCGACCGACAGCCGGACACCCAGCCATTCGACCCCATTCACGAACAGCTCGCACGCAAGATAGATGACCAGCGCGGCGGCAAGCAGCAGGATTACGGATTGGAGCAGGGTAGGCATGGTCGGACATCCGGGCCGGAACGGCGAGCATGAACCGGCCGCGCGCCGGCCTGGCCGCGCTGCCGATCCATGGTCTCGCCAGGCCTGATGCTGCACCCGCCACGGACAAGCCGAGCATGTTGACGGGCACCCCGCAACGCGCGGGCGGCTACTCCCCAAGGAAGGCCCGGGCGTCTGGCAGCGGGTTGGACTGGAGTCAAGATTTCGGAGCCGATCGCCAATCGGGACCGGTAAAATCACGTCAACGGGCGCGCTTCTGAGACAAAAGGCAGGTCGGCAACATCTTGGCGGCGGCAGCGCGGCGCCATCTGACCGCCTGGTCCTGCCGGCGGGGTGCTCAGGAGCAAACGCGATCGCTCAAAATCCAGTTCATCTTGATAATATATATTATGTAAAATCCTGCTGATCAGAGCTGGAGGAAGCTGACCACTGCCCACAGCACGGCAATCATCCCGATCCAGATGAGCATCAGCTGGATCGTGTCCTGCGGCGCGACATCGCGCGACCAGAAGCGTCGGCCGACCAGGATCAGCATCATAGCGATGGCGACCATCGGCAGCAGGATGTCGGTTGTCATGACAGGCTGATTTCCAGCCCGTCATAACCCGGCTCGACCCCAGCCGGCAGTTCCTCGACCAGTGTGCGATAATCCATGGATTGGTCCATATGCGTCAGCACCGCGCGCTTCGGCCGCAGCCGTTCGATCGCCGCCAATGTGGTCGCCAGATCGGCATGCGTCGGATGCGGCTTGCGCCGAAGCGCGTCCACGATCCAGACATCGAGACCTTCGAACAGGTCATTCATTTCCGTCGTGAAGCGATTGAAATCCGTGGAATATCCGACCGATGAACGGCCGACGTCGAACCGGAAGCCGGCAGATGTGATTCCGCCGTGTGGCTGGTCGACACAGCGCACGCGGATATCGCCGATCTGGATCTCGTCGGGCAGTTCCAGGGCAAGCGCGGTCGGCGGATAATCGCCCCGTCCATGGAAGGCATAGCGGAACCTTCGCTCTAGCGATTCCAGGGTACGCGGCCGCGCGTAACAGGGGACCGGCCGCCCAGCGAGATGAAAGACCTGACGAAGATCGTCGAGCCCATGCGTATGGTCGGCATGCTCATGCGTCCACAGCACGGCATCGAGCGCCCCCACGTTCGCCGCGAGCATCTGCTGGCGCATATCGGGGCCCGTATCGACCAGGATCGTTGTCGTTGCGCTGCGTACGAGGATGGATGCGCGTGTGCGGGAATTGCGCGGCTCGCCCGGATCGCATTCGCCCCAATCCCCGCCGATCCGCGGCACCCCCGACGACGTGCCGCAGCCGAGGACCGTTACCCTCACGCGCGTACCTTCGTAAACAGCGCGAGGAAATTGGCGGCGGTGCGATCCTGAAGCGTTTCGATATCCTCGCCCCGCAGGCCGGCGATGAACGCGGCGGTGTCGGCCACGAAGGCGGGCTCGCCGGTCTTTCCCCGATGCGGCACAGGCGCCAGGAACGGCGCGTCGGTCTCGATCAATAGGCGATCCGCGGGAATGGTCTTGGCCGTCGCCTGCAAGTCATTGGCGTTCTTGAATGTCACGATCCCCGCGATCGAAATGCTGAGCCCCAGCTCCAGCATGCGATCGGCAAAGCCCTGGCTGGCGGTGAAGCAGTGGATCAGCGCGGGAAAGCCCCCCCTCCCCATCTCCTCCGCCAGGATCGCGGCCGTGTCGTCCTCGGCGGAGCGGGTGTGGATGATGAGCGGCAGCCCAGTCTCGCGCGATGCCGCAATGTGCGCGCGGAAACTCGCTTGCTGGCGCGCGCGGTCGCTATGATCGTAATGATAATCGAGCCCGGTCTCCCCGATACCGACCACCTTGGGGTGGCTGGCCGCGTCGACCAGCCGCGTCGTGTCGATGTCGGGATGCGCGTCGGCCTCGTGCGGGTGGATGCCGACCGACGCCCACACGTCAGGCTCGCGGTCGGCCGTAGCGATCACATCGTCCCATTCGCGCGCGCGGGTGGAAATATTCAGCATGCCGGTGACACCGCGCGCCCGCGCACGATCGAGCACCGCCGCCTGGTCCTCGACCAGGCCCCTATAATTGAGATGGCAGTGACTATCGATCAGCATCAGGCCGGCTCCACCCAGCGCGGGAAAACGCCCTGCGGCGGCGGAAGCTGCGTGCCCG
>NZ_JBMDXG010000264.1:0-2763 GCF_048594985.1 Sphingomonas sp. | reverse complement strand
TACTATGTCGCCATTCCAAAAGAGTTCGAACATGGCGGCAACGTTACGGTGCTCGCAAACGCTAGCCGATCCTCGGTGATGATCGACCTCTACATTGAATAAGGCGCATGCGGCAGCTAACGGGCCCTTGCGCATCGAAAGCTGCCGTTCCGCTTTCCACCCAGTCTTGGCCGTTCGGCGTCGCCGCCGAAGCTGCCCCTTATGGGTGCACGACCTGGAACGATTGGGACACAGCCGAACGAACGGCGCCCGGCCAACCCCTCACCGCCCCGGATGCGCCTTCTTCCAGCGCGCCTCGCCCGCCGCCTCGGCGCGTTCCATGGCGGCGTTGCGACCGCGCACGAGGAAGGACCATTGGTATGCGCGCAGATGCTTGCGGAATTCGGGGTCGGCGATGCGCGGCTGCCCGGTCAGGCCCGCCTTGGCCCAGCCGTAGAGCGTCGCGAGCGCACCGATCACGAACGGGCGATGGCGCGCGCGGTGCGCGGCGGCGGCGAGCACGAAGGCGGGCGACGATCCCATCATCCACTGCCCGGTGCCCAGCCGCATGCGCCCCTTGACGATGCTCTTGTCGCTCGACCCCATCGGCCGGAGGTGCAGGAAGCGGAGCGCCGGTTCGTCGACCGATCGCGCCTTCCACCCCAGCATGCGCCCCTTGTAGCAATCGATGCCGTCCCACAGCACCTGCGGCACCAGCCCGCCGATCTCGTCGAAATATTCGCGCCGCCAGAACTTGGTCATGCCGAGCGAGACGTCGTCGCCGATATGCTCGCTGATCAGCTCGCCCTCGAAGCTTTCGTCGGTGTTGGTCGGCCCCGGATAATATGCCTTGCCCGACACGGTGCCGAGGCGCGGGTCGGCCGCCATCAGCTCCAGCAGCCGCTCGAAATAGCCGCGCGGCAGGTCCAGATCCATGTCAAGCTTGGTCAGGAAGTCATGATTGTACGGCTTGGCGACTTCCCACCCCTCGTAGAACGCCTCGACCACGCCGCCGCCGACGCGGCGCTGCCCGCGATTCTTGCGCTGGATCACCTTGATGTACGGATATTTGGCTTCATACTCGGCCAGGATCTTCGGGGTGGCGTCGGTCGACCCGTCGTCCACGATCACGAACAGATCGGGCGGCACGGTCTGGTTGACCACCGACTCCAGCGTCCGGCGCATATATTTCTCTTCGTCGCGCACGGGGCTGACGATGCAGTAGGTCTGGCGCTTGCCGCTCATAAGTCCCCCTTGCGGGCGGCGTCGATCGCCGCCTCCAGTCGATCCCAGTTGATATCGTCGGAAAACTCTTTCCGGACATGGTCGCGGCCCGCAAGCCCCATTGCGCGGCGCGCGGGCGGATCGTCGATCATCCGGCGGAGCGCGGTCGCGAGCGCGTCGACATCGTCGGGCGGCACCAGCAGCCCGCTCGTCTCGTCCTCGACCAGCTCGGCGATCGTCTCCAGCCGCCCGGCGATCACCGGCTTGCCCGCCGCCATCGCCTCCATCAGCACCACGGGAATGCCGTCGCGGTCGCCGGTCGAGGAGGTGCGGCACGGCAGCGCGAAGATCGCACCCGAGCGGATCAAGGCGAGCGCGGCCGCATGCGGCTGCGCGCCGAGGAAGTCGACTTTGTCCGCGACGCCCTCGGCCTCGGCCAGCGCGACCAGCGCCTGCCGCTCGGGGCCGTCGCCCGCGATGCGCAGCCGCATGCCCGGCGCGTCGATCCGGGCGAAGGCGCGGATCAGCAGGTCGAACCCCTTCTTCGCCACCAGCCGCCCGACCGAGACGATGTCGCGCCCCTCCTCCGCCGACGGCGGCACCGTCACCGAACAGCGGATCACCGGCCGATCCCCGCCCGGGACGATCGCGTCATAGAAACCCTGGTGCCAGCGGCTGATCGAGGACACGAACGCCGCCTCGCGCAGCTTGAACGCCAGCGCCTCGCGATGGACGAACAGATCGTTGGCGTGGCCCGTGAAGCTGAACGTCGCCCCCACCGCGCGCGCCAGATACAGCGCGACCGTCGCGGGCGTGTTCGCCAGATGCGCGTGGACGTGGCCGATCCCGGCATCGCGCAGCCGCCATCCGGCGGTCAGCCCCATATAGGCCTGCGTCAGGAATTTGGCGCGCGCCTTGGCGCCCGACAGATCGACCGCCAGCGCATCGCGCGCGGCCCGCGCAAACTGTCCCGGCATGGCCGCCATCGCGCGCGGCAGCGCCACGGCGGTGGCGCGCGAATAGACGAGCACAGCTTCCTTCGCGAGCTCATCCAGCTCGGGATCGCCGAACGGCCCCTGCGGCGCGCGCACCGATACCGGCACGATCCGGCGCCCGCGTCCGCGCAGGCCGCGCAGCTCGCGGTGCACGAACGTTTCCGACAGGGTCGGCAGGCGCGTGCCGACATAGGCGACCGCGCCTTTGCCCCCGTTCGATGCGTTCCCCCGCGCCATTCTTCGCTTCCTTCCCCGCCATCTTTCGCAGCGCAACAAAAAATCGACTCGCCAGCCGCGACAAATTCCCTAGAGCGGGCGCGTGACATCCGCAGCAGCAAAACCGCGTGTGGGTTATGTGGTGATCGGCCGCAACGAAGGCGAGCGGCTGAAGGCCTGCCTGCGCGCGATCGAGCCGGGATCGGACGTGGTCTATGTCGATTCGGGATCGACCGACGGCAGCGTCGCCTTCGCCGAAGGGCTCGGTTTCTCGACCGTTTTGCTCGATACCAGCAAGGGCTTCACCGCCGCGCGCGCGCGCAACGCCGGCTTGCGCGCGCTCGACGGG
>NZ_JBMDXG010000263.1:0-4992 GCF_048594985.1 Sphingomonas sp. | reverse complement strand
GCCACGCCTGGGGCCTGCCGAAACGGTCGGCGCGGTACAATCTGGTCGCGTGGCTGCTGCTGGCGGGCGGGACCGTCGCCGGCGCGGCGGCGGCAGGGGCGTGGGGCGTCACGGTGGTGGGGCTGGCGGCGACCGCCGTCGCTTTGCTGCTGCTCGCCCCGGCCGCGCTGGCGACGCGGACGAGCGGCCGGGCGACCCCGGAGCGACGGGTCCACATGCTGCCCGATCGGGGCGAGCCGACCCGGATCGGCGGACGCCTGCTGACGTTCGTGCTGACGGTGCCGCTCGCGCTGGCGAGCGCGCTGGTCCTGGTCGTCGCGGCGCGCGGCGTGGCAAGCGCCGCGGGCGCCAACGAAGCCGACGCGAACGTGCTGGCGCTGATGCTGCTGCCCTTGTCGTGGATGGTGCTGATGACGATGGTGCTGATGACCGGGCGGCGGCGCACCCAGGTGCTGGCGCTGGCCATTCCCGCCGCGCTCGGCGGGGTGGCCCTGCTCGCGGGGGTCGGCGCGTGAAGCCTCTGTTCGGGCCCAACATGGTCAGGCAGGCGCTGGTCGGACACGCCGCCATGGGGCTGCTGGCGAGCGCGCTGCTCTATATCGTCTGCGTCACGGGCACGCTGATCGTGTTCTACGACGAATTGCAGCGGATCGAGCAGCCGCACGCGCCCGAAATGGCGGCGATCGCGCCCGACGCGCTCCAGCGCGCCGTCGCCGACGTGCTCACCGCCGAGCGCAAGGCGGGCAAGGCGCCGAGCACGCACCTGTACATCCACCTGCCGGTCGCCCCGCTGCCGCGCGCGACGCTCATCACCGATACGCAGGGGCTGCACGTCGGGCCCGATGGCGCGGTCGTCACGACCGAACAGAATAGCTGGTCGGAATTCCTGCTCGACCTCCATTACGCGCTCAATCTGCCCGCGCTGTACGGGATCATGGTCGTCGGCGCACTGGGCGTGGTGATGCTGGCGCTGTCGCTGACGGGCGTGATCGCGTTGCCCCGCATCTTCCGCGACGCGTTCCGCCTGCGCACGCGCCAGCCGGGCGGGGTCGCGCTGGCCGACTGGCACAACCGGCTGAGCGTGTGGACATTGCCCTTCTCGCTCGCGATCGCGCTGACGGGCGCGATGATCGGGCTCGCCACGCTGGCCGCGTATGGGATCGCGGCGCGTTATTACAAAGGCGACGTCACCGCCGCCTACGCCCCGATCTTTGGCGGCGAGGGAAAGCCCGACACGCGCCCGGGCGGCATTCCCGACGTGGCTGGCCCCCTGCGCTACGTCACCACGCGGATCCCCGGCGTGCATCCTTATTATATCGTGGTCCACGATCCGCTGACCCGGGGGCAGCATGTCCAGGTGCTGGCCGAACATCCCCGCCGCCTGATCTATGGCGAAAGCTACAATTTCGACGCGCAGGGGCGGTATCACGGGGCCGCGGGGCTGGCCGAAGGCGCGCTGGGCCAGCAGGCGGCCGCGTCGACCTATCGCCTGCATTTCGGCAATTTCGGCGGGCTGCCGGTCAAGATCGCCTATGTCGTGTTCGGGACGGCGCTGTGTGCGATCGTCGCGACCGGGACGTATATCTGGCTGGGAAAGCGGCGGCGGCGTGGGCGGCACGAGCCGCGCCTGCGCGCGGCATGGGACGGCATCGTCTGGGGCGTGCCGATTGCGCTTGCCGCTACCTTCGTCGCGCGCATGGCCGGCGGGAATGCGATGCCGCTGACGGCGATCTTCTGGATCGGCTGCGCGGCGATTATCGGCGCCGGGATCGCGATCGGAGACCGGCTGCCGCTGGCGCGGTGGCTGCCCCGCGCGGCGGCGATCAGCCTGCTCGCCTGCCCGCTGGTGTGGCTGGCGCTGTAGCGAGCCGACCGCGCGACGAAGCGGTTGTACGCGACCCAAATGCCTGACAAGCTGGCCAAATGAGCCATGCTATCGCTATCACCCTTTCGCTCCTCGCCTCCACCGCCGCCCTCGCCCAGCCCGCCCCGACCTTCGACGGCGCGCGGCTGACGGAGGACGTGAAGGTCCTTTCCTCGGACGAGTTCGAAGGGCGCGGTCCGGCGACCGAGGGCGAGGTCAAGACCGTCGCCTTCCTCACGCGCCAGATGGCGGCGATCGGGCTTCAGCCCGGCGGCGACCTGTCGGGCGGCAAGCGCGGCTGGACGCAGGACGTGCCGCTGCTGAAGGCGTCGATCGTCGGAAGCCCGTCGCTGACCCTGACATCGGGCGGGGCCGCGCAATCGCTGACGCAGGGCGAGCAGATCGCGGTGCGCGCGGCGATGACCGGGCAGAAGCGCGTCACGCTGAAGGACGTGCCGCTGGTGTTCGTGGGCTATGGCGTGTCCGCGCCCGAGCGGAAATGGGACGATTTCAAGGACGTCGACGTCAAGGGCAAGTTGCTCGTCGTGCTGGTCAACGATCCCGATTTCGAAGCCGGGATGAAGGGCGAGGACGGCCCGTTCGGCGGCAAGACGATGACCTATTACGGCCGCTGGACGTACAAATACGAACAGGCGGCGAAGCTGGGGGCGGCCGGCGTGCTGATCGTGCACGAGACCGAGCCCGCCTCCTACGGCTGGAACACGGTCAAGAATTCGAACGTCAACACGATGTTCGACATCGTCCGCAAGAACCCGACGGCGCAGCACACGCCGTTCGAAAGCTGGATCCAGCGCGACGTGGCGGTGAAGCTGTTCCGCGATTCGGGGCTGGATTTCGACGCGGCGAAGAAGGCGGCACAGTCGCCCGACTTCCGCCCGATGCCGCTGAAGGCCACGCTGTCGGCGGATTATGCGGTCGATGCGAGCGTCATCACCTCGCACAATGTCGCCGGGCTGCTGCCGGGGGCGAAAAGGCCGAACGAGCTGGTCATCTATTCGGCGCATTGGGACCATCTGGGCGTGGGTCAGCCCGACGCGCGCGGCGACCGCATCTATAACGGCGCGGTCGACAATGCGACGGGCACCGCCGCGCTGCTGGAGATGGCGCGCGCGTTCAAGGCGGCGTCGCCGACCGACCGATCGATCCTGTTCCTCGCGGTCACGGCGGAGGAGAAGGGGCTGCTCGGCTCCGAATATTATGCGTCCAACCCGCTCTTCCCGCTGGCGACGACGGCAGGCGTAATCAACATGGATGCGCTCGATCCCGTCGGGCCGGCGCGCAATTTCACCATTTCGGGCGTGGCGAAGCTCGACCTGCTCGACCGGCTGGTGGCGGTCGGGGCGGCACGCGGACGCACCTTCACCCCCGATCCGCACACCGAATCGGGCGGCTTCTACCGTTCGGACCATTTCCCGATGGCGAAGCGCGGCGTGCCGGCCTTCTCTTTCGGATCGGGCAACGATCTGGTGGATGGCGGGACGGCGCGCGGCGAAGTGCTGGGCAAGGCCTACAACCAGGCCAAATATCACCAGCCGGCCGACGAATGGTCGCCGGAATGGGACGTGCGCGGGATTACCGACGATCTGGCGATGCTCTACACGGTCGGGCGCGATCTCGCCTCGTCGCGCGACTGGCCCAACTGGAGCGCGGACAGCGAATTCCGCGCCGCGCGCGACGCCAGCGCGGCGCAGCGAAAATAGCGGATCGGACAGCGATTCGAGAAACGCACAATAGCAGCCGGAGGGGACGTGGCTGACAAGAGGGGGAAGGCGTCGTCGGTGGGCGTCGGCGCCACGCCCGACGCGACGTCGGACGACGAACTGGCACGCATCGCCGAGCGAGCGGTGCAGGCGCGGCGCAGGCTGTGCGCCGAGCTCGACCCGCAAATCTTCGGCCATCCGCCGATGGAGTTGCTGCTCGACCTGTTCGTCGCGGGGACGCAGGGACGGACGGTGCTCGACGCCAGCCTGTCGGCGCACGCGCCGCAGAGCGTCACGCTGCGCTGGCTGAGCCAATTGGCGCGGATGCGGCTGGTCGAGGAATTTCCCGCGCCGGCCCGCGACCCGGACCGCGGCGCGCAACCGCTAGTGCGGCTGAGCGAAAAGGGCCGCGCCGCGCTGCGCGCATCGCTGACCATGTTGGCCCTCCACCCGACGGATCAGGCAAGCGAGGGGCAATCGCTGGCGAGGTGAGGCCGGGCTGGAGCGGGTGAGGGGAATCGAACCCCCGTCGTAAGCTTGGAAGGCTTCTGCTCTACCATTGAGCTACACCCGCCAGGCCGGCGATGCGCGCCATGCCATCTTCGTACCGCATCGGTCAACGGCACGGCGTTGACAGCCCGGCCCGCCTTCGCCAAAGACGCGCCTCCCCAAGCGGGTGCGCCCCGGGGACAGGTGGCCGAGTGGTTAAAGGCAGCAGACTGTAAATCTGCCCGCGTGAGCGTACGCTGGTTCGAATCCAGCCCTGTCCACCACCGCTTCAGCAACAACGCTGTCGAGCGGTGGTCCTTCCCTGATCCGACACTGTCCGCTGCCGGCCGCGCCGTGCGATGGCGGATTCCCCGAACGCAAATGGCGACGACGCGGCCCAGCGATCGACATGCGCGTGTCGATGACATGGCGTGCTTATCGGGAAGCGTGCGGCCGCCGGTGGAGTACACGCCTTACGCCGGCGACCGCAGAGACGCCCTAGCGCAGGGTGATGCCCAAATCGTTAACATCGCCGTCCCGACGCAACGGCGGTAGCGCTGCCGTCGGCAGACCATGCCCAGGACACGTGCGCGGACTTGCAATCGGCGGCGCGGGTCCACATGCAGCGCCGATGCGCCGAGGTCACCGTCCGTCCGTCCCCTCCTCCAACCGTCCCCGCATCTGGGGCCGCCACGCCGTGAGCGCGGCGCTCGCCAATCCAGAGCGGACGGTGCGGCGTGTATGGGGCACGCGCGAGGCGCTGGGGGCGTTCGGCGGCTTCCCGTCCGACCTGCCCGTGACCTATGCCGAGGTCGCCGATCTCGGCCGGCTGGTGCCCGCCGATGCGCCGCATCAGGGCGTGGTGATCGAGGTCGATCCGCTGCCCGAAATCTGGCTGGGCGACCTGCTCGATCGCGG
>NZ_JBMDXG010000262.1:0-1785 GCF_048594985.1 Sphingomonas sp. | reverse complement strand
CCGATTATCCCGCGCTCGCACGCGAGGCCGCCTGACCGGATGCCTCCCCCGCCAGGGGGAGGCGTTCAGGCCGCGAGCGCGTCCGCGCGCGTGTCGGCTAGCGTCGTGCCGTCGAGGATGCGCGCAGTCTCGTCGCGAACGCGGGCCATCGCGATGCGGATCGCGCAGGTCGCCTCGTCCTTGCAATCGTTGCAGGGGCGATAGGCGGTGCGGCTGACACAGGGGACAAGCGCCAGCGGCCCTTCGATCGTGCGAATGATTTCGCCGAGCGAGATCAGGTGCCCCGGCCGCGCCAGCCGATAGCCCCCCGCCTTGCCCCGCGTCGAATAGAGGAAGCCCGATTCGCGCAGGTCGGCGAGGATCAGTTCAAGGAACTTGCGCGGGACGTTCGCCTCCGCCGCGATCCGCCCCATCGGCACCGGGGCGCCGTCGCGCGGTTGCCCGGACAGGAAGATCATCGCGCGGAGCGCGTACCGCGAACGCTGCGTCAACATGATGCACCGTTCCATGCCACCGCTTTGCGGCGCGGGGAAGGCCGAAATGCCGCAAATCCGATCGGCGTTGCCTGAGTCTACTCGGGGCTTCCCTTTGCGGCGCGGCCGCCTATATCGGTCGGTGCCGGCTCGTTCGGCTATGGCGATAAAATGTAGCGTGTCATAGACGCAGCGGACCCGGGGGCAGTACCCGGCGGCTCCACCAGAAATGGTGGTGGATCTGGACACCGTTTCTGACGGGGCCGAACCAGGATCGACGTGTGTTGAAAAGCGCTGCTTTCGCCCGGAATGGGACCACCGCAACGGCCCATCTCACAAGTGCCAACGATAACGAGGCGCTCGCGATTGCGGCCTAACCCAAGACCTCACGGTCTAGGTTAGATTGACAAAAGCGCGGTTGGGACCGCACCGGGCAACAGAAGCGGAAACCGGCGGCCGCCGGGGGGGCCGAGCAACAGAATCCCCCCGGACCTAATCCAGCCAGCCACCCGTGAACCCGGCGCGCGCCAGCCCACGGCGGATGTACGGATTGCGCCGCATCGTTTGCCAGACAAGGCCCGTGCGGTGATTCTCGATCATCGCGACGATCGGTCCCTGGTCGATCCCCAGATAGTCGGTATCG
This sequence comes from Sphingomonas sp., assembly GCF_048594985.1. GTDB lineage: Bacteria > Pseudomonadota > Alphaproteobacteria > Sphingomonadales > Sphingomonadaceae > Sphingomonas_I. Next base: position 669 of record NZ_JBMDXG010000262.1, on the reverse strand, counting down.
ACCCAGCCCGCACCGGGGCGAAGCTCGCCATGCTTGAACGGTTCGGGCGGGCGGCTGCGGATGGTCGGGTTGAATGCGTCGAGGAAACCGTACCGACCAAAGATGTCCGCACCATAGCGGCGATAGAGGTTGCCGACCGCCGGCTCGACGATCTCCGGCGCGAACGGATAGCTGCCCAGCAGCGCCGTGGGGGCAAGCGTTCCGTCGTCGCGCTCGCCCGGCCCGCGCGCCGAATAGCTGAAATACTGCCGGCCACCCATGCGGAAATCGCCCGGCCCGTCGCACGCGGTCAGGCCCCAGACATCCGCGCCGTAATCGGCCCAGCCGCCCGCATTCTCGATCGCGTACTGGCGCTGGGCATAGGTCGCGCGGCGGCTGTTTTCGAAATAGTCGATGCCCTTCTCGCGCATCAGCGGGTCATGGATGCCTTTGAAGTCGATCCAGACATGGCTGTACTGGTGCCCGAACATCGGCGCGAAGTGCAGATAATCCTGCCCCCCATGCGTGCCCCAACTGGCCCGGAACCGATCGCTGACCGCCCAGCGATCCTCGCTCCGACCGATGAGGAGAGAGCGTCGGCCTCTCCCGAAAAGACTGTCGCCCCTGTCGAATCGCCCGCCCCCGTATCGGCTGACGCGCCGGACGAAGAATCGGTGTTCGGCGCTGAGA
>NZ_JBMDXG010000261.1:0-8883 GCF_048594985.1 Sphingomonas sp. | reverse complement strand
CGATGCCCCGCTGCTCGGCGAGACCGCGTTCGATCAAGTGCTGGGCCCGTCGATCCAGCGCGTCCCGGACTTCGGCGCCAAACCCGGCGCTGGCGAGCGCGGGCGGGTTGCGCGAGATGGCCTGACGGTCGAGCCAGGTCGCGCCATCCGCCGCGATCTGCCCGCTAACGTCGAGATCGGAGCGGACGGCCAGCGCCGTGCGCTGGGCGCCGCGCGCGTCGTGGAAGCGGCGAAGCTCGACGATAGAGCCGGGACCGCTATCGCCAGCCGCGTCGAGGTCGGGGAGTTTGATATGGTGGGTGCGGCCGTCGACGCCGTCGACGACGGCAAAGGCCGTTCCCTTCAATTCGTCGTCGAGCCCGCGTGAGACGAGGCGGCCGACGATCGGGTCGCTGATCGTCTCGGCCGCCAACACATAGCTCGTGGCACTGCGGTCGATCCCACTGGCAGTAAGCCCGCGGTGGATGCGCTTGATAATATCGCCGCGTTCCCCGAGCTGTCGAAGCGTCGCCTCGGCATCTTCCGAAACCGTCCATTGTCCTGGCCCAATCTCTTCGGCGAGAGCCAGCGTCTCGAGTTTGCGAAGGCGCCCGATCTTGAGGACGTGGAATGCGTCAGGTTGCCGGTTGGGTGATGGAGCGAGGTCTATGACCCCGGTCCGGTAGGCGTCGCGGGCGAGCTGCCGATCGATGCTCGTCCATCGCTCGGCGTCGATCTGGCGTTCAAGGGTGCCGCGGATTTCGAGGTCGGTGCGAGGGCCGAGTTCCTGGGTGACGAGATCGCGCGCGCGGTCGCGCATGCCCTCCTTGATGTAGTCGCGCGATATGACGAGATTCTCGCCGTCGTCCCGCACGCCGCGCACGATCAGGTGAATGTGGGGATGCTCGGTGTTCCAATGGTCTACCGCCACCCAATCGAGGCGCGTGCCGAGATCCTTCTCCATCTGCCCGGCCAGGTCTCGGGTGAAGGCCTTGAGGTCGGACATCTCGACGGCGTCGTCTGGCGAGACGATGAAGCGGAAGTGATGACGGTCGTCGGCGCTGCGCTCGGCGAAGCCCTTCGCATCGACATCGTCGCCGCCAGGCCCGAACAGGCGCGCCTTCTCCCCGTCCCGGGTCACCCCGTCGCGGCGCAGATAGGTCAGGTGTGTAGCCAGCGGCGCGTTGCGTCCGCCGAGCCGGACCACCCGCGCTTTCACGACCACGCCGCGCGTGCGCGCCGTGAGCAAGCGGTTGGCCTGCAAGGACGCGCGTTGCCCGCGGCCGAAACGCGAGCGGCTCCCCGAGGAGAGATTTCCGCGTCGGGAGATCATCCCTCCGGCTCGCTGGGCAGCGGCGAGGGCCTGGGAAATGAACGGTCGCGCGGCCTGCGTCTTCGTCGAGCGGATGCGGCCAGGACGGATGCGGATTGTGTCGTCGCTGGTCATCGGCGCCGCTCCGCACATCGCGAAAAGTCCGCTGATGTCCGCGAAAACTTCGGTTCGCGCAGCCTGCGGCCATAGCCTGAACCTCGCGTATCTCGATCATAAGTCCCTGAAAAACCACGACCGCACAAAGCCGCACCTCGCGGCCCTTTATCCTGCCATCGTGCGGTTGTTCTCCCCCATACCTCCCCATTCCCCGCCGAACCTGCGACGGGGCACGCCATGCTGCACCGGCCGGGAGGGGCGGTCATCGCGGCGCCGGGGCTGGAGCCCGCGCGACGAAGATGGTGTCGCGGGTGTCTTGCCTGGGCGTTTCGGTGCTGTCGGCCGTCTGCAGCGGACGCGGTGCGGCGCTGTCGTCGGCCTGCGGTCGCGGCGTCGTGGGATTGCTGCCGGTCTGTGAAACGAACAGCGCCGAGCGTGTCCATGCGAACGGATCGGGCGCAGTGGCCGGGGCGGAGGGAGAGAGCGGTTCCGCCCCGATGAGAGGTGCGATCGCCGCTACATACGCGATGGTCTCGGAAGGGAGCGGTCTGCCGGTCGCCCGATAGTCTTCGTAGCGACCGGGGCCGGCATTGTAGGCGGCGAGGAAGCCCGGTGAGTCGTAGCGGTCGCGCAGTTCGCGCAGATACGCGGCGCCTGCCAGGATGTTGTCGCGCGGGCCGTAGGGGTTGATGCCGAGGCCGTAGCGCGCGCGCAGATAGCCCCATGTCGCGGGCATGATCTGCATCAAACCCATCGCGCCCTTTGGCGAGAGTGCGCGGACATTCCCTCGGCTCTCGATGCGCATCACGGCCCTGATCCACGTTTCCGGCACGCGGAAGCGTTGCGACGCTTCTGCGATGTAGGCTGCGTAGGGATCGCTCGGCGTGGGCACGACGGGGCCGGCCGATTGCGCGCTGGCGCAGGTGAGCGGGGCGAAGCCGAAGACCAGACCGAGAAGGAAAGTGAGTGCCCCGGCTGAGGCGCTCCGGCGTCTGGGTGCCGCTGTCGGGATGCGCTGGCCCTGCATCGGTCAGTCGCGCTCTGCGCGCTTTGGCGGGCGATTCCAGAACAGCCCCCAGGCGCTGGCGTCGTCGGGGGACTGGAAGAGGTTGGCGCGGATCGGGTAGGTAAATGTCGGGGAGTCGAGCTGTAGCGAGACATATTCCCCGGCACGCTCGCCGGTCCGTTTCCAGCCCGCGCCGACTTCGGGGCCATCCTCGTCGCTGCCGAGGTGGATGCGATAGTCGGGTGCGTTCTCCGCGTCGCTCAGACCGACGGGGACGAGCATGAGGTCCGCCGACAGCCCGAGGGTCTCGATGCGCCCCTGATAGCCCGCCTCGGTGCGCTTGAACTGTCCGATCAATGCCATTGCTGGTCTCCTTTCGTGTGCGGTGAAGTGGGTTGTGGGAGAGTCGTCACCGCGCTGACGCCCGCCATATGAAGCGGCCATCGCCCTGCTCGTCGGTGTAGAGTGGGGTCGCGCGGCCGATGACGGCGCTGGTGCTGAGTGGGCCGAAATATCGGCCGTCGAAGCTGCCCGGGACCGCCGTGTTCATGAAGAACAGCTCGTCGTCCAACACCCGCCGACAGCCGTACCAGCCGGGAAGTGGCCGGCCGTTCCGGTCGTGCTCCAGCACATTCCCGGCGCGCACCCCGTCGATGGTGATGGACCGTCCCACGCGGCAGACGCGCTGGCCGGGGACTGCCGCGACATGCTTGATGAGCGGTAGCCCGCGCGGGAGGTAGCCGCCCTCGGCGAGGAAGTCGGCGAGCGGTGGCGGTGGCACGACAACTGCGAGCGCGCCGCGATCGAGCGTCTTGGCGGGCGCGATGGCGTAGAGGCCGATCGGCGTGCTCGCGGAGGCGTTCCAGATCAGCCGGGGCGTGAAGGACGCCAGCGCCGAGGTCGCGACCAGCGCAATTCCCGCAGCGGTGGCGGCCGCGTAGCGGCGGCGAGTCATGCGCCGATCTCGCGCATGCGTTCAAACGCGCGATGTCGCGTTCGCGTGTATCGTCGGGGCGGCGCTCCGACCGCGAGGCGGTTCTGGACGTGTCGCCAGTGGTCGGGCGACACGGCGCAGGGGTCGATGTCCTGAGCTTCGATCGCTTCGATATGTTCCAGAAGCTGCGACACCTTCGGCCACCCGGCGGCGCGCAGCAGGATTTCCGCGCCCGGCGAGACGGTCGGGACTGTCTGGTAGCCCTCGCTTCGCCTGGCCGCGCGCAGGATGTCGAGACGCGAGGCGATGGTGCCGTGGTCGTTCGATGCCCATCTGACGAGCGCAAAGACGGCGTCGGGCGCGAAGAAGAGAATGCGGCGGCGACGATCGAGGATCTGCTCGCGCACTTCCCGGCCGAAGCGGAGCCAATGTTCGGTCTGTTGCTCGACCCAGACAAGCTCGACCTGCGTCATCTCGGAGCCGTCGGTTGCCGGCACGGGTGCGGCGAGCGTGGTCATTCCTTCTCTCCTGATGGCGCTGGAAATTCACGCTCAAAGAGCGCGCGCAGCATGTCCGCGACGGTCTGGCCGCGCTGGAATGCCGCGATCTTGATCCGCCCCCGCATGTCGGCGGTGACGTCGATCGTGAGGCGCGCGGGATATTCCTCGGCGGCTGTCGGGGGACGAACCGGGGTGTGTTCGGGTGCTCGCACCCAGCGTTCGGCGTCGCCGGGGCGGGCAGCGAAACCGCCGGAGGATTGCCGCTCCTTCACGGGAGGATGCCGCTGATCGCTGCGGCGAGCGCCGCGATTTCGGAGGCGGCGATCTGTGAGTGGCCGAGTTCGCTGGCGAGCCGACCGCTTTGCGCTGCTTCTGCAAAGCCGATGCGCTGCCCGATCGTGGCGGCGAGCACGGGAGGGTCGTGATCGGCGAGCGCGGCTGCGGTCTCGCGTGCGATGACGGTGCGCGCCGAGCAGCGATTGAGGACGAACCGCGCGGCCAGTTCGGGCCGGTAGATGCGCGCCTCGCCGAGCAATGAGAGCATCTCGGCGGACGCCCAGCCATCGAGCGGGGACGGCTGGACCGGGATCAGAACGACGTCGGTCGCGATCAGCGCCGAGCGCATCAGACCGGCGACACGGGGCGGCCCGTCGATGACGATATGGTCGACATCACGGGCAAGTTCGGGGGCCTCGCGATGCAGCGTGTCGCGCGCCAATCCGACGACGCCGAACAGCCGTGGATGGCCTTCACGGGCGCGTTGTTCCGACCAGTCGAGGGCCGATCCTTGCGGGTCGGCGTCGATCACGGTGACCCGCTTGCCCTCGCTCGCCCACTGGCCAGCCAAGTGCAACGCGAGCGTCGTCTTGCCGACGCCGCCCTTCTGGTTGAGCAGCGCCACGATCATGAGGACGGCAGTCCCGGTGGCGCGTCGGCCGACGCCAGCGCGGCGATGTGCGTGACCGTTAGACAGATTCCGAAGGAATCTAGGTTAGCAATGTTAGAGTCGAAATAAGTCGCTGAATCCGAAGCGGGATTCCTCGATTCCGGTCCCCGATAGCACGATGGTCCGGTCCCCGATGGCACGATAGGGCTGGTCCCTGATAGCACGAGGGGTTTCACAGCTTATCCACAGGCCGGGCGAGCTTCAGGCGGCGCCGGCGCGGCACCGCGAACGGTATCGGGTCGGTTGGCACGAAGGTCAGGATGTCGGGGTAGCCCTTGCCGGGCAGGATCGCGAGCTTGTAGCCGGGGAGAGGCTGTCGCTGGACAATCTCGCGCAGGTCGTAGGCGAAGTGCTTGAGCGGCGAGAGCGAGCCGGACTTCGCGTGGAGGTGCGCAAAGTCGAAACTCCAGCCGGTTTCTTGCCGACCGCCATGCTTGCGGACCAGGCGGTAGAGCCATCGTTCGAGGCCACCGGTCAGGTTGAAATAGTCGCGGTCGATCGTCAGCACGAGCGCGTCGTCGAGTACGGCTGAGAAGAACCAGTCGGGGACGATGAGTTCTAGGCCGAGCGGGCGTCCGCGTTCGTCGACCCGCTCCGTCCATTCATTGATCCACGAGACGCGGTGCATCCGCAGCTCGGTCGGGTGTCGGATCGAGGTGGCGACCGTCGTCGACTGGAGGCGGTCGAGGGCAGCTTTGAGCCGCTCATAGTCGCGCAGCGAGACACCCCGGCCGATGAAGTTCAGGATCTCATAGGGTGTGGTCGCCATCAGGCGCGACGGGCGCAATCCGAGGTCGCGCGCCTCGACGATCTGGGAGGCGGCCCAGATGAGGATGTCGGCGTCCCAGATGGTTGCCATGCCGTGCTCGGGCACAGCTTCGACGCGGATCTTCACAGAACCGGCTTTGAAGTCGATTGGGGCAAGCCGCTTGGATTTGGCGAGGGAGAAGAATGGGTAGGCCATGAGGTCCTGTGCGTCGCGGGGTGCAAGATCGCCGGGGAGCGATCTGAACAGGTCGAGCTGGGCGCGTTCGCCGTGCTGCCGGGTCGGTGGGGGCATTGGCGATCAGGCGCGATCGGGGAGCCCGGCGATGGCGGCATGGGGCTTGGCCGGCGGCACGGTGCGGGCACGGGGATCGGAGGTCGATGTCGCGACGCCGAGATCCGCCCAAGCCTGCAATTCGTCGATTGAATAGACGACCCGGCCGCCGAGCTTACGGAAGGTCGGTCCCGTGCCGTAGGTGCGGTGCTTCTCCAGCGTTCGTTGCGAGAGGCCGAGGAATCGGGCGGCCTCTGGCGTGCGGAGGTAGCGGTTCGGAAGTGTAGCGGCCTTTTCAGCCATAGGAACCTCGGTGTATCGCAGGGGCGCCGTGCAGGGACGGCGGGATGCGAGCATCGTGGCGTGCGTTCGGCGGTTCAGACGATGTCGAAGTTAAGCGGCTAATTTCGACATCACGGCTTTAACCGCGCGAGCGGCGGGGACGGCGCATCAAGTCGAGATATCCGCCACGGACAAGCACGCGCCCATCGCGCGCTAGGCGGATCACGGTCTCTCGCACCGGGCTGCCGACCCAGTCGCCGGGCTCGGTAGGATGCTGCGGGTAGAGTTGAAGCGCGATTTCCCGATAAGTGGCCTGAGCGGCGTCGCCATCGATGGCTCGCAGCATGAGACGCGCACGGGCGCGGCGCTGTCGTGTCACTCGCTGGTCGGCGGGCACCCGCTTTCCGGTAAGGCCGGACCAGAACCGTTCAAGAGAGGCCAGTCGGTCGGCGGTAAGCGCATCGAGAATTGTCAGTGCGCAGAGGGTTCGGCGATCATCGGGATCGGTGAGTTCGACGTCATATTGATCGCCGCGAATATCGAGGCGCATGAGGCTCGGCGCATGCTGCAGGATCATGAGCGGACGCAGGTCATCGCTCGTCAGCGGAAGTGCACTTGGCGTCGAACCGGGTGTGAGAACGATCGCGGCGGGATTGGCGTGGACGGACCAGAATATCGGTTGATGCTTGGCGGAGTGGCGGGGGTCGGCCAGGACTTCGCAACCCCCATTGCTCGGCAAGAGCGGTTTCCGCCTCGAGCGTCACGCGGGCGCGGGTTCGGATGGCTCGATAGGCACTCTGATACTCGGGGTTCCGGCGCAGGAACTCCCAAGCCAAGTCCGTGGGCGAGAGCTGGTCGACATAGTCGTATGCTCGCTCCGAACGCCAATCACCGTCGTCTGCCACCCTCCAGCCTCCGCGCATATGCGTGCACGCGAGATGCGCGCGAGGAGAATCTGGAGGTTAAGGTTGCGGGGGAAGAGCGAAGTGGCGACAACGTGATGTCGTTACTGCATCACCAAAACAGATCGATCAGCGGCCCAGTTCGTTCGGCCCGTGCTCAGTCATCCATTTGGCGCGCGCCAGATGCGCGGCGTGGACGGCCTTGGCGCGAATGGGATCTGCATCCGAATCGATGCCGAAGAGGATTGATGCGACCTCGCGCCAGTCGGCGCCGTCGGTGTCGGCATCGAGGAGGCGGAGATAGAGCTTGAGGTGCGAGCGATCATAGTCGGTGACCGACGAATCGCTCGGTGGTGTCTCAGAGAAATTGCTCGTCATCGCCGTAACCATAGCGAGGCGCTTCTATCCATAATGGGTGGATTTGCCACCGACGATTGTCGGTCAGCGCCCGCATTGCGGGGAGCCGTTGCGCTGCGACGGCGATCAGTCTGCCCTAGATCCTTCAACGAGCATCACCCCAACACCTTGGGCGGAGTTAAGGAGCACGATCCCGCTGCGCTCGAAGGCGCGCCGGACTTCATCGCGAGTGCTCTCATAGACCTCAAGACCGCTTTCCGACTCGAGCCTTTTGAGCGCGGTCAGAGATACGCGGGCCTGGTCAGCGAGCGTCTCCTGTGTCCATCCCAGCAACGCGCGTGCGGCCCGAGATTGTCGGGCGGTGATCATGACGATCACCTCCCACCCGGACCAATACGCACGCCAGAACTACGGCTATAATAGTCGTTCCTTGCACCCCGCGCCACAAGATGCTTCTGGCGCGGGGTCGCACCTGCGGCCTGCGCGGCGCTCTCTGATTCGCTTCACAAGCATGGCGATAGGCCCCGACCGTGGTGGTCGGGGCCTATCGCAGATGGCCTTAGTCGGTGCGTCGGCCGGTGGGGCGGGACCAGATCAGCGCGTAACCTTCGCCGTCCTCATCGTCGAAGAGGTTGGCGTAGATCGGGGCGGTGAAGCTGGGATCGTCGAGCTTCAGGCCGAGATAATTGCGGCCCTCGTTCGACTGCTTGGACCAGGCGGCGCCGATCTCGACGCGGCCGACCAGAACCCGGTGGCTAGGTGCGTTCTCGCCGGTGGCGCGCTGATCCTGGACGATGCGGACGTTCTTGGCCTGCACGCTGAGAGTGACGATCTCGCCGGTGAAGTCGTTCGAGCCGGTCTTCTTGAAGGTGCCGATGGTCGCCATGGTAAGTCTCCGTTTCCGTTCGAGCCCGCTCCATTGCGGCCTCGATGGCGATCGGGAGGTCGGAGGCGATCGGCGGCGCACCCCGCAGGGGCCTGACAGCAGAGGAGGACTTTCTTGATTCGCGAGGAATGGCGGCGCAGCCGGCAGGGGAAGAAAGTTTGACGGCGCTGTTGCGCCTAGACGATCGAGGCGCAGCCGTCCTTCGACCAGATCAGGCCATTGCAGAGGCCGTTTGGGGCGGTCGGTAGCGGATATAGACGGGGCCCATGGCTGTCGGCAGAGGATAGTCCGGCTCGCTCGCTCTTCCGCCGGGGGGCAACCCTGCTGCTGGCGCAACCACCCTCCATCCCGGGATTGTCGCTCCGCTCGATACGGGCCGACATCCGGACCGCCGTGCCGCGCGATCTGCCTCCTTCCGACGTCGATGAATGCCGCGACCGTGGCCGAGCGGGAGACCCGCTCCGCCCCGGTCCGCTGCCCTGCTGGCCGGGGTGGCGTGGTGTTCGCTGGTCTTGCCCTGCTCCTGCCGGGGCATCTGGACGGTCAGGCCCGTACGAGGGGCGGTCCGCTACGGTCGGGGCCTGTCGCCATGCCGGCGACGCGGGCGAGGGCGGTCGCGCCGA
>NZ_JBMDXG010000260.1:0-1516 GCF_048594985.1 Sphingomonas sp. | reverse complement strand
TTCTTGGCGCGCAGTTCGCGGGGAACCGGGCCGAAGATCCGCGTGCCGACGGGCTCGTTCTGCTTGTTGACGATGACGGCGGCCGACTTGTCGAAACGGATGACAGAGCCGTCCTTGCGCTGGATGTCCTTGGCGGTGCGCACGACGATGGCGCGAACGACGTCGCCCTTCTTCACGCGGCCGCGCGGAATCGCTTCCTTCACCGAGGCGACAATGGTGTCGCCCACCGAGGCGTAGCGGCGCTTGGAGCCGCCCAACACCTTGATGCACATGACCCGGCGAGCGCCCGAGTTGTCGGCCACCTCCAGGTTAGTTTGCATCTGGATCATGGGATCCGATCCTTCTTCTTACGAAGCCGAGGCGTTGGAAAGGACTTCCCAGCGCTTCAACTTGGACTTGGGGGCGCACTCGACGATGCGGGCCACGTCGCCGACCTTCAGCGCGTTGCCTTCGTCGTGGGCGTGGTACTTCTTGGACAGACGGACAGTCTTCTTCAGGACGGGGTGAAGCAGGGTGCGCTCCACCTTGACCACCACGGTCTTGTCGCCCTTGTCGGAGACGACCACGCCTTCGAGAATTCGCTTCGGCATCTTCGTTCCTTACGCCTGCTGTTGACGCAGCAGCGTCGAGATACGGGCGATGTCTTTGCGCACTTCACCCACGCGGTGGGTTTTTTCCATTTGGCCGGTGGCCGCCTGGAAACGCAGGTTGAACTGTTCCTTCTTGAGCTTGAGCAGCTCGTCGGACAGCTGGTCCGGGGTCATGCCCCGCAGATCGGCGATCTTGGTCATCAGGCCGCTTGCTCCGTGTGAGCGATGCCGGCGTCCAGGCGGGTGACCACCTTGGTGCGGACCGGCAGCTTGGCGGCGCCAAGACGCAGCGCCTCACGGGCGATGTCGTCGGCCACGCCGTCGATTTCGAACAGGATGCGGCCCGGGTGGCAACGCGCGGCCCAGTGGTCCACGGCGCCCTTGCCCTTGCCCATCCGCACTTCGGCCGGCTTGCCCGTGACCGGCAGGTCCGGGAAGACACGGATCCAGACGCGGCCCTGGCGCTTCATCTGGCGGGTGATCGCGCGGCGAGCCGCTTCGATCTGACGCGCCGTGATGCGCTCGGGCTCCAGCGTCTTCAGGCCGTAGGAGCCGAAGTTCAGCGAGAAGCCGCCCTTGGCCGAACCATGGATCCGGCCCTTGAACGCCTTGCGGTACTTGGTCTTCTTGGGTTGCAGCATGACTTAGTTCTCACGTCCGCGGTCGCGACGGGGGCCGCGGTCGCCGCGGGGGCCGCGTTCACGGCCTTCGTTGGACGAGGGACCCGAGGCTTCCTGAGCCCAGCGCTTGTCCTGGGCCATCGGGTCGTGCTCGAGCACCTCACCTTTGAACACCCAGACCTTCACGCCGATGATGCCGTAGGTCGTCTTGGCCTCGATGAAGCCGTAGTCGATGTCGGCGCGCAGGGTGTGAAGCGGCACGCGGCCTTCGCGATACCATTCCATCCGCGCGATTTCGGCGCCGCC
>NZ_JBMDXG010000026.1:0-7761 GCF_048594985.1 Sphingomonas sp. | reverse complement strand
TTGGGGCGGCCGAGCTCGCCCGTCACCAGCACCGCCGCGCCGCCGGGCGCCCAGCGATAGACGCCGTTCTGGCCCGCTTCCTTCAGCGGGGACCTGTCGCCCTGCGTGAAGCCGTAGGGCGGATCGGTGAAATAGATCGCGCCCGAGCGGCTGACGGTCAGGTCGTTGCAGCTACTGAACCTCTTGCCCTGGTAGCGGCTGACCAGCACGGTCCGCCGCTTGGTGGCGAGGTCGACCCGGTCGATCGATCCGCCGCCGCTATTGGCGATCAGCAGCGCGCCCGATCGATCGAGCGCGAGCCCGTTCGAGCCCGCCTCGCGCACCAGCTTGGGATCGAGCCCGCCCGTGCCCGATGGCTGGAGGAACACCGACACGCCCGCCTTGCGCGACCAGCGGCGCATGATGTTCGTGCCCGGATCGGAAAAGAGCAGGTAGCCGCCGTCGCGCGCCACCCACACCGGCCCTTCCGCCCAAGTAATCCCGGTCGCGATCGTCTCGATCGCCACATCGGCCGCGACGATGCGGTGGAGCTTGGGCGACAGGCGGCGGACCGACGGCTTGGCCTTCTGCGCTAGCACCGGCCCGGCGATCAGTGCGGCGGCGGCGGTCCCGATCAGCGTGCGCCGGTCGAGGATGACGCTCACAGCGTGATCCGCTTCTGCTCGCGCGCGGAGCGATAGATCGCCTCGATCAGGCGCATGTCGCGCAGCCCTTCCTCACCGCCGACGATCGGCTCGCGATTCTCGCGGATGCACTGGACAAGGTGGTCGAGCTGTCCTGCGAACTGCGTCGATCCCGGGCCCGGCGGCGACGTCACCTCGGTCTCGCGCCCGTCCTTGCCGGTCCACATCCGGTTGCCGGTATAGCGCGTCGCCGGTTCCAGCTCGATCCGGCCCTGATCGCCCATCAGGATATAATGGTTCTGGTTGGCGCTATACATCGACATGCACGACGCGATCACGCCGGACGGGAATTCCAGCTCGAACTCGATCATGTCCTCGACCTCGGTGAAGCGCGGGTCGTTCTTGTCGGTCTGTTCGTGGGCGTAGAGCGCGATCGGCTCCTCGCCGGTCATGTAGCGCGCGGCCTGCAGCGCGTAGATGCCGATATCCATCATCGATCCGCCGCCCGACAGCGCCTTCTTCAGCCGCCACTTGGACGGATCGCGCTGGACGAAGCCATGCTCCGACCGGAAATAGCGCCTTTTGCCGATCGCCCCGCTGTTCGCCAGCCTGCGCGCCTCCAGGTTGGTCGCCTCGAAATGGCTGCGATAGCCGATCATCAGCTTCTTGCCGGCCTGCTTGCACGCCGCGATCATCGCCTCGCATTCGGCGGAGGAGATCGCCATCGGCTTCTCGCACATCACGTGCTTGCCGGCCTTGGCGGCGCGGATGGTGTATTCGGCATGCATCGAATTGGGCAGGCAGACATAGACGATGTCGACGTCCGGATTGTTCTTGATGCTGTCGTAATTGTCGTAGCTGTAGATGCCCCGCTTCGGCAGGCCATATTCCGCCGCGAGGCGCTTGGCCTTTTCGGGATCGCCGCTGACCACCGCGACCAGCTTGCTGTGCTGGCAATTCTTGAACTGCGGCATGATCACGTTGACCGCGTAATAGCCGAGCCCGACGATCGCATAGCCCATCTTGCGGTCCGGCGTCTGCGCGGTCGCCGCGCCGCCCGCCAGGCTCGCCACCGCCAGTCCGCCCGCCGCTGCAATCGATTGACGCCTGTTCATCGTGGTCATCGCCCGCTTCTCCTGTTCCGGTCTCGTGCCGCCTGCTTCACGTAGCGAGTTACCGGGGGCACGGAAATGGGCTAGCGGTCGTACATGTCCGCTCTTCAAGGCCCGCACGATCTGACCAGAGGGGCGATCGCGCCCACCTTGCTGCGCTTCGCCGTGCCGACGTTGCTGGCCAACGTGCTCCAGTCGCTCAACGGCACGATCAACGCGATCTGGGTCGGGCGTTTCCTGGGCGAAGGCGCGCTCGCGGCGACGTCGAACGCCAATCTCGTCATGTTCCTGATGTTCAGCCTGGGCTTCGGCTTCGGCATGGCGACCACGATCCTCGTCGGGCAGGCGATGGGCGCGGGCGACATCGTCGCGGCGCGCCGCGCGCTCGGCACCACGATGGGGCTGTTCGCAATCGTGTCGGTGGCGGTGGCTTTGCTCGGCTGGGCGGTGTCGCCGGCGCTCCTGCGCCTGCTCGCCACGCCCGACGCGGCGCAGCCGCTCGCGCTCGCTTACCTGCGCGTCATCTTCCTCGCGCTGCCGCCGATGTTCCTGGGCGTGCTGCTCAGCATGGGGCTGCGCGGCACCGGCGATGCGCTCACGCCGTTGCTGCTGATCGTCCTCAACGTCCTGATCGACGCGGGGCTCAACCCCCTGCTGATCCGGGGCATCGGGCCGTTTCCGCGCATGGGCATTGCGGGTTCCGCGACCGCGACCCTAGTCGCCAATTACGTCGTGCTGCTCGTGGGGCTGGTCTACATCTATGCGCGCGATCTGCCGATCCGGCTGCGCGGGCGCGAATGGCGCTTCCTCCTGCCCGATTGGGCGCTGCTGCGCGTAATCTTCGTGAAGGGGCTGCCGATGGGGCTCCAGATGCTCGTCTTCACATTGTCGGCGCTGGTGATGATCGGGCTGGTCAACCGTGCGGGCGTTGCGGTCACCGCCGCTTATGGCGTCGCGCAGAATCTGTGGGCCTATGTGCAGATGCCGGCGATGGCGATCGGTGCGGGCGTGTCCGCGATGGCGGCGCAGAATATCGGCGCCGGGCGGTGGGACCGGATCGGCCCGATCACGCGCGTGGGCGTGATCGCCAACCTCGTCATGACCGGCGTGCTGATCCTCGCGCTCCTGCTGTTCGATCGGCCGGTGCTCGCGCTGTTCCTGGGCGGGGACAGCCCCGCGATCGGCATCGCGCGCCATATCCAGTTCATCGCGAGCTGGAGCTTCCTGCCCTTCGGCGTCACTCTGGTGCTGTTCTCGACCGTGCGCGCCAACGGAGCCGTCTACGCGCCGCTCCTGATCCTGTGCGTCAGCGTGTTCGCCGGGCGGATCGGCTTCGCGGCGGCTTTGCTGCCCCGCTACGGGATCGACATCCTGTGGTGGAGCTTCCCGCTCGGCTCGACCATCTCGCTGGTGCTGGCGGCGCTCTATTACCGCTTCGGCAACTGGCGGACCCCCGGCATGATCGCCGGCCTCGTTCATCCGGGCGAGGAAGCGGCCGAACAGGCGAAGGCGGCGACCGAGCCCGGCGGCCGGATCAACCCGACGAGCTAGGCCATGGTTCGGGCGGGGGCCTTTGCCTCAGCCCAATCCACCCGGCTTGATTGATCAGCGCCGCCAAAGCCGACATGCTCCTCGCCATGGTTACTGGGAGGCGGTGAGTGTTCGAGGTTCGCGAGGACGACCTGACAAATCCGCAAACGCGCGACTTGTTGGCGCTCCATCTCTCGGGAATGCACGCGAGCTCGCCGCACGGGCATGTCTTCGCTCTCGATCTGTCCGGGCTGCGCGCGCCGGACGTGACCGTCTGGACGGCGTGGGTCGGGGAGCGTGTGGCTGCGGTCGGCGCCTTGAAGATGGTATCGGGTGATACCGCCGAGGTTAAATCGATGCGAACGCATCCGGAGTTCCTGCGGAAGGGGGCAGGCGCGGCAGTTCTGGAGACAATAATTTCAGCCGCAGCGGCAAGAGGGGTTCGCCGGATCAGCCTGGAGACGGGCAGCGGACCGGCGTTCGCGCCCGCGCTTGCTCTATACCGGCGGCGGGGCTTCGTGAACGGCGCTGCCTTCGGCGGGTACGAACCGAGCGACTTCAACCAGTTTCTGCACCTGGAACTCGCTTAACCGAGCGCCTGCCGGTCGCGGCGCGGCAGTGAGCTACCAAAAATAGGGTTGTTGAAACTCGATGCCGCAACTGCCGGTACGGCTTTACGGCCGATCCCGATGGCTTACGCCGTAACCGTCCGCCGACGCCGCAACTCCCCGCCGACGAGGCCGAAACCGGCGACCATCATTGCCCAAGACATCGGCTCGGGCACCGAACCCAGGCTGACATAGCTGAAATTCGCGAATGCGTTCACGGCGGCATCGGAGCCGGTGATGGTGAAGCGCGCCTGCGTCCCGAAGTCGAAGGGCGTGTCGAGCTCGGTATAATTGACCGATCCCGTGCCCTTGACCAGCAGCCCCGCCGGCGCGGCCGCGAAGTCGATCGCGGCGAAGTCGACCGCGCCGTTCCACTCGGTCAGCGCGGGCCCCGGCGACCAGAAGGTGAAGCTGCTGGGCAGCAGCGTGATCCAGGCGTCGCCCGCGAACGTATCGCCGAATTCGTCGAGATCGGCGACGTTGAACGCCATCTCCCCCGTCATGCGTGCCGTGTAGGAGCAATCGTACAGCGTATTCGTCGGATAATCGTAGCAGGTCCGCTCGACCCGCTTCGGCCCCGAATCGAACTGCACATTGATCGACGTCGCGGCCTGTCCCTGCGCGGCGATAGAGGACGCCAGCGCGACCGACGCACAAAGCAACGCTTTCATACTTTCCTCCCCCGTCGGTCATGCCCGTGCCGGCATGTTCCGTCCTGTCGGCCTCTTACGACGGGCGCGGAAAACAGACAATATCCAGGGCTATGCCGCTCCCGATGGTCCTCGAACAGAGTGGAGCGGTCAGCGAACGCGCATGTCCTTGAAAAGAGGAAGGAGTCCAGCGGGAGCCGACTGCACGAAGCCCGCGCGACTTTTACGGGCCGCCAGACGTTCGCGATGCGATCTGTTCGAAAGCACTTCGGACTAACCCGCCCGCTCAATCCTCGATCGTCTCACCCGGTTCGATCCCCCACAAGACCGCCTGCTCGATGAAGCCGCGTCGATCCGCGATGGCGACCCGGCACCAGCGTCCGTCGCACGTCTCGATCCGCCCGATTACGCCCGGTTCGGCGCGCCACAGCAACCTGGCGTCCGGCGACGCCTCCTCGCGGATCGGCTGGATCCCGCCCGTGACGATCCCCGTCCGCCGCGCGCTGAGCAGCGTGGCGAGCATCCAGCCGGTCGTCCCGTCCTGTTCCTGCACGCGTCGCCACGCGCCCATCACCTGCAGCACGCGCACCGGCAGGTCGCGCCGCTGGTACAGCCAGATGCCGGGATAGGTGCGCTCCGGCCCCGTGCGCATCATCGCCTTGCCCGCCGCGATCGACGCCCAATAAGGCACCGCCCGTTCCTGCGCCGCGACCGGCGAGGCGAGGAAAGCGAGCAGCGCGAGGGCGGGCAGGGTGCGGCGACGGATCATGTGCCGCCCCTAGCGCAGACGGGCCCGCCGGGCGACCGTTCGGTTCAGCGCGGGTGCGCCTTCAGCCAGTCGAGCACGCGGTCGGGCGCGCTTTCGCCATAGGGGTCGTCGTCGGCGCCCGTGTCGTTGATGCCCGGCTCCTCGAACCAGCCGGTCACCACTCCGTCGTCGACCACCATCGCATAGCGCCACGAGCGCGCGCCGAAGCCGAGATGATCCTTGTTGATCAGCATTCCCATCCGCCGCGTGAATGCGCCCGATCCGTCGGGCACCAGCACGACCTTGTTGAGGCCGAGCGACTTGCCCCACTGGTACATCACGAAGGCGTCGTTGACCGACAGGCAATAGACCTGGTCCGCCCCCGCGTCCCGCAGGTCGTCATAGAGGCGCTCGAACGCGGGGCATTGCTCGGTCGTGCAGGTCGGCGTGAACGCGCCGGGCAGCGCGAACACGACCACGCGGCCCGCGCCGAACAGCTCGCGCGTCGACCGGTCCTGCCAGCGAAAGGGATTGGGGCCGCCCACGCTCTCGTCGCGCACGCGGGTCTTCAGCGTCACGTCCGGAATTTCACGCCCCAGCATTCATGCTCTCCCGGTCTCTCGCGTCCGCCTCAGGTGATCGGGCCGTCGGCGCGTCCCTGGACGAACTGGTCCACATAAGGGTTGCCGCTGTCGTACAGCCGGTCGCGCGGCCCGCACCACACGATCTTGCCCTGGTACAGCATCGCCACGCGGTGCGCGATCTTGCGCGCGGAGGCCATGTCGTGGGTGATCGTCAGCGCGGTGACGCCCAGATCATCGACCAGGCTGACGATCAGGTCGTTGATCACGTCGGCGCGGATCGGGTCGAGCCCGGTCGTCGGCTCGTCGAAGAAGATGATGTCGGGGCGCGGCGCGATCGCGCGGGCCAGCGCCACGCGCTTCTGCATGCCGCCCGACAGCTCGCTCGGGCGCAGGTTGAGGATGCGCGCGTCGAGCCCGACCCGCTCCAGATTCTCCTCGGCGACCTGGCGCATCCGCGCGCCGTCGACCGCGCGCCCCTGCGTCAGGCCGAACGTCACGTTGCGCCAGATCGGCAGCGAATCGAACAGGGCCGATCCCTGGAACAGCATCCCGAACTTGGCGCGCATGCGGTCCAGCGCGACGCCCGCCAGCCCGACGATCTCCTCGCCGTCGACCTTGATCGATCCGGAATCGGGCTGGAGCAGGCCGAGGATGCACTTCAGCGTCACCGATTTGCCGCTGCCCGACTGGCCGATGATCGCGAGGCTTTCGCCCGGCTCGATCGCCAGATTGACGCCGTCGAGCACGCGGGTCGGCCCGAACGCCTTGCTGACGCCGTCGAGCAGGATCTTGGGCTCGGGCATCAGCCGAACACCGACGCGGTGATGAGGAAGTTGGATGCCAGGATCAGCATGAAGGCGGACACCACGGCATTGCGCGTCGCATTGCCGACGCCCGCCGCGCCGCCCGCCGTATGATAGCCGTGATAGCAGCCCATCAGCGCCAGCAGGAAGCCGAACACCCCGGCCTTGACCATCGCCATCTGGAAATCGTCCCACGCCAGATAGCGCCGGCTGATCGCAAGGTAATGGGCCGAATTGAAGCCCAGCTTCTGCACCGCGAGCAGCCAGCCGCCGAAGATGCCGATCGCGTTCGCGGCCAGCACCATCAGCGGCAGCGCGATCACCGCCGCCACCAGGCGCGGCGCGATCAGGTAGCGATAGGCATCGGTGCGCAGCGTGGCGAGCGCGTCGAGCTGCTCGGTCACGCGCATCGTCCCGATCTCCGCCGCCATCGCCGAGGAGACGCGCCCCGCGACCATCAGGCCGACCAGCACCGGTCCGAGTTCGCGCACCATGCCGATCACCACCACGGCGGGCACGGTCGACTGCGCGGAGAAGCGCGATCCGGCGGTGAAGATCTGCTGGGCGAGCGCCGCGCCCGTGAAGATCGCGGTCAGGCCCACCACCGGCAGCGAGAACCAGCCGATATGCGCGAGCTGCTCCAGCAGTCGGGCGGGGTAATAAGGCGGGGCGGCGGCGCGGACGAACGTCCGTCCGGCGAAGAGCGCGACGCGGCCCACCGCCGCGAACATCGCGATGATGACGCGGCCGATCGCGGCGAAGGGGGCGAGAACGGCGCTGCTGGAAGATGCCATGCGACGGTGCTGATAGCGGGCGGCGGGGGCGCTCGGCAACCTGCTTTGCGCGAAAGCCTCTTTATGTCCCGACGCACGCGCTATCGGACGTGGGGGAGGGGCCACGCTGCGGGGGCCGGAGGGTGGCTGCCAGGCCGCCGGATCGCGGAGGCGTTGTCCCCTCGATCCGGCCGGCTTTAGCGGTCTGCCTTTGCCTCGGCGCGGGCGGCGGCGCGCTCGAACGATGTCACCAGACGCGCGCGGACCTGGTCGGGCATGTCGGGCTCGGCACGGATGTCGGCGGCCGCCTGGCGCATGCCGCGCGCGATC
>NZ_JBMDXG010000259.1:0-4461 GCF_048594985.1 Sphingomonas sp. | reverse complement strand
GCGCGAGAAGAGCCGCGGCGGTCAGAGCTTCGTCGTCGTCCCCCGCATCGAGGACATGGGGAAGCTCGCCGAAACCCTCGGGAAACTCGTCCCCGAACTCGACCTCCTCCAGGCGCACGGCAAGATGCCTGCCGCCGAGATCGACGAGGCGATGGTGCGCTTCGGCCGCGGCGACGGCGACGTGCTGCTCGCCACCAACATCATCGAGGCGGGGCTCGACGTGCCGCGCGCGAATACGATGGTGATCTGGCGCGCCGACCGGTTCGGCCTGTCGCAGCTCCACCAGCTTCGCGGCCGGGTCGGACGCGGCAGCCGGCGCGGTCAGGTGATGCTGCTGACCGATCCCGAGGCCGAGATCGCCCCCCGGACGCTCAAGCGCCTGCGGACCCTGGAGGCGTTCGATCGCCTGGGGGCGGGCTTCGCGATCAGCGCGCGCGATCTCGACATGCGCGGCGCGGGCGACCTCCTCGGCGAGGCGCAGGCCGGGCACATGAAGCTGATCGGCATCGACCTGTACCAGCACCTCCTGGAAGGCGCGCTGCGCGCGGCGCGGGGCGAGACGGTCGAGCGCTGGGCGCCGGAGCTTCACCTCGGCATTCAGGGGCGGCTGGCCGAAGCGTGGATCCCGGACGAGGAGATGCGGGTCTCGCTCTACTGCCGGCTGGCGAGGATCGACGATCCCGACGCGCTGGACGATTTCGCGGCGGAGCTTGAGGACAGGTTCGGCACGCGCCCGCCGGAGGCCGAGACGCTGCTCCATACCGCCCGCATCCGTCTCGCCGCGCGCACGCTCCGCATCGCCCGCATTGATGCCGGGCCCGCCGCGATCGCTTTGACCCCCCGCCGCGACTTCGCAGGCGACTTTACGGCCGCCGGCCTCACCGAAAAGAATGGCCGTCTGCTCCTCCTGGAGAAGATCGAGGACCCGGCCGCCAGGGTCGCCCGGATCGAGGCCTTGCTCGCGCAGCTTGGCGGGGATTGAGCGTGTGCCCGCCGGATGAAGTGATCGGAACGCAGCCTTGCGCGGCCGGTTACGCTCCGCATGGAGACGCCTGCCCCCCGGCCGATGGAGGCGAAGCTCGTCGAAACGCTGCCCGAGGATGAGGGCTGGCAGTACGAACCCAAATGGGACGGCTTCCGCGCGATCGTCCGCCGCGACGGCGACAGGATCGAAATCTGGTCCAAGTCGGGCAAGCCGCTCGGGCGTTACTTTCCGGAGATCGAGGCCCTCGTCGCCTCGCTTAAGCCCAGCCGGTTCGTCGTGGACGGGGAGTTGATCCTGCCCGTCGGCGACGTCCTCTCGTTCGATGCTCTACAGGCGCGTCTGCACCCCGCCGCCAGCCGTATCGCCAGGCTTTCCCGCGAAACGCCAGCGCAGCTCATGCTGTTTGACTGTCTGGCCCTCGGTGCGGACGATCTCGCGCCGGCCCCTCTCGCGACGCGCCGGGCAACGTTGCAGCGGTTCCACGCCGACAACCCCCATCCGGCGCTGCTGCTTTCTCCCCGGAGCGACGACATCCGCGATGCCCGCCAATGGCTCGCCGACAGCGGCGGCGCGCTGGACGGCGTGGTCGCCAAGCGGCTGGACCAGGAGTATCGCGGCGGCGAGCGTGCGATGCTCAAGATCAAGCAGCATCGGACGGCCGACTGCGTCGTGGCCGGCATCCGGCGGGTCGGCGAAGGCCGGGGGATCGCCTCACTGCTGCTGGGCCTGTTCGACGACAGCGGCGCGCTCAATCATGTCGGCTTCACCTCGGGCATCAAGGCAGCCGACCGCATCGCCTATGCCGATCTGCTCGAACCGCTGCTCGGCGGCGTCGGCTTCACCGGCAAGGCCCCCGGCGGACCCAGCCGCTGGAACGACGGCAAGGAAAAAGCGTGGGAGCCGCTCGCGCCCGAACGCGTCGTCGAGGTCGTGTACGATCAGGTGACCGGCGACCGCTTCCGCCACGGCACCACCTTCCTCCGATGGCGCCCCGACAAGGCGCCCGCGCAATGCACGATGGACCAGTTGATCCACGAACTGCGACCGGCGCAGTTGAAGGCGGTCGTGGGATAGCGGCCTTGTGGATGCCGGTCGCCGCCGGCCTAATGCCGCTCCGCGTTATGCCGAGGGCGCGGTGGACGGCCGCTCCGCCGGGCCGGAAAACGGGGAACGCGGCGGCGGCGGTCCGACGTCTCTTCTGGCGGACAGCCCATATTGGCGGGGCGAGCAGCCCATCATCCGTTTGAACGCCGTGCTGAACGCGCTTTCAGATTCGTAACCGAGCGAGGCCGCGACGACCGATACCGGATCGCGCGATCGTTCGAGCCGGTCGCAGGCAAGCAGCATCCGCCACCGCGCGACATAATGCATCGGCGGATCGCCAAGCCGTTCCCTGAAACGCAGCGCGAAGGTCGATCGGGACATGCCGGCCAGCGCGCCCAGTTCCTGCAGCGTCCAGGCATGCGCCGGATCGGCATGGATCGCCTTCAGCGCGGCACCGAGTTGCCTGTCCGCGAGCGCGAAGAACCACCCGGCCCGATCGCCCCCACCGCCATGCAGATGCACGCGCAGCGCCTGCACCAGCATCAGGTGCGCGAGGTGCTGGACCGCCAGGGCATTGCCGGGCCGCCCGTCGCGCAGCTCGCGCATCATCTGCTCGACCGACCAGCGTAGTGCCTCCTGCGCCGGTTGCTCGCGGACATGGACGATCGGGGGAAGCAGCCCGAGCAGTATCTCTGCCTGGCTTCCCGATACGCCGAAACGGCTGCCCACCAGAAACAGGTCGCCACCCCCGCCGACCGTCACGATGCCGCCCCGGCGCGCGGGCGGAAACACCTCGGCGGCGGGGATCGCGGGCCCCCGCGTGTCGCTGCCCAGCCGGAAGGGACGGCCGGTCGGCAGCACGAAACAATCCCCGGCCGTCAGCTGGACCGGATCCGCGACGCCGTCGACCGTGAGCCAGCACCCCCCTGACACCACGGCGTAGCATTTGATGAGCTTGTGCTGGTCGCCGAACTGAACGGCCCAGTCGCCACCGGCATCGAAGCCCGACGAGACATAGGCGTGCGGCTTCAGAAGCGAGAGGATATCCGACAACGGATCCATGAGTCCGGACGATCTCAAAGAAAATCGGGATCAGCGCGCATAGCCCGTCCGATCGAGACGGTCTAGCGCCATCCCTTACAATTAACCGATGTCGGAGAAGACAATGATCGTAGTGACCACGCCGACGGGCGACATCGGCAGTCAGGTCGTCTCCCGCCTGATACGGGCGCGCGCGCCGCTCCGCCTGATCGCGCGCGATCCGGCGCGGTTGGCGGCAGAGGTGCGGGCGCATGCCGACATCGTCACCGGATCGCATGGTGATCCGGCGGTGCTGCGCGCGGCGCTCGACGGGGCCGACACCGTGTTCTGGCTCACGCCGCCGGATCTCAAGGCCGTGTCTGTCGAGGCCGCTTATGTTGATTTCACGCGGCCGGCCGCGGCCGCCTTCGCGGCGCGCGGTGTGCGGCGGGTCGTGTCGATCACCGCGCTCGGCCGGGGGTCGCCCCTCGCCGCGCATGCCGGCCATGTCACCGGTTCGCTCCAGATGGACGATCTGATCGCCGCCACCGGCGTCGCGTTCCGCCCGCTCGCCCTGCCGTCCTTCATGGACAATCTCGTACGTCAGGCCGCCGCGATCCGGGATCAGGGCAAATTCTTCCTGCCGATCAGGGACGACCTGCGCCTGCCCAGCGTGGCGACGTGCGATATCGCCGCCACGGCGGTCCGCTGGCTCCTCGACGAAAGCTGGACGGGTCGGGAGGAAGTGCCCGTCCTCGGCCCGGAAGACCTGTCGTTCGACGATATGGCGCGGACGCTCTCCGACGTGCTCGGTCGGTCGGTCGAATATCAACGGATCGGGTTCGACGCCTACAAGGCCCGCTTCCTCCAGTTCGGCATGTCCGATGCGATGGCGCAGGGCATGACCGACATGGCGCGGGCCAAGGATCAGGGCATCGATCTGTCCGTCGCGCGCACGCCGGCCAACAGCACACCAACGCGCTTCCGCACCTGGTGCGAAACGACGCTCAAGCCGGCCATCCTCGGCCCATCGCGCTGACGGTCAGGCCCTCCGAAGTAAAGGAATTGACCATGAGCGAGACCCGAACGCAGCCGGCAACCACGCCGCCCGCGCAATCCCACCCTCGACGCCCCGGCCAATTCGCGCTCTGGACGGTGATCGCGGCCGTCGTCGCCGCTTTCGCCGCGTGGCTGAGCGCGGCGCTCGCGCTTGAGGTGTGGATCATGTTCGCGGGCTTCATCGCCTGGT
Source organism: Sphingomonas sp. (assembly GCF_048594985.1). GTDB lineage: Bacteria > Pseudomonadota > Alphaproteobacteria > Sphingomonadales > Sphingomonadaceae > Sphingomonas_I. The sequence goes on along the minus strand of NZ_JBMDXG010000259.1, from coordinate 163 downwards.
TCACCCGCCCCACGTCGCTCGCCAGCTGCCTGTCGTCGATGCTGTGCCTCTGGTTCGGGATCGGCCTTGGCGCGCTGTCCTCTCTCGCGACCGGCGCGCTGCTGCCCCCGCTCGGCGACCTCGCGCTGCCTATCATTGTCTTCCTTGCCGCGATCCTCATCGT
>NZ_JBMDXG010000258.1:0-1824 GCF_048594985.1 Sphingomonas sp. | reverse complement strand
GGCGGCAGACTGCGCGACATCGCGAAGGAAGTGCTGGCGATCGCCCATCGCGGGCTTGCGGCGCGTGGCCGCCGGAACGCATCGGGCGACGACGAGACGGGGTTCCTGGAGCCGCTTCACGAGATCGTCCGGTCGGGCAAGGTGCCGGCCGAACGCCTGCTGGCGCGCTATCACGCGCAGTGGGACGGCGACGCCACGGGCATCTACCGCGAGAACCGGTTCTAGGCTTCGGTCGCCACCGGACGCCGCCGCCCGCCGCCCAGCCACGCGAAGAATCGCGGCACAACGCCGTTTCGTGCCATCCAGTCGCTATAGTCGCGATACGCCGGATCGAGGCCCAGATGCCGCTCCTCGGTCTTGGCGCGCCAGTAATAGACCGCGTTGACCGCGCCCAGCAGCAGCGTGTTGCGCACCGCGTCCTGCCAGTCGCCGCTGGCCGGCAGCATCGGCAGCACCGCCAGCCACCAGAACAGGTTCTTCGACAGATAGGCGGGGTGGCGCGACACCGCATACGGCCCGTGCGTCAGGATGCCGCGATGCGTGAGGTTCGAAAAGCGGAAGCCGAACGCCATCGTCGCCCAGGCGTAGATGCCCGTCAGCCCGACCAGCGCCGCGCCCCAGATCGACAATAGCAGCGGGTGCCCCGCCAGCCACGTCGCCCAGCCGTCCGGTCCGGCGGTGCCGCGGTGATAGTCGAGCGGGCCGCCAGTCCCCATCAGGATGAACGGCGGATAGCAGATCAACGCCGCCATCCACGCCGACGCGAACGGATTGGCGGTGCGGATATGCGCGTCGAGCGGCTTGATCGTCAGCACATAGCCGACCGTCGCGAACGCCACGTCGATCATGAACATGAAGGTGATGAGCCACATCGCCATCGCTGCCGGATCGGTGAGAACGAGCGTCATGTCGCCGCGGACGAACGCGCCGAACCCGCCGGGCACGATCGCCAGCATGAACGCCATGAAGAACGCCTTCACCGTCCACGCGCGCGCGTGATGCGCGATCGCCGTCCGGTCGATCGCCTCGTCCAGGCCCATCACCCACGCGCCGAAATGCCAGGTGCCGTCCTTTGGGTCGATCGTCACCCGATCGATCAGGAGAATATAGGGGATCGACAGGACGAACAGCCATGGCGCCGCCGCCTGGAAGCACGCCATCGCAAAGCCGAACATGCCGTCATGATAGACGCGCACGCTGAAATAGATGAGGCCGATCACGCCCCAGGTCAGCCACAGCCCGGCCAGCCGCGTCAGGCTGATCTCGAACGTCTCCCGCCAGGGCCTGGGGTTCGACCAGTCGATCCCGGTCGAGGGGTTGCGATGCACCTTGTCGACCAGCACCGACCACAAAATCATGGGCAGCCCGCAGGCGACCAGATTGGTGATCGCCGAATAGGGACCGTCCATGCCGAAATATTTGGCGATCGCGGTCCAACTCAACAGTCCCGCCAGCCCGGCCAGACCGCAGCCGGTCGAAACCGCCGAGCGGGGACGCGGATCGGCCCGGCCGGCCGCAAGGCGCGCATCGTGATACATATCCGCGGCTCTAGCGGCCGAATGGTAAGCATCGCGTGAAGGACTGCGAGTCGTCGGCGTGACAATATCACGAGAAACCGCCTTGCGGTTGCGGCGACGGGACGCTTTAGTGCGTTGATCCGACTGCTTCTCTTCCCGCTCTTCCGAAAGGCTTCCATGCCCCGCCGCTTTGCGTTCGCTGCCCTGTTGCTCGCATCCACCGCCGCGTCCGCCCAGCAGAGCGGCAATTCGGCGCCCCCGCCGCTTCCCTTTGAGCAGACGATCCCCGCCCCGCGCGACGTCGACT
>NZ_JBMDXG010000257.1:0-1613 GCF_048594985.1 Sphingomonas sp. | reverse complement strand
CGCTTGGGCAGGAGCGGCGGCGAGGGCGACGACGGAAACGACAGCGAGGATGAGGGGGACGCGCATCGATCAGCCTTCAGATATTCTGATTGGCGTACTGGAGCATTTCGTCCGTCGCCTTGATCATCTTGGAATTGATTTCGTAGGCGCGCTGGGTCTCGATCATGTCGACCAGCTCCTCGACGATGTTCACGTTCGAGGATTCGAGGTTGCCCTGGCGGATGTTCCCGCGGCCATCGATGCCGGCGTCACCCGCCTGCGCGGCGCCCGACGCGCCGGTTTCGATCAGCAGGTTGCCGCCGACCGCCTGCAGGCCCGCCGGATTGACGAAGCGCGCGATCTGCAGCTTGCCGATCACGTTCGCTTCCGTCTGGCCCTGAAGCTGCGCGGACACCGTGCCGTCGGCGGCGATCGTGATCGACTGCGCGCCGTCGGGGATCTGGATCTGCGGCTGCACGGGCATGCCGTCGGTCGTGACGATCGTGCCTTCGGCGCTCAGGCTGAAATTGCCGTCGCGGGTGTAGGCGGTCGATCCGTCGGGGCGGAGCACCTGGAAGAAGCCATTGCCCTCGATCGCGAGGTCGAGCGCGTTGCCCGTCGTCTGCATCGAGCCCTGCGTGTCGATCCGCGCGGTGCCCATCACCTCGACACCCGAACCGAGGTTGAGGCCGGTCGCATATTTATTCTGGTCAGACGACGGCGCGCCGGGCGCGGTGATCGCCTGGTAAGCGAGCGTTTCGAACTGCGCGCGATCACGCTTGAACCCGGTCGTGTTCACGTTCGCCAGATTGTTGGCGATCACGCGCATCTTGGCGTTCTGCGCGTCGAGCCCGGTGCGGGCGACGTGGAGGGCGGCGTTGGTCATGGTCGCAAATCCTTAATCGGGCAGGCGCATCAGGTCGGCGGCGGACTTGTCGAGGTCCTGCGCGGTGGTCAGCAGCTTCACCTGCGCTTCCCACGAGCGTGAGGCGTCGATCATGTCGACCAGCGCCTGGGTGGCGTTGACGTTCGAGCCTTCGAGGCTCTTGGGCGTGAGCCGCGCATCGGGATCGGCCGGAAGCGCACCGCCCCCCGCCACGCGGAACAGCCCGTCCAGGCCCTTCGACACCTTCGAGCCGGTAGGCGTGGCGAGCTTGAGCCGTTCGACCGCCTGCGGGGTCGCCGGATCGCCGCCCTGCGGCACGATCCACACCTGCCCGTCCGGTCCGACGCTGACGCTGTCGGCGGGCGGCAGCGTGATCGGGCCGCCCTCCCCCAGCACAGGTGCGCCGTCACCAGTGGTGAGCAGCCCGCTGTCCGAAAGCTGGAGATCGCCGCGCCGCGTATAGGCTTCCGACCCGTCGCTCGCCTGAACGGCGAGGAAAGCGTCGCCGTCAATCGCGATGTCGAGGTCGCGTCCCGTCGCGGCAATCGCGCCGGCATGCATGTCGGCGCCGGTCACCTCGTTGGAAACGCTGGCCCGTCCCTGCATCCCGGCGCCACGCAGCCACAGGCTTTCGGGATCGATGAGCCGCAACACGGCTTGCCCGGCCACTACCGTACTGCCGGGTTCCACCTCACGGGCGGTAATCACACCGGCCGTCGGGCTGTAGAGATTGAGGTTGCGCCGCAGC
>NZ_JBMDXG010000256.1:0-6323 GCF_048594985.1 Sphingomonas sp. | reverse complement strand
AACGGCGTGGCGCTGTCGCCCGACGAGCGGCGGCTGTTCGTCTCCAACTCGGAACAGGGCGCGGGCAAGATCATCGTGCTCGACCTCGGCCCCGACGGGCTGCCCACGGGCCCCTCGCGCCTGTTCCTCGACACGGCGACGTGGGACGGGCCCGGCAATCCCGACGGGATGAAGATCGCGGCGGACGGGACGATGTTCTGTTCGGGCCCAGGGGGCATGTGGATCCTGACGCCCGAGGGCGAAAAGCTGGGGCTGATCGAGCATGGCGGGCCGATCGCGAACTGCTGCTTCGGCGAGGACGGGCGGACCCTGTTCATGACCGCCAACGATCGCGTGCTGCGGATGCCGTTGCGCATCAACGGCTGGCGCGCCTGAGGCCGGAGGCGTGGGTATTGCGCGCGGGGGGTGCTGGCCTTCCGCGCGCGTCCTGCTAGGCTCTGGGCATGAACCGCCTGTCCGCGCTTGCCGCGCTCCTTCTCGTGAGCGCGGGCGCCCCTGCCCTCGCCGCGCCCGCCACCCCCGCGCCGATCCTGACCACCGCCGAGGCGCGCGACGCGCTGACCTATGCCCGGCCGGAGATCGCGCGCGTGACGCACGTCGCGCTCGACCTGACCGCCGACTTCGCCAGCAAGCAGATGCGCGGCACCGCGACGCTCGACATCCTTGCAGCACCAGGCGCGAAGGAGGTCGTCCTCGACGACAAGGGGCTGGTGATCGACACGATCACCGATGCGCGCGGCAATCGCCTGAACTGGTCGGTCGGCAAGGCCGATACCTATAAGGGCGCGCCGCTGACCGTGCGGATCGGCACCGCGCGGCGGATCGTGATCGGCTATCGTTCGCAACCCAGCGCCAGCGCGCTCGGCTGGCTGCCGCCCGAACTCACCGCCGGCAAGCGCAAGCCCTATCTGTTCAGCCAAGGGCAGGCGATCGAAAACCGGAGCTGGATCCCGACGCAGGACAGCCCCGGCATCCGCCAGACGTGGGAGGCGCGCATCGCCGTCCCGGCCGACCTGACGGCGGTGATGAGCGGCGAGCGGCTGACCCCCAAGGGCGAACCCGGCCCGGCCGGGATGAAGCGCTACCGCTTCCGCATGACGCATCCGGTGCCGCCCTACCTGATCGCGAGCGCGATCGGCGACATCGCCTTCCGCCCGCTCGGGCCCCGCACCGGCGTCTATGCCGAACCGGTGACGCTGGCGGCGGCCGCCAAGGAGCTGGACGATACGGAGAAGATGGTGACGGCGGCGGAGAGCCTGTACGGCCCGTATCGCTGGGGCCGCTACGACCTGCTCGTGCTGCCGCCCTCCTTCCCGTACGGGGGAATGGAGAACCCGACGCTGACCTTCCTGACGCCGACGATGTTCACTGGCGACAAGGCGAATGTCGACGTGGTGGCACACGAACTGGCGCATAGCTGGTCGGGCAATCTGGTCACCAACGCGACCTGGTCCGACACGTGGCTCAACGAAGGTTTCACCACCTATTTCGAGAACCGGATCGACGAGATCGTCTACGGCACCGAGCGCGCGGCGACGCTGGCCGACCTGTCGTGGGACGATCTGCAGCGCGATCTTAAGGAGGCCAAGCCGGCGGCGACGCGCCTGCACGGCGAGCCCGAGGAATTGTACGGCCAGCTGGCCTACGACAAGGGATCGACCTTCCTGCGCACGATCGAGCGGACGGTGGGGCGCGCCCGGTGGGACGCCTATTTGCGCTCCTATTTCGATCGCCATGCCTTTCAGCCGCAGACCACCGCGGGCTTCCTGGCGGACCTGCGCGCCAACCTGATCCGCGGCGACAGGGACCTCGAGGCGAAGCTGAAGCTCGACGACTGGGCGTACAAGCCCGGCCTGCCCGACAGTGCGGTGCATGTGCGGTCGGCGACGCTCGCCAAGGTCGACGAATCGATCAGGGCGGTGGAGGCCGGCGCGCCGATCGCGTCGCTGCCGACGGCCGGCTGGGGCACGCAGGAATGGCAGCGCTTCCTCAACGGCCTGCCGCGCACGCTGCCGCAGGCGCGGCTGGCGGAGCTGGACCGGACGCTCGGCCTGTCCGCCTCGCCCAACGCCTATGTCCGCTCGGCCTGGCTCGTGCTGGCGATCGGCAACCGTTATCCGCCGGCGGTCGCATCGGCGGAGGAATATCTGCCGCGCATCGGCCGGATGCTGCTGATCCGCCCGGTCTATCGCGCGCTTGCCGAGCAAGGCGACTGGGGCATGCCCATCGCGCGGCGCATCTATGCGCGCGCGCGGCCGGTCTATCACCCCGTCACGGCGGCGTCGGTCGACAAGATATTGGGGCGGAAGGAATAGAAACGACGGCGCGCCGGTCGCGTCACGCGGCGACCGGGCCCCTACCCTCCGCCGCCAGTTCGGTGTTGGCGGCGTCGGCGAGCGAGGTGTTCCCCAGAATGTCGACCGCGCTGTCGCGGACGCGGGCGAGGACGCGGCGGATCGCGCACGTCGCCTCGTCATGGCAATCGCCGCAGCGCTGGTAGAAATTCTCGCTGGCGCAGGGCACGAGCGCGATCGGGCCGTCGATCGCGCGGATCACCTCGACGAAGCTGATCTCCGACGCGGGGCGCGCCAGCACATAGCCGCCGCCGGGGCCGCGCCGGCTGTTGACCAGCCCGGCCTTCTTCAGATCGACCATGATGAATTCGAGATATTTGCGCGGGATCACCTGCGCCGTCGCGACCTCGCTGAGCTGGATCGGCTTGGTCCCGGCATTCTCCACCAGGTGGAGCAACGCGCGGAGCGCATAACGGGCCTTCTGTGACAGCATGACCGCGCTTAGGCGCGACGCGGGGTGCTTGCCAAGCCGCGCGCGACACGAAATCGCTGGACCGGGCGGCGGGACGGCGCGACGATGGCCGCAGCAAGGGCGATCCGGGCAATCGGACGGGCAAGGAGAAGAGGATGCGCGCGTGGATGGTGGCGGGGGCGATCGGGATCGCGCTGGCGGGATCGGCGGTCGGGCTGGCGCAGATGGCGCTCGACCCGAACAGCGCGTGGAGCGTCGCCTGGCATGAGCGGCTCAATCGCGACTGGCCCTTCCTCGGGCGTTACCAGCAGGCTAACGCCGCGCTCGTGCCGACGCCCGGACAGCCCCGCATCGTCTTCATGGGCGATTCGATCACCGAAGGGTGGGTGGAGAAAGGCGCCGACTTCTTCGTCCCCGGCCGCATCGGGCGCGGGATCGGCGGGCAGACGACGCCGCAGATGCTGGTCCGTTTCCGGCAGGACGTGATCGCGCTGAAGCCCGACGTGGTTCAGATCATGGCGGGGACCAACGACATTGCCGCCAATACCGGCCCAATGACCCCCGAGCAGACGCAGGGCAACATCCGATCGATGGTCGAACTGGCGCAGGCCAACGGCATCCGCGTGATCCTTGCCTCGATCCCGCCCGCCGACCAGTTTCCTTGGAAGCCGGGCGTGGCCCCCGCCGACAGGATCGTGGCGATGAACATATGGCTGCGCGGATATGCCGCGCGATCGGGCTGCATCTATGCCGACTATTGGACCGCGCTCAAGGCGCCGGACGGGCTGGGGATGCGTGACGGCTTCGCGTCCGACCACGTCCATCCGACGACGGCGGGCTATGCCGCGATGGCGCCGGTGGCCGAGCGCGCGATCAAGGCGGCGCTGGCGCTTCCGACACCGCCCCGGCTCGCCAGCGAGTAAGCGCCCGCGCGTCTTACCGGACAGTCAGCGACGCTCCTTGGTGGCGTGGAAGCGGATCGCGGGGAAGCGGCCCGAGACGTAGTTCAGCTCCCACGCATCCTTCGCCATGAACACGGGGGCGCCGTCGCGATCCTCGGCCATGGCGGAGCGATGCTCGCCCACGAACGCATCGAGGGTCTTGGCGTCGTCGGCGGTGATCCAGCGCGCCGTGTCCCACGGGCTCGGTTCGAACCCCGCATCGACCTTATATTCGGCCTGGAGGCGGCTGATCAGCACGTCGAGCTGGAGCTGGCCGACGACGCCGACGATCCAGTTCGAGCCGATCTGCGGGTGGAAGACCTGCATCACCCCCTCCTCCGCCATGTCGTTGAGCGCGTTGCGGAGCTGCTTGGTCTTGGTCGGATCGGCCAGCCGCACGCGGCGCAGGATTTCGGGGGCGAAATTGGGGATGCCGGTGAAGCGTAGCTCCTCGCCCTCGGTCAACGTGTCGCCGACGCGCAGTGTCCCATGGTTTGGGATGCCGATGATGTCGCCCGGAAACGCCTCCTCCGCCAGCTCGCGGTCGCGCGCGAGGAACAGGAGCGGCGAGTGGACCGCGATCGTCTTGCCGGTGCCGACCTGCGCCAGCTTCATGCCGCGCCGGAAGCGGCCGGCGCACAGCCGCATGAAGGCGACACGGTCGCGATGCTGCGGGTTCATGTTCGCCTGCACCTTGAACACGAAGCCCGCGACCTGCCCCTCGTCGGGCTCGACCACGCGCGGCTCGGCCGGCTGCGGGCGCGGCGGAGGGGCGAAGGTTTCGAGCGCATCGATCAGCTGCTCGACACCGAAATCCTTGAGTGCGGAGCCGAAATAGACCGGCGTCAGGTCGCCCGCGCGATAGGCCGCGACATCCATCGGCGCATAGCCCGCCTGCGCCAGTTCCGCCTCCTCGCGCAGCAGCGCCACGCCGTCGGCCGAGAGCAGGCTGTCGAGATCGGGATCGTCGAGCCCGCCCACGGGCACGCTGTCCCCCTCGAACGCGCCGGTCGCGTCGGCCGCCGGGCGGTGAAGGACGTTCTTCGCGAGGTCGTAAATGCCTTCGAACGTGCCGCCCATGCCGACCGGCCAGCTCATCGGGCAGACGTCGAGCGCGAGCGCATCGGCGACCTCGTCCAGAATCTCGAACGGCGCGCGCCCCTCGCGATCGACCTTGTTGACGAAGGTGACGATCGGCACGTTGCGGAGGCGGCAGACCTCGAACAGCTTGCGGGTCTGCGCCTCGATACCGCGCGCCGCGTCGATCACCATCACGGCGGAATCGACCGCGGTCAGCGTGCGGTACGTGTCTTCCGAAAAGTCCTCGTGCCCCGGCGTATCGAGCAGGTTGAAGACAAGCCCGTCGCGTTCGAAGGTCATCACCGAGGACGTGACCGAAATGCCACGCTGCTGCTCGATCTTCATCCAGTCGGAGCGGGCGCGGCGTGCCTGTCCGCGCGCGCGCACCTCCCCCGCCGTGTGGATCGCGCCGCCCACCAGCAGCAGCTTTTCGGTCAGCGTGGTCTTGCCGGCGTCAGGGTGGGAGATGATCGCGAAGGTGCGGCGCTGGGGATGATCGGGCGATGCCATAAGGCCGCGCGCCTAGCAGCCCGTGGCACAAGCGTCACCTGTCAGGAGAAAGTTGCTCTGGATCAATATGCGACGCGACCCGTTACGCGGGCAATTGGGAGCCATGCGGTTGAACGAGGCGGAGAAAGAGAGCGCGGCAGACCTCGCCTTCCTCACTGGCGGCGGCAAGCTGGGCGCGCTGATCCGTGCGCATGACTGGTCGGCGACCAGCCTGGGCCCGATCGCGCGCTGGCCACAGAGCCTGAAGACCACCGTCAGCCTGATGCTCCTGTCGGCGGTGCCGATCGTCCTGCTGTGGGGCGAGGACGGGGTGATGATCTACAACGCCCCCTATTCGACCTTCGCCGGCAGCCGCCACCCCCGCCTGCTGGGCCAGAAGGTGCGCGAGGGCTGGCCGGAGGTGGCCGCGTTCAACGACAAGGTGCTGCGGATCGGGCTGGCGGGCGGCTCGCTCGCTTTCCGCGACGAACAGCTCACGCTGGAACGGCACGGGCGGCCCGAACCGGTGTGGATGAACCTGGATTACTCACCCGTGCTGGGCGAGGACGGCAAGCCGGCCGGCGTGATCGCGCTGGTGCTGGAGACGACCGAGCGCGTCCCGGCGGCGCGCCGCCTGCGCGAAAGCGAGGCGAAGTTCCGCGCGCTGGTCAACGCCACGTCCGACATGGTGTATCGGATGAGCCCGGACTGGAGCGAGATGCGCGCGCTGCACGGGCGCGGCATGCTGGCCGATGCCGACCGGCCGACCGGCTCATGGCTCGACGATTATGTGTCGCCCGAGGATCGGGCGCGCGTCGACGCGGCGGCGCGCGAAGCGGCACGGACCGGCGGCGTGTTCCAGCTCGAACATCGCGTCCGCCGGATGGACGGCAGCGACGGCTGGGTCTTCTCGCGCGCAGTGCCGATCCGGGACGAACAGGGCGAGATCGTGGAATGGTTCGGCGCGGCCAGCGACGTGACCGAACGCCACCGCGTCGAGGAGCACCTCCGCCTCGTCGTCAACGAGCTCAATCATCGCGTGAAGAA
>NZ_JBMDXG010000255.1:0-2187 GCF_048594985.1 Sphingomonas sp. | reverse complement strand
CGGATCTTTCCGCCGCTATCAACGCCCGGGCGATTTCGGCGGCATGGTCGTCGGGCGCCATCGCCACCAAGGACTCGTCGACACCATCGATGCGCCAGAAAGCGGGCGTCGACATCACGTCCGGTCGCTCCCTGGCGATCGTATCCGCCGCGTCGGCGTTCGACCCTAGCCGAGTGACGAGCTCGTGGACATCGATCCGCCGGACCGCTTCAGCCGCGGCCATCCCCAAGGGGCCGGGATCGGCCAGTGCCGACACGAACCTGACTGGCGACCTGCGCCACAGCGCCACCCCGAACTTCGCGCCGATTCCTGCCTCGTAGCCGGCTGAGAAGTCCTGCTCAAGCGCATCAACCAGAAACTCGAAGACGTCGTCGTCCACGTCGTCGACACGGTCCATCGCCTGTCGGGCGACTATCAACCGCAGCGATCGCGCCTGCCGCCGTCCAAGTCCATCAAGCGCATCGAAGGCTCTGACGGCCGCCGGCAAATCCGGTGGCCCGTCGAAGATCGCGTCATAGAGGGTCACCAATGGGACCATCGCCCGACGGCCGCCTTCAACATCGCCTCCGGTGCGTCGCAGGAATTCCCGCAACGAGGTCCGCGAATCCACGAGGTCAGCCACCAATGTCGCGGCAGCGGGCACGTGGGGCACATCCGATGGACTGACGGCATCCTTGAACTTCGAAGCGAGCTGGCGCTCCCCCCCGGGAACCATCTGGAGATCGAGAGCCTGTCCCTTCAACGAGCGATCCATCTTCGCGAGCGTGCAGAAGCCAAATCCGCGACGCAGCCGGGGCCACTGCTGCATCCATATGGATGTGGCGAGCATCTCGTCTTGATCCTCGTCTCCCGCCTGGACGACGATGGCCCGTTCGGGCGCAGCGTAGAGGGCGTTGACCAATTCGGTCGCGCGGGTGACGAGCGTCGGCGTCGCCGTGAACTGTGTAGGCTCCGGGTCGGCGGCGTTGACCTCGACCGGCGATGTGTAACCCTCTCGCCGGGAAGGTCCATCAGGTCGGCGGAAAGCCGCCAGCAGGCCGGCCGCCCCGGTCATCGCGCCCAGGTCCGCGTTCTCGACGATCAGCGAATGTGTCCAGACGCAACCCGGACGGGGCATCTCGGGCGCGGCCCAGGTGCGTGCGAGAACGTATCGCCCGCTGCCATCGAGCGGGTAGCCGGTCAGATAGCCAGACGGCGGCGGTTTCACGCCTGGGCCGGAAAGATCGCTCATCACCAGCATGGTTCGCGCATCGACACTGGACAGCGAAACCGATCCAGCGATGAGTCGGTGACCATCGCTGTAGCCGTGAAGTGTCTGCTGAACGACGATGGCGACCATCAGGTGACTAGCCACTCAATCGGAGCGGTGATGTCGGTGCTAACGTCGACTCCTGACACGACCTTGATGCGGTCCGACGGACGCGCGAGGTCCCTCAGGCGGTCAGTTTCCTCGAAGTGCTGCTTCTGGTCCGGATCTTCGTAGATCCCGCCTTGCGCGCTCAGGCCCCAGACGCACCACGACCATGGATCGCGGCCGTTGCGAAGATACTGGTCGAGTAGGGGTAGTTTCGCCGCAAGCAGTCCTTCGGGCGTCAGCCGTTCGCCTTCCGCCCGGTCCCATGCCGAAAGGAGGATAGCGAGCCGTCGAGGACCGACGTCCAGTTCATCAGACATCAGCATCTGCAGCAATTCGACAACCTGCACCTGGGTCGGAGCCAGGTCGGCGGACCAATCGATGATCTCGTCGTCTCCCGGCGGGAGCCCCATGCCCGCCGCGATCGCGTTCCGCTCGATGACCCAGGCCGGAAGCTGGATGCGGTCGCCGTTTATTAGAAGCACGATGCCCTTCGCACCGAGGGTCGCGGCAGTTGCCTCGTCGACTTCGCGCTTCTCCCACATCCGGCTGAATTCCTCGCCAGGCACGTCGGGGAACGAGATCTCCGTCGAATTCCCGGCGCCGTCCTTCAGCTTCATCGCGACCATCTTCATGCCGCTCTGCTGAGTGCGCTCCTGGATGCTTCCCTCACGCCAACGCTTCGCCAGCGCGTTCAGATGCTCGAAGTTGCCCTTACTCATCGAGTCGAACTGCAAGGCGGTGACAGCGCCATCCTCGCGCACCATGTGCCACAGCGCGGCGAGGAACGTCGTCTTGCCCGACCCAGGCAATCCGATCACCGATACGTCGGT
>NZ_JBMDXG010000254.1:0-7251 GCF_048594985.1 Sphingomonas sp. | reverse complement strand
CACCCGCTATGGTCTGTCCGCCAGCCTGATCGGCGGCGCGCCGGACCTCTACGACCGCTTCTGGGCGAGCACGCGCGCGGGCGTCATCAACTGGAACCGGCCGACTACCGGAATCCCCGCCAATGCGCCCTTCGGCGGGGTCTGCCTGTCGGGCAATCACCGGCCGGGCGGCTGGTATTCCGCCGACCATTGCGCCTACCCGGTCACCTCGGTCGAGATCGACCAGCCGCGCGCGACCATCGGCCTGGGCCTGCGCGATCCCGTTTTCGACTGAACGAAAAAGGGCGCGGAAGCCGTAGCCTCCGCGCCCCTTGTCTCCGTCGGTCCGTATCGGGCTTACGCCGCGACGCGGGCACCTTCCGGCAGCGCTGCCTTCGCCTGGGCGATGATCGCCGAGAAGGCCGCACCTTCGTGCATCGCCAGATCGGCCAGCACCTTCCGGTCGAGGTCGACCCCGGCCAGCTTCAGGCCGTGCATGAACACGCCGTAGGTCAGGCCCTCGGCGCGGACCGCCGCGTTGATGCGCTGGATCCACAGAGCGCGGAAGTTGCGCTTCTTAACCTTGCGGTCGCGATACGCATACTGACCCGCCTTCTCCACCGCCTGGCGGGCGATGCGGATCGTATTCTTGCGGCGGCCATAATAGCCCTTCGCATCCTCAAGGATGCGCTTGTGCTTCGCGTGCGTGGTAACGCCGCGCTTGACGCGTGCCATATCCCGCTACTCCTTAATTGAGACCGTAGGGCGCCCACAGCTTCACGCGGGCCGTATCGGCCTCGGCGAGCACGCTGGTGCCGCGGTTGGTGCGGATATACTTGGCGTTGTGGCTGATCAGCCGGTGGCGCTTGCCAGCGACGCCATGCTTCACCTTGCCGGTGGCGGTGAGCTTGAAGCGCTTCTTCACGCCGCTCTTCGTCTTGAGCTTGGGCATTTTCGTCTCCTTGTCAGGGCGATCAAGAACGGCCACGGCAGCCCATACCGGCCGGGCAGTTCGGCTAAATCGCTTGGAAGGCGCGGCCTATAGGGCAGCGAAGGCGCGCTTGCAACCGTTGCGGAACCGACCTGATCACGGCGGGTTTCCGACCCATGGCTGACGCATCTACCGCCGAGCCGGGGACGCTGCCCCCCTCCCCACCGCCGCATGCGCCGGCGCCCCGTCACGACGCCGGTTCCCGCGCGCTCGCCGCAACCATCGCGGTCTTCGCCACGATCCTCGGGCTGATCGTCCTTGCCTGGACGGTGCTGTTCGTGACCAAGGGCCGCTTTCTGAAGCACACCTTCGAACGGATCGCCAGCAGCCAGTCGGGCCGCACCGTCCGCGTCGCGGGCGACTTCAACTTCTACTTCGATCCCATCGCCACCAAATTCCTGGCGGAAGGGCTGACCGTCTCCAACCCCGCCTGGGCATCGCGGCCCAACCTGTTCCAGGCCAAGCTGATCGACACGCGCATCGCCACCTTCACCTTCCTGTTCGGGAACCGCAGCAAGGTGAACTGGATCAACCTCGTCGATGGCGAGGCGAACCTCGAATGGGATGCCAAGCGCGAGCGCAACACTTGGACCTTCGGCGATCCCGACGCGAAGGGCGAGCCGTTCCAGATCCCGCTAATCCAGCGTGCCGAGATCACCGGCACCAATGTCCGCTACCGCGATCCGGGCATGCAGATTTTCGCCGATATCGGCTTCCAGGCGATCAACGCCAACAACAGCCGCTTCGCCAACGCGATCCGCTTCGCGGGTGATGGCCGCGCGCGCGGCACGCCGTTCCGGCTGTGGGGTCAGCAGTCCTCCCCCAACGAAATCCTCGCGGGCGGGCGCAACGAATTCGAACTGCATGTCGATGCCGCGCGGACGCGGATCGATGTGGCCGGGACGCTGCCCGGCGCGACCGTGATCGAGGGCGCGGATCTGCGCGTCGCGGTGCGCGGCCAGAATTTGCGCAACCTGTTCGACGTGGCCGGCATCGCCGTGCCCGACACGCGCGCCTATCGCCTCACCTCGCACATGGTGAAGCGCGGCGACGAATATCGCTTCACGCGTGTGACCGGTGCCTATGGCAACAGCGATATCGGCGGGACACTGACCGTGCGCGTGCCGTCCGATCCCGATGACCGGATGTTGCTGACCGCCGACCTCGCCTCACGCCGGGTCGACATGGTCGATATCGGACCGTTCATCGGTTACGAGCCCAACGCGCTCGCGTCCAAGGGCGCGGTCGCGGCAGCGGCGGCCAGCGCGGAAGCGCCGTCGGGCGGCGTGCCGCGCATCCTGCCCGACGCCCCGCTTCGCGTCGACGCTCTCAAGGCGTTCGATGCCAAGGTCGATTATCGCGTCGCCGACATCCGGCAGCCGTTCATTCCCATTTCCAACATCGTCCTGGGGCTCGACCTCGATCATTCGCTACTCAAGCTGTCGCCGCTCAATTTCGATATAGCCGGCGGCAAGATCGCGAGCGACATTTCGATCGACGCACGCAATCCCGCCGTCGTGACGAGCTACGACATCCGCATGTCGCCGACACCGATGGGGAAGCTGCTCGCGCGCTTCGGCGTGGCGGAGTCGGGTACGACCGGCACGATCAAGGCGCGTGTCCAGATGCGCGGCACCGGCAATACTGTCCGCGATTCGCTCGCCACATCGAATGGCCGGATCGCTGTGATCCTCCCGCGCGGCACCTTCTGGACGCAATATATTCAGCTGTCCGAATTCGACCTGGGCGTATTTGTCCAGCGCATGTTCCAGGAACGGTTGAAGCGGCCGGTCCAGGTCAATTGCGGGCTGATCGCCTTCACCGTGCGCGACGGCGTCGCGGCGGCGGACCCGATCCTGATCGATACCGACAAGAACGTGATGACGGCCAAGGGCGGCTTCTCGTTCAAGGATGAATCGGTAGCGCTCGCCTTCCGCGCGGACGGCAAGAAGTTCAGTCTGTTCTCCGGCCAGTCGCCCGTCGGCATCGGCGGCCATTTCGCCGCCCCGACGATCCAGATCGTCACGCCTGAGCTGCTGACGCGTGGTGGCGCGGGCGTCGCGCTCGCGGCGGCGGTCAACCCGATTGCGGGCCTGCTCGCCTTCGTCGATCCGGGCGATGCCAAGGCAGCGCAGTGCGGGCCGGTGCTGGCGGGCGCGAGCGCCGCCGCGCAGAAGACCAAGGATGGCAAGCCGCGCAAGGATGTCGGCTCGGGTCAGTCGAAGGAAGTCACCAAGCGCAAGTGAGCTAAGGCGGCGCCCGGCAACCGGCCGGGTCAGCCCGCCATCGCCTCGGCGGCGAGCGCCTCGGCCTCGATCAGAAGCGCGTCGTCGGCCGCCGCGCCCGGCGTCACCCGCTCGCGCCCGATCAGCACCAGCACCGGCACCGCGAGCGGCGACACCCGCTCCAGCGCCCGATGCAGCATCGTCCCCTGCGCGCGTTCGAGCAGGTCCGCCAGCCGCCCGACATCGGTCATCCGCGCCCGCGCATCGTCCCAGGCGGCGCGCAGCAGCAGGTGGTCGGGCTCGTAGCGGCGCAGAACGTCGTAGATCAGATCGGTCGAGAAGGTGACCTGCCGCCCGGTCTTGCGCTTGCCCGGATGCTGCCGCTCGACCAGCCCGCCGATCACCGCCACCTCGCGGAAGGCGCGCTTGAGTAGGCTCGACTGCTGCACCCAGTCGACGAATTCGTCCTCCAGCACCCGCGCATCGAACAAGGCGGCCGGGTCGGTCACCGGCTCCAGACTGTAGGTCGCGATCGCATAGTCGCTTGCCACAAAGCCGAGCGGCTTGAGCCCCGCCGTCTCCATCCGCCGCGTCACCAGCATCCCGAGCGACTGGTGCGCGTTCCAGCCCTCGAAACTGTAGACCACCATGTAGTGCCGCCCCTCGCGCGGGAAGGTCTCGATCAACAACTGGTCGGGTCGTGGCAGCACCGATCGCCGCGCCTGCATCTCCAGCCAGTCGTGCACGTCGCGCGGGAAGCGCGCCCATTCGTCGGGCTCGGCGAAGAAGCGCCGCACCCGATCGGCGAGGTTGGTGGAGATCGGCATCCGCGCGCCGCCATAGGTCGGGATGCGCGCGGGCTTCTTGGTCGCGTGGACGATCAGCTCCTCGGTATCCATCCGCTCGACCTCCAGGCTGAGGCCGGCGAAGAAGAAGGTATCGCCCGGCCGCATCGATGCGGCGAACCCCTCCTCCACCTTGCCCAGGCTGCGCCCGTTCTTGAAGCGGACGGTCAGCATATCGGCCTCGACGATGATGCCGGCGTTCAGGCGGTGCTGCTGGATGAAACGCGGATGGCTGACCCGCCACAGACCGTCCGCGTCGCGCGTCAGCCGCTTGAAGCGGTCATAGGCCTTGAGCGCGTAGCCCCCGGTGGCGATGTAATCGAGCACCTGTCTGAACCGCTCGGGCGGGAGCGCGCTGTAGGGTAGCGCGTCCTGCACCTCGGCCAGCATCGCCGCTTCCTCGAACGGCGCGGCGCAGGCGCAGGCCATGACATGCTGCGCCAGCACGTCGAGCGCGCCGGGACGGAACAGGTCGCGGTCGAGCTCGCCCGCCTCGATCGCGTCGAGCGCGGCGCGCGCCTCCAAATATTCGAAGCGGTTGCCGGGCACGATCACCGCCTCCGACGGCTCGTCCAGCCGGTGATTGGCGCGGCCGATCCGCTGCGTCAGCCGGCTCGCCCCCTTGGGCGCGCCCATCTGGATGACGAGGTCGACGTCGCCCCAGTCGACGCCCAGATCCAGGCTCGCGGTCGCGACCAGCGCGCGCAGCCGGCCCGCCGCCATCGCCGCCTCCACCTTGCGCCGCGCCTCGATCGACAGCGATCCGTGGTGGATGCCGATCGGGAGCGACAGATCGTTCACCGCCCACAGATCCTGGAAGATCAATTCGGCCAGGCTGCGCGTGTTGCAGAAGATGATCGTCGTGCGGTGCGTCTCGATCTCCGCCATCACCTGTTTCGCGGCATAGCGCCCCGAATGGCCCGACCACGGCACGCGATCCTCGGGCAGCAGGATGTGGAGGTTGGGCTCCGCGCCGGGATCGCCATCGACCTTGGTCACCGCGTCGATGTCGCCCCCGGGGGCGAGCCAGGCGCGATAGGCGTCGGCGTCCGCGACCGTCGCCGACAAGGCGACACGGCGCACGTCGGGGGCCAGCGCCTGCAGCCGAGCCATACACAGGCTCAACAGGTCGCCCCGCTTGCCCGTGGCGAACGCGTGGACCTCGTCGACGATGATCGTCCGCAGGCCCACGAACAGCCCGACGCTGTCGGGGTGACTCAGCAGCAGGCTCAGGCTCTCGGGCGTGGTGAGCAGGATGTTGGGCGGGCGGGTGCGCTGGCGCGCCTTGCGGTCGGACGGCGTGTCGCCGGTCCGGCTCTCGACCGTGATCGATAGGCCCATCTCCTCGATCGGGTCGATCAGGTTGCGCTGCACGTCGATCGCCAGCGCCTTGAGCGGGGAGACGTAGAGCGTGTGCAGCCCGTCGTGCGGGCCGCCCCGCCCCGCTTTCTCGACCAGGTCGACCAGGCTCGGCAGAAAGCCGGCGAGCGTCTTGCCTGCCCCCGTCGGCGCGACCAGCAGCGCATGCGCGCCGCTCCGCGCCACATCCAGCATCTCGATCTGGTAGCGGCGCGGGGCCCAGCCGCGCCGCGCGAACCAGCCGGCGATCGCCGGCGGCAGCTCAGCCATCGGCGCGGGCCTGGGGCGTGGCCGCGCGGTCGTCAGTTGGTCTTGGGGTCGGGATCGGTGATCTTGTCCTCATGGTCGACGCGTTCATACAGATCCTTGGTCGCTTCCTCGGTCCGGTGGACCTGGCCCGCCGAACGGCGCCGGTTCATGATGAGCGCGTAGAGGATGGCGGCGGCCAGCAGCACCCCTCCGATCGCGGCGACGGTTCCGGTGTCGAGCATTGCTAACCTCCTTGGCCCCGAAGCCCAACGCGGCAGCGCGGCGTGGTATCCGCGCCGGAACAATCCGGGCACGCGCGGCGATATGACGGGCATGCATCGCGTCGGCGCCTGGATCGAGCCCCACCCCGAGGGCATCTACGTCCCCGCCGCCGACGCCTGGATCGATCCGTCCGAGCCCAAGGCGCGCGCGCGGGTGCCGCACGGCCATGCCGACCATGCGCGCGGCGGGCATGGCGCGGTGCTGGCGACGCCCGAGACGCTGGCGATCATGGAATGCCGCTACGGCCCGCAGACGGGGCAGCCGATCGCCTATGGCGAGAGCATCCGGATCGGCGACGTCGAGGTCAGCTTCGTCCCCGCCGGCCACGTCCTCGGCTCCGCTCAGATCGTGCTGGAGCACAGGAGCGAGCGGATCGTCGTGTCCGGCGACTAGCAGCGCCGCGCCGACCCGACCTGCGCGCCGTTCGAGCCCGTGCCGTGCGACGTGTTCGTGACCGAGGCGACGTTCGGCCTGCCCGTCTTCCGCCACCCAGATACGGGATCGGAGATCGACCGGCTGCTGGCCGCGCTCCACGCCAATCCGGACCGCTGCGTGCTGGTCGGCGCCTATGCGCTGGGCAAGGCGCAGCGGGTGATCATGGAGCTGCGCGGGCGCAACCATCACGACCCGATCTACCTCCACGGCGCGCTCCAGCGGCTGTGCGACCTGTATCGCGACTTCGGGGTCGCGCTGGGCGAGCTGCGCCCCGCCACGGGGCTGAAGGCGGCCGAGCTGCGCGGGGCGATCGTGCTGAGCCCGCCCGGCGCGCTCAACGACCGCTGGTCGCGCCGCCTGCCCGACCCGATCACCGCGATGGCGAGCGGGTGGATGGGAGTGCGCCAGCGCGCCCGCCAGCGCAATGTCGAGCTGCCGCTGATCATTTCCGACCATGCCGACTGGGACGAGCTGACCGACACGGTGCGCGAGCTGGCGCCGGGCGAGGTGTGGGTGACGCACGGGCGCGAGGAGGCGCTGGTCCACTGGTGCATGACGCGCCAGATCAAGGCGCGCGCGCTGGCGCTGGCGCATTATGACGACGAGGACGATTGAGCGCGGAACCGCGCCCGCCCCGGTTCGTCTCCGCGCCATGACCGCACGCACGACCTTCGCCCGCCTGCCCGAGGCCGACCTCACCGCGCTCGACGGCGCCCGCGTCGCCATCTTCGGCGCGGCGGAGGCGTCGCCCTATGTCGCGGGCGAGGCGAGCCATTCGGCCGGCGGGCCGGCCGCGCTGCGCGCCGCGTCGCTGCAGTTCGCGGGCAGCCTGACCCAATATGATTTCGACCTCGACGCGACGCTCTTCCCAGACAAGGAGGATCGG
>NZ_JBMDXG010000253.1:0-7927 GCF_048594985.1 Sphingomonas sp. | reverse complement strand
CTCGGTGGTCGTGCTGACGATCAAGTAACGTCGTCGATTCAGGCCCGCGCCAGCAAAGCGCGGGCCAGGTTCAGATGCGGCGCGTCGATCATCCGCCCTTCGTAGCGGAACGCGCCCTGCCCCGCCGCGCGCGCGGCCTCCAGCAAGCGGCGCGCATCGGCGACCGCGGCATCCGATGGCGTGAAGGCGGCGTTGATCGCCGCGACCTGACGCGGGTGGAGCGCGAGCATGCCGGTGAAGCCATCGCGTGCGCCACGCGCGGCGTAGGCGGCGAGGCCCGCATCGTCATCGAGCGCCGGAAAGACCGTCTCGATCGCGGGGACCCCCGCCGCATGCGCCGCGAACAATGCGAGCGCGCGGGCTGTTTCGTAGGGCGGCGTGTAGCGGCCATCGGCCTCGCGCACGGTGTCCGCGCCGATCGCGGCGGACAGATCCTCCGCCCCCCACGTCAGGCCGCACAGGCGGCCGGCGACGGGGGCATAGTCGCCCAGGCGAAAGAGCGCGGCGGGCGTTTCGGTCGCGATCGGCAGGATCGGCGGGCAGGCGTCGCCCCACGCCTCGATCAAGCGTAGTACGCTGTCCTTGCCCTCCGCCTTGGGCAGGATGAGGCCGTCCGCCCCGCGCGCGGCGGCGATGTCCGCGTCAAGCATCCCCGCATCGACCGGGTTGATGCGGACGAAGCGCGTGACGGCGGCGGGGGCAATCAGCGCGGCGGCGACGGCGGCGCGCGCAGCGTCCTTCGCGTCGGGCGCGACCGAATCCTCGAGGTCGAGGATGATCGCGTCCGCGCCGCTCGCCGCCGCTTTCCCGAACCGTTCGGGCCGGTCGGCGGGGACGAACAGCAGCGAGCGCAGCCTCATGCCGGGGCCTTGCGGAGCAAGGCGGTGCGCAGGCAGCGACAGACGACCTCGTCATGCTGGTTGCGCATCTCGTGCGCGAAGGTGACGATGCCGGCGTCGGGGCGCGAGCGGCTTTCGCGCAGATCGGTTACCTCGGTGCTGGCGCGAAGCGTGTCGCCCAGGAACACCGGCTTCGGCATGACGAGCGTGTCGTAGCCGAGATTGGCGACGAGCGTGCCGAGCGTCGTTTCCCCCACCGACAGGCCGACCATCAGCGCGAAGGTGAAGGTGCCGTTGACGAGGATGCGGCCGAATTCGGACTGCGCGGCGGCCTCCGCATCGATGTGCAGCGGCTGCGGATTGTGCGTCATGGTCGAGAAGAGGAGATTATCCGTCTCCGTCACGGTGCGGCGGATCGGGTGATCGATCCGCTCGCCGAGCTGCCATTGGGCGAAATATTTGCCCGCCATTCCCGGCCCGTACGCTGACGACGTTGACGACGTTGACAGGTGCGAAGGGTGTGCGGCGGGCCGGCGTGAGGGGGGCGTCACTGGTCGCGGTCGCATTCGACCGGGAGAGACACGGGGCCCCGCCTGCGCAGGGGGGACGGAGGTGGGGGTCGGCATCACCCGGAGTGTTTCAGACGAAAACCTATTTTGGAAGAGGCTCGACACGGACGAGCAGGCTGCCCTCGGTCACCTGCCCGCCCTCGATCGCGCGCAGTTCGGCGATGCGGCCGGCGAAGGGCGCGACGAGCGCCTGTTCCATCTTCATCGCTTCGAGCACGACGAGCCTTTGCCCGGCGACGACGGTGTCGCCCTGCGCGGCGGCGACCGACACGATGCGGCCGGGCATCGGGGCAAGGATCGCGCCGTCGCCGACCGAACCGCCGCCGACCCCCGCCCCGGCGCGGTCAGGCCCGATCGCCCAACCCGCGCCTTCGGCGAACAGGATGGTCTGGCCATCGACCGAAACCGTGCGGCCCGGACGGACGTGTGCGCCGGGCAGCGTGGTTTCGACCGGCTGGCCGTCGATCGCGAAGCGGAGGGCCGTGGCCGGATCGGCATTGGCGCGGAAGCCGGCGAGCGCGGTCCACGGATCGCTGTCCGCGTGGGGGACGATCGCGGCGGCGGCCGCCGCCACCACGTCCGGTCCCGGGGTCGCCGGGGGGATCAGCCGTTCGGCATGGCGTTCGATGAAGCCGGTATCGACCCGGCCGGCGACGAAATCCGGATCATCGAGCGCGCGCGCGAGGAAGGCGGCGTTGGTGCGAACGGGCCAGATTTCGGTGCGGCGCATGCCCGAGGCGAGCCAGCGTGCGGCGCCCTCGCGCGTGCGGCCGTGGGCGATCACCTTGGCGATCATCGGATCGTAATGGGGGGTGACGGCGTCGCCCTCCGCCACGCCCGTGTCGACGCGCAGTCCCTTCGGCAGGCGCAGATGACGGAGCGGGCCGGTCGACGGCAGGAAGCCCAGCGCCGGGTTTTCGGCATAGAGGCGCGCCTCGATCGCGTGGCCGTCGATCGAAAGCTCGTCTTGGGCAAGCGGGAGCGGTTCGCCCGCCGCGACGCGAAGCTGCCATTCGACCAGGTCGATGCCCGTAATCGCCTCCGTCACCGGATGTTCGACCTGGAGCCGGGTGTTCATCTCCATGAACCAGATGCGGCTGGCGTCGAGCCCGGTGCTGGTGTCGGCGATGAATTCGATCGTGCCCGCGCCGACATAATCGACCGCGCGCGCGGCGCGCACGGCGGCGTCGCAGATCGTGGCGCGGGTCAGCGGATCTATGCCGGGCGCGGGCGCCTCCTCGATCACCTTCTGGTGGCGGCGCTGGAGCGAGCAGTCGCGTTCGAACAGGTGGACGACCCGACCATGCGTGTCGCCGAACACCTGCACCTCGATATGGCGCGGATTGACGATATATTTCTCGAGCAAGACGCGATCGTCGCCGAAGGCGGACGCCGCCTCGCGCCGGCAGGAGATCAGCGCATCGGGGAAGTCGGCGGCGCGATCGACGCGGCGCATCCCCTTGCCCCCGCCACCCGCGACCGCCTTGATCAGCACGGGATAGCCGATCGCATCGGCCGCCGTCTGGAGCCGCGCGGGCGACTGATCCTCGCCCAGGTAGCCCGGCGTCACCGGCACGCCGGCCTCCGCCATCAGCGCCTTGGCCGCGTCCTTGAGCCCCATCGCGCGGATCGCGGCGGGCGGCGCGCCGACCCAGACGAGACCGGCCGCCACGACCGCCTCGGCAAAGTCGGCATTTTCGGAGAGGAAGCCGTAGCCGGGATGGATCGCCTGCGCGCCCGTCTCGCGCGCGGCGGCGAGGATGCGATCGGCCACCAGATAGGATTCGCGCGCCGGAGCGGGGCCGATCGGCACCGCCACGTCGGCCTCGCGCACATGGCGCGCGGCGGCGTCGGCATCGGAATGGACCGCGACAGTGCGGATCCCCATCGCGCGCGCGGTGCGGATGATGCGGCAGGCGATCTCGCCGCGATTGGCGATGAGCAGGGTGTCGAACATGGTCAGGCGGCCTCGCTCTCGACCGGCTCCGCCATTCCCTCCATCGGCAGGAGGCCGAGCTTGCCGAACAGGGCCGCGTCGCGATCGCCGCCGGCATTGCCGGTGGTGAGCAGGCGATCGCCGGTGAAGATCGAATTGGCGCCGGCCATGAAGCAGAGTGCCTGCATCGTGTCGCTCATGCTCTCGCGGCCCGCCGACAGGCGGACGATGCTGGCGGGCATGATGATGCGCGCGACCGCGACGGTGCGGACGAATTCGATGTCATCGATCCGCGCCGAGGGCACGTCGTGCAGCAGGTCGCCGAGCACGGTGCCCCGGATCGGCACCAGCGCGTTCAATGGCACGCTTTCGGGCGGGACGGGCATCGTCGCGAGCGCGTGGAGGAAGCTCACGCGATCGGCGCGGCTTTCGCCCATGCCGAGGATGCCGCCGCAACAGACGCGCATTCCCGCCGCGCGGACGCGGTCGAGCGTATCGAGCCGGTCCTGGAAGGTGCGCGTGGTGATGACGTTGCCGTAATTTTCCGGCGAGGTATCGATATTGTGGTTGTAATAATCGAGGCCCGCGTCGGACAGGCGGCGCGCCTGATCGTCGGTCAACATGCCGAGCGTCATGCAGGTTTCGAGGCCGAGCGCCTTCACCTCCGCCACCATGTCGACCAGAGCCGGCATGTCGCGATCCTTGGGCTCGCGCCAGGCGGCGCCCATGCAGAAGCGGTGCGACCCCGCTGCCTTGGCCGCGCGCGCGGCGGCGAGGACGGTGTCGCGGTCCATCAACTTGTCCGCCTTCAGCCCGCTTTCGGCATGCGCCGACTGGCTGCAATAGCCGCAATCCTCGGCGCAGCCGCCGGTCTTGATCGACAAGAGGGTCGACAGCTGCACGCGGTTGGCGGGGTGATGCGTGACATGGACGGCATGCGCGCGCGCGACCAGATCGAGCAGCGGCAGATCGAAAAGTCCGGCGATCGCCGCTTGGGTCCAGAGAGGGGTGGTCATCGTTACATCCTGAACAGGCCGAAGCGCGGCTGCTCCGCGATCGGCGCATTGAGCGTGGCGGCAAGCGCGAGGCCGAGCACGTCGCGCGTCTGCGCGGGATCGATCACGCCATCGTCCCAAAGCCGGGCGGTGGCGTACCAGGGATTGCCCTCCTCCTCATACTTGGCGCGGATCGGGGCCTTGAAGGCCTCGGCCTCCTCCTCGCTCCACGTATCGGCATCGCGGTGGACGGTGGCGAGCACGCTGGCCGCCTGTTCGCCCCCCATCACGCTGATCCGCGCATTGGGCCAGGTGAACAGGAAGCGGGGCGAATAAGCGCGGCCGCACATGCCGTAATTGCCAGCACCGAAGCTGCCGCCGATCAGGACGGTGATCTTGGGCACCTGCGCGGTGGCGACAGCGGTGACGAGCTTCGCGCCATGTTTCGCAATGCCTTCCGCCTCATATTTGCCGCCGACCATGAAGCCGGAGATGTTCTGAAGGAACAGGAGGGGGATGCGCCGCTGGCAGGCAAGTTCGATGAAGTGCGCGCCCTTCTGCGCGCTTTCGCCGAACAGCACGCCGTTATTGGCGAGGATCGCGACGGGCATGCCCCAGATGTGCGCGAAGCCGCAGACGAGGGTCGTGCCGTACAGCGCCTTGAATTCGTGGAAGGCCGATCCGTCGACGAGGCGGGCGATGACTTCGCGCACGTCATAGGGCGCGCGAACATCCTCCGGGATCAGGCCGTACAGATCCTCGGCCGGGTAGAGCGGCGGCGCGATGTCCGCTCCGTTCGGGGCGGACGGGGACGCGTTCGGAGCGAACGGCGTGTCGAGGCTGGCGACGATGTCGCGCACGATCTGGAGCGCGTGGGCGTCATCCTCGGCGACGTGATCGACCACGCCCGAGCGGCGGCCATGGACGTCGGCCCCGCCAAGGTCCTCGGCCGAGATCACCTCGCCCGTGGCGGCTTTCACCAAAGGTGGGCCGGCGAGGAAGATCGTGCCCTGCCCGCGTACGATCACGCTTTCGTCGGACATGGCCGGCCCATAGGCGCCGCCGGCGGTGCAGCTTCCCCTCACGCCGGCGATCTGCGGGATGCCGGCGGCGGACATCTGCGCCTGATTGTAGAAGATGCGGCCGAAATGATCGCGGTCGGGAAACACCTCGGCCTGGTGCGGCAGGTTCGCGCCGCCGCTGTCGACGAGGTAGATGCAGGGCAACCGGTTCTCGGCCGCGATTTCCTGCGCGCGGAGGTGCTTCTTGACCGTGAGCGGATGGTAGGTGCCGCCCTTCACGGTGGCGTCGTTGCACACGATCATCGCCAGCCGGCCGGACACGCGGCCGATGCCCGCGATCAGCCCGGCGCCCGGCACCTCCCCCGCATAAACGCCATGCGCGGCGAGCTGGCCGATTTCGAGGAAGGGCGCGGCGGGATCGAGCAGGCGCGCCACGCGATCGCGCGGAAGCAACTTGCCCCGCGCCACGTGCCGTTCGCGCGCCGCATCGCCACCGCCGCGCGCGGCGCGGGCCACGTCGGCACGCAACGCCGCGACCAAAGCGCGATTATGGCCATTGCGCGCGCGGAACTCGTCGCTGTCGCGCGCCAGGCGGGTCGGAAGGACGGGGCCGCTCATGCGGGACCACCGGGATGCGCGCGCAGGCGGGGCGCGCCACGAACGTTCAAGGCAACTCTCCGTCTTATCGTTGGCGGGGGCATTAGCATTGTCGAAGCGATCGGGGAAAGCGGGGCCGCCAGGCGGCGGGCCCGGCAACGTTTTTTGTCCGACCAGACGGTTGCGCGTCGCGTCCGACGCCGCGACAACGGGGCACACCCCATCGCCGGAAAAGGAGCCACGCGCGCTTTGGAAACCATCACGATCGTCCTCTTTCTCCTCCTCGCCGTGGTGGTCAGCGGTGTCCTGTCGCGCGCGATCCCGGTGTCGTTGCCGCGCCCGCTGTTCCAGATCGCGCTGGGCGGGCTGATCGGGCTGGTCGCCGACTGGCGCGTGACGCTCGACCCCGAGATTTTCTTCCTGCTGTTCCTGCCGCCTTTGCTGTTCCTCGACGGCTGGCGCATTCCGCGCGACGAGCTGTTCCGCGACGCGCGCACCGTGCTGGGGCTCGCGCTGGGCCTCGTCATCGTCACCGTGCTGGGCATGGGGTTCTTCATCCACTGGCTGATCCCGGCCATGCCGCTGGCGGTGGCGTTCGCGCTCGCGGCGATCGTATCCCCCACCGATCCGATCGCGGTGTCCGCGATCGCGCAGCGCACGCCGATCCCCGGCCGGATGATGCACATCCTGGAGGGCGAATCGCTGCTCAACGACGCATCGGGCCTCGTCTGTTTCCGCTTTTCGGTGGCGGCGGCGCTGACCGGAGGCTTCGTACTTGGGGATGCCGCGCTCAGTTTCCTGTGGGTGGCGCTGGGCGGGCTTGCGGTGGGCGTCGGCATCACCTGGGCGGTCTCGCGGGCCAAGACATGGGTGGCGCGGCGCTATGGCGAGGATGGCGGCACGCAGATCCTGGTGAGCCTGCTCATCCCGTTCGGATCCTACCTCGTGGCCGAACATCTCCATTGCTCGGGCATCCTGGCGGCGGTGGCGGCGGGGGTGACGATGGGCTTCGTCGAGACGTCGGGCGAGCTTGCCGCCGCGACGCGCATCCGCCGCAGCACGGTGTGGGACATGATCCAGTTCGCGGCGAGCGGCGTGATCTTCGTGCTGCTGGGCGAGCAATTGCCGCTGATCCTGCGCGGCGCGGCGGAGACGGTCTATTCGTCAGGCCATTACCAGACGTGGTGGCTGGGCATCTACATCGTGGCGATCATGTCCGGCCTCGTGCTGATGCGCTTCGCCTGGGTGTGGCTGTCGCTGAAGCTGACACTGGCGAGAGGGGCCAAGGCGGTTGCGGCGCCGTGGCGGATCGTCGCGGCGATGTCGTTCGCCGGCGTGCGCGGGGCGATCACGCTGGCGGGCGTGCTGACGCTGCCGCTCACGCTCGGCGACGGGAGCCCGTTTCCGGCGCGCGACCTGGCGATCTTCCTGGCGATGGGCGTGATCGTGGCGTCGCTGCTGATCGCGAGCGTGGCGCTGCCCCCGCTGCTGCGCGGCCTGCGCATGCCGGCCGAGCCGTCGCGCATGGCGGAGGAGGATGCGGCGCGCATCGCGGCGGCGCAGGCAGCGATCCGCGCGATCGCGGAGACCGAACATCAGATGCCCGCCGACCATCCCGACGCGGATCTCTATATGGCCACGGGCGCGCGGCTGCTCGACCTGTATCATGACCGGATCGAACGGCGGCAGGGCGAACCCGACGATCGCGCGTCCGACCGGCGCGCGGAGAAGATCGAGCGCAATCTGCGGCTGGTGGCGCTGAAGGCCGAGCGGGCGGAGGTGTTCCGCATGGTGCGCAAGCGCATGCTGGGCGGGGCGACCGCGCGGCGGCTGATCCGCGAACTCGACCTGCTCGAAGCGCGCTATGCGGGGTGAGACATTCCGTCAGTCCGCTCCGGCCCGCTCCCCCACCCGGCCGCCCACAGAGTATCTTGAATGGGCGGCCGGGTGGGGGAGCGGGCCGGAGCGG
>NZ_JBMDXG010000252.1:0-9327 GCF_048594985.1 Sphingomonas sp. | reverse complement strand
TCGACCAGCTTTCGCCGCAGACGACGAGCGGGCGCGGGTCGGGCGGCATGCCGGTCGTGCTGTTGAACGGGCGGCGCATCACCGGATTTCGGGAGATCCGCGATCTGCCGACCGAGGCGATCGCGCGGGTCGAGATCCTGCCCGAGGAAGTCTCCCTGAAATACGGCTATTCGGCCGATCAGCGCGTGGTGAATTTCGTGCTGCGGCCACGCTTCCGCGCGATGATCGGCCAGGCGGGCGGGGGCTTCGCGACCGAAGGCGGGGGGGCGAATACCAACCCGGAGGCCAATTTCATCCGCATCCGCCGCGACGAGCGGCTGAGCGTCAACCTGCGCTATCAGGCCAACGCCAAGCTTCGGGAAAGCCAGCGCGACGTCGTATCGATCGCGAGCGGCGAGCCGTTCGATCTGACCGGAAACGTCACCGCGCCGCGCGGATCGGGATCGCCCGAGATCGATCCGGCATTGAGCGCGCTTGCGGGTGAAAGCGTGACGATCGCGGGCGTGCCGACGACGGGCGCGAGCCTGGCCGACTTCGCCGCGACCGCGAACCAGCCCAACCGGACCGACATCGCGCGCTACCGCACGCTGCGCGGATCGTCGCAGCAGATCAGCACCAACATCGTCTATTCGCGCCCCGCCTTCGGCCGCACGACCGCGACGGTGAACGGCAGCTTCGCCTATACGGACACGAATGCGCTGACCGGCCTGCCGGGGGTGAGCCTGACGCTGCCCGAGGACAGTCCCTTTTCCCCCTTTGCGGGGCCGGTGGCGGTATCGCGTTACCTGTCGACCGATCCGCTGCGCCAGCGCGGCCGCACGATCGACGGCCATCTCGGCCTCGGGCTGAGCGGCGACCGGGGCGACTGGCGCTGGAACCTGATCGGCAATTACGACCGGGGCGAGAACCGGACCCGGACCGAGCGCGGCTTCGACACGAGCGCGCTGCAGGACGCGATCACGGCGCTGGACCCGGCGGTCAATCCGTTCGGGCCGCTCTCCGCCGGGCTGATCGGGGGGATGCGCGTCGATCGGGCGCGATCGACCTCCAACAGCGGTGAATTGCAGGCCGTGGTGGGTGGCCCGATCGCGCGGCTGCCGGCTGGCCCGATCAACACGAATTTCCGCTTCGGCGTCGATTATACCAAGCTCGATTCCTTTTCGCTGCGCAACGGCGTCGCGCAATCGACCGATCTCGACCGGCGCAACGCGAGCGGTCAGGTCAATCTCGACCTGCCGATCGCCAGCCGGCGCAACGGCGTGCTGCCGTGGCTCGGCAATCTCTCGCTCAACGCCAATGCGGGGGTGCGCGACCTGTCCGATTTCGGGACGCTGACCACCTATGGCGGGGGTGCGACATGGTCGCCGATCACCCGCCTCAACCTAATCGGATCCTATACGCGCGACCAGACCGCGCCGACGGTGCAGCAGCTCGGCAATCCCACGGTGGTGACGCCGCAGGTGCGCGTGTTCGACTATATCGCGGGTACGACGGTGGACGTGACGCAGATCGCCGGGGGCAACCCCGCGCTGGATGCGAGCACGCGCCAGACGGTGAAGCTCGGCGCGACGATCAAGCCGTTCACCAAGAACGACATGATGCTGAGCGCGAATTTCGTCAGCGCGCGCACGACGGGCGCGATCGCCAGCCTGCCCGAGCCGACGGCGGATATCGAGGGTGCGTTCCCCGACCGCTTCGTGCGCGACGCGAGCGGGCGGCTGGTGTCGATCGACACGCGCTCGGTCAATTTCGAGCGCGAACGGCGCGACGAGCTGCGCATCGGCTTCAACGGATCGATCGCGCTCAAGTCCATCATGCAGCGCCGCTTCGAGGAATGGCGCGCGGCACGCGATGCGGGCAAGGACGTGCCGCCGCCCTTCCCGATGCCGCAGCGCCGGGGCGGCCGTGCGCCGGGCGCACTGGAAGGCGCGCGTGGCGGGGCAGGGGAAGCCCCCCCCGCCGGCGCACCCGAGGGCGCCCCCCCGCCGCCGCCTCCGGGGGAGGAAGGCGGGCCGCCCCCGGGCGGCGGGTTCGGCGGGCCGGGCGGCTTCGGCGGTCCTCCGGGCGGCGGCCCGGGTCCGAGCGGTGGCCCCCCGGGTGGTCCCGGGGGCGGTTTCGGCGGACCCGGCGGCGGGTTCGGTGGCGGCGGGTTCGGCGGTGGCGGCCGGGGCAGCGGCGGCGGGCGCGTGCAATTTGCGCTTTACGACACCTGGACGCTGCGCAACGACGTGCTCATCCGCCCCGGCCTGCCGGTCATCGACCTGCTCGACGGCGGCGCGGTGGGCGCGGGCGGCGGCACGCCCGAACATAAGGTGCAGGGGCAGCTCGGCTATTCGAACAACGGGCTCGGCGTGCGGTTCAGCGCCAACTGGCAGAGCGCGACGGACGTACGCGGCGGGCCGGGCAGCGCGGTCGGCGACCTGCGCTTCTCGCCGCTCGCGACCGTGGATATGCGCCTGTTCGCCGACGTGGGGCAGATGCCCGCCTTCGTCGGCAAGGGCTGGGCGCGGGGCCTGCGCGTGTCGTTCGCGGTGACCAACATCGCGAATGAGCGCCAGCGCGTGCGCGATGCCAATGGCGAGACGCCGTTGCGCTACCAGCCCGCTTACCTCGATCCCCTCGGCCGGACCGTGATGCTGACCGTGCGCAAACTGCTGTTCTGACGAGCCGGTCGGGCCGTCGTGCTCAGGGTTCGGACTGCTGATCCTCGGTATCCGTGCCATGCGGCTGGGCGTGGCCGTGCTTGCGCAGATAGCGGGCGTCGATACCGGCGATGATCGGCTCGGCCTGGTCCCCGGCCTTGAGGCGGATCAGCGCGTCGATCTTGGCCTCCAGCCGGTCGTCATTTTCCTTCGAGGAGGGCGATCCGACGTAGAGGAAGTAAGCGAGACCGACGACCTGCCACAGCAGCTGGAGGAATTCCGACTGCCAGTTCTCGAACGTGTCGCGGCCCATTTCGACCAGATAGGCGGAGACTTGCGGCGCCTGTCCGTGGTCCGCCGCCTCGTTCACGAAAGCGAACCAGCCGAAGACCCAGTGGGCGATGATCGAGATGAGGAAGAATGCGATCGTGATCCAGGCGTAGGCATATTTTTTGGCGCGGCTCATGGCGTCACCTTTATCGACGCGGTCGCGGATGGACCGCCCCGGCTAAAGCGGCCGTGGGGGCGCTTGTTCCTCCTCTGCCCGGGGTGCTCGGCGTCGCGCCCCCGCTAGGCGCGGATCGAACGCGGCCGCCGTTCCTCGTCCAGCGTCACCACGATGTCGGCATAAGCGGGCATGGTCGACAGGATGTGGCGCGTCAGGCGCTCATAATGACGGATGAATCGTTCGATCTCGGCATCGGCCATTCCGCCGCCACCGTGCGCGCGAAGCGCATGTTCCTGCTGGGTGCGCCAGCGGTGCACGATGTCGAAGCCGGGCGCCGCCAGCAGGACGAGCAGGTCTATGCGGTCGAAGAGCCGCGGATAGTCATCGGCGAGCGCCGCATTGACGAACCGGCGCCACGTCGCGTCGCGGTCCTCCTCCGCTTCGAGCGTATTGGCGGGCGCGACCAGCGCCGCTTCGTCCTGCGGACGCGCGCCGACGCACCAGCCTTCGAGGATCAGGACCTGCGTCGCCGCCGGCGCGAGAGGCCAGGTTTCGGGCGGGTGCCGGTCATCCCGCGCCTTGTCGAACCGGGGCAGCGCCGCCGCCTCGCCGCGCGCGAGTGCGTCGAGCGTCGTCACTCCCAGATCGACATCGTGCGTGCCCGGAACGCCGCGCGTGGCGAACAGCGGATGGATCGCCGCCGCCATGTCCAGGCGTTCGGCCTTCGTCTTGTAGAGATCGTCGAGCGACAGAGTCGCCACGGCCACCCCCCGCCGTTGAAGGGCAGCCGCCAGGGCATCCGCCAGCGTCGATTTTCCGCTGCCCTGCGCGCCGCAAATGCCCAGCACGAGCAATCGGCCGGCGTTCGCGGCCAGCCTTGCGGTCACCGCATTCTCAACGGCAGCCAGGATCGCGGGATCGGTCATGCGCCGACGCCTAACCGATATCCGGCGCGCCGCAAGACAGGCCGGAACGGCAGAGGGGATCGAAATGGACGCGCCCTACCGAACAAGATCGGCTGGCGGTTCGTGCCGTTCCTCTTCCTCTGCTCCATTTTCAACGATCTCGATCGCGTCAACGTCGGCTTCGTCAAGCTGGAGCTGCTCGACGATCTGGTCATGAGCGAGACGGCCTACGGCCTCGGCGCGGGCATCTTTCCTCGGATATGTTGCGTGCGGGGTGCCTAGCTGATGCTGGAGCGGGTCGGTGCGCGCCGCTGGCTGGCGGCGTGCAAATCGAAAAGTTCCCTGGCGCAACGCACAAGTGATTGTAGGACAATTTGACAGATTGGTGCGCAAAAAAACCATAAACCAGACGTTTTAGAGGCTGCAAACGGCGGTCATCATTAACGGCCGGACCGGAAACTCGACTGGGCGAGGGGGGACGCCAACCTGGTGCTACGAAGATATAGGATAACACCTGCCGCAAGCGCGCTTGCCCCGACGGTTGCCATCAGAGTGATAGCGTTTACCGGCCTTCTCGGGTTTGGAGCAGGCATCCTCGGCCTCGCATCGTGGCAAGCGTTTTCGGTTGCTTTTTGGCCCGCTAACGCGCTGGTCGCCGGCCTTATGGTGCGCGATCCTCGCCTGCGCCGTATGCCCGCATGGGTCGGCGCAGCGGCAGGTTATGTCGCGGCCGATCTCAGCTTTGGCCGCCCGTTATCCCTCGCTGCTTTCTTTGCGGCGGCTAACCTGATCAGCGCGGCGACCGCGACATTCCTTCTAATCCAGCTGGACACGCGCGATCTCCGACTGCGCCGCATGCATTCCGTGCTGCGTATCCTTGCTTGTCTGGTGCCGGCAAGTCTTGCGGGGGGGCTGGTCGGGGCGGCCTTGGTCGTGGTCGAATTCGGCGGATCTCCCTGGCAGACGATGATGACATGGCCGGCCAGCGAACTGGCGAACTATCTCGTCGTTCTGCCGGTCTTGCTCACCGCCCCGCCGCCCCGTCGCGCCCTACAATCGAGAGCGGAGCGTAAGAGACCGAGTTTGATATCGCTTTGGCCGGCGCTCGCGCTGGCCGCGTCGAGCGTCGCCGCCGCCCTCTTCGATGGCCCGGGCTGCATCATGTTCCCCGTCCCGGCGCTGCTGTTATGCGCCCTACGCTATCCGGTACCGGTCACAACCATGCTGACGACGGCGCTTGGCGTCGGCGCGCTGATCACGATCGGTCTTGGCATAGTGGATATCGGCCAGGACATGACGATCCCACGCCACGTGGTTTCGGTCCGGATCGCCATCGCCTTTCTTGTCCTCGTGCCCCTGACGATATCCAGCGCCATGGCTGTGCATGACGACCTGCTGAAGCGCGTCCGCGAGGCCGCTGATCACGATGCCCTGACCGGCTTGCTCAACCGCCGGGCGTTCGAAGAGCGCATTCGCGAACGCCTGCGCTCCGAAGACATGGTGGCAAAAGGACTGGCTATCCTTTGGCTCGACATCGATCATTTCAAAGGCATCAATGATCAACACGGCCATCTGGCAGGCGATATGATGCTTCAGACATTTGCAACGGTCGCCAAACAGTGCTGCCGTGAGAATGATCTAATTGGCCGCCTGGGCGGCGAAGAATTCGCATTGTCGGTGGCGGTTCCGGATGCCGAAACAGCACAAGGGGTGGCGGAGCGATTACGCGCCGCCTTCGCCGCACGCACGTTCAACTGGAATGCCGAACCCGTGCGAGCGACGGTGAGCATAGCGGGATGCTTTCTCAAGCGAGTGCCGCCAAGCATGTCCGACCTTCTGCTACAGCTGGACGAAACACTTTACCGCGCAAAGCACAAAGGGCGGAATCGGGTGGAGTGGTTACACCAATAGCGTACCGGTTTCAGTTCGCCATTTATCGCCAAAGCTTGACGTGATCGACCAAGGCCCGAAGCTTCGGGGCGAGATTCCTTCGGTTCGGAAAATAGAGGAAGAAGCCCGGAAACGGCGGGCAATATTCTTCGAGAAGAGAGACCAACTGTCCGGAGGAAACATAGGGCTCGAAAGTCTCCTCCATGCCGAAGGTAATGCCGCCCCCGGCGCAGGCCGTGCGGATCATCAGCCACATGTCATTGGTGGTGATCTCGGGATTGACGGCCACGTCGTACTCGCGTTCTCCTTCACCAAATTCCCAGCGGTAGGGCGCGGTGCGGGGCGCGGGACGCCAGCCGATGCACCGATGCCGCGCCAGATCGGAAGGATGCGAAGGCGTGCCGAAGCGCTCGATATAGGCGGGCGCGGCAACCGCGATCTGGCGCTGCTCGCCCGACACCGGGACGGCGATCATGTCCTGATCGATCACCTCGCCGAGCCGCACGCCCGCATCATAACCCTCCGCCACGATGTCGAACTCCTCGTCCGTGACGGTCACATCGATCTGAACCGCAGGATAGGTGTCCGCGAAGCCGACCAGCAGCGGTCCTGAGAGGAACCGTTCCGCGATCGAGGATACCGCCAGCCGAAGAAGACCGCTCGGCGCGGTGTCTCGATCCGCTACGGCGTCCAGCGCCAGGCCGACCTCGCCCATGGCTGGCGCCAAGCGCGTGAAAAGCTGCTCGCCCGCCTCGGTCAGGCTGACGCTTCTCGTCGTGCGCTGGAGCAGCGCGACACCCAGGCGATCCTCGAGGCGACGAATGGCCTGGCTCACCGCTGGTCGCGTCACACCCAGACGATCTGCAGCCGCACGGAAACTGCGCATCTCCGCGACGGCGAGAAAGACAGAAATTCCGGCGAGGTCGACCGTCATTGGTAATTGCAGATTACCAGTCCGGTCAGGATTGAGCAAATTGTCTGCCCCACATTCGGCTCCTACTTTCGGGCAGCGAAATGAGGAGAGCCGACGATGAAGCTCACTGACTACAAGCTGCTTGGGCGGTCGGGATTACGCGTCTCGCCATTGAGCCTGGGCACCATGACGTTCGGATCAGACTGGGGCTGGGGCGCCGAGAGCGGCGAGGCACGCCGCATCTTCGATCTCTACGTCGATCGAGGCGGCAATTTCATCGACACCGCGGTGAACTACACCAACGGGGCCGCCGAACGCTTCGTTGGGGAGTTCGTCGGCGACAAGCGGGAGCGGCTCGTCCTAGCGACGAAGTTCACGATGGCGCGCGACCCCGGCAACCCCAATTCGGGCGGCAATCACCGCCTCAACATGGTGCGCTCGGTCGAGCAAAGCCTGAGGCAACTCGCCACCGACCGGATCGATCTCCTGTATCTCCACGGATGGGACATGACGACCCGCCCGGATGAGGTGATGCGGGCCCTCGACGACCTCGTCCGATCCGGCAAGATTCTCTACGTCGGCATCTGCAATACGCCAGCTTGGCGGATCGCTGAAATGCAGACCCTCGCCGATTTGCGAGGGTGGTCTCCGTTTGTCGCGCTTCAGATCGAATACAGCCTGGTAGAGCGTACCGTGGAGCATGAGCTCATGCCGATGGCCGCAGCCCTGGGGCTCGGCGTGCTCCCATGGTCGCCGCTCGGCGGCGGCGTGCTGACCGGAAAATATAGCAAGGCGGACATTCAAGATTCACGCGATGCGGCGGTGTCTCCCAGCCGCAAGGGCGTCATCGCCTCATCCGGGCATCTCAACGATCGTTCGATCGAGATCGCGCAAGAGGTTCGCGCAGTGGCCGATGAGGTAGGATCGACGCCGTCCCGGATCGCGCTGGCGTGGACGCTCGCGAACCCTACCGTCGTGTCGCCGGTCATGGGTGCCCGCACCCTGGCACAGGCGGAAGAGAATCTCGGCGCGCTGGACGTGGCGTTGTCGTCGGATCAGCTGGCTCGCCTGAACCAGGTCAGCGAGCCCGATCCGATATTCCCGGCGCGCTTCGTGGAGCGCCCCCTGGTTCAACAGCTCATCTTCGGCGGAGCTGCCGTGGCGCGCCGAGTTTAGGAAAGGAGCTTGTAATGAGACCCCTCCAGCTTCGTGGCGGCCTTGTCCTAGCCAAGCGTGCCCTCATGCTCGCCTCAGCGCTCTTGTTCGCGATTGGACCGGCGGCCCACGCCCCAACCGGAGCGTTCCCCCGTGCCGCCGGCAACGATGCCGTTCCGGAGAAGACCAATAAGGCGATCGTCCAGGCGGCGTTCGAGAAGTGGCGCGCCGGCGGCGACGTCTTTGCGGAGCTTCTCGCACCCGACATCGTCTGGACGATTCACGGCTCCGGCCCGGTCGCCGGCACGTATCGCGGTCTCGAGGACTTCACGCGACGCGCCTCCGCTCCGCTGGTCAGCCGTCTGGCCGGGCCGATAATCCCGGAAGTCCGGAGCATCTGGGCGGACGGAGACGTGGTCATCGTTCGGTTCGATGGATCAGCCACGACCACGTCCGGAGCGCCATATCGCAACCAGTTTGTCTGGATCTTGCGGATGAAGGCCGGCCGAGCGGTCGAGGCGGAGGCTTTTCTGGATCTCGCCGCTTATCAGCGGGTGATCGAGAATAATCGGCCACGCGCGCAATAACCCGGTGGGGGCGTCGGGCGCGGGAGGGAGTGCCACACCCCGCACAACCGCTTCGCGATTGGCGCGCGGCCTGATCGAGCGCGGCTCGCCTGATGCCGCGCCAGATAAGGGCGGCGGACATGTTCTGGCCGTTTAGGCAAGTTTTCCGAAGGATCGGGCGTTCGAGGTTCGGCCTGCTGCGCGTACCCTGGCACGATGTTTCCTCACGGATAGAGCCTGTCGCATGTCGTATCAGCTCGTGGTCAACGGCCACACACATCGGATCGAGGAGGACGGGCAAACGCCGCTCCTGTGGGTGCTTCGCGACACGCTCCATCTCACTGGCACGAAATATGGCTGCGGCATTGCCCAATGCGGCGCGTGCACCGTCCATGTCGATGGCCAGCCCATGCGCTCCTGCTCCCTACCGCTGGAAGCGGCCGCCGGATCGCGGATCGTTACGATCGAAGCGGTCGAAGGACCGGAGGCGGACGCGGTGCTCGCCGCCTGGGTAAAGCGCGACGTGCCGCAATGTGGCTTTTGCCAATCGGGCCAGATCATGAGCGCCGTGGCGCTGCTCCGTGTCAAAAGCGCCCCGACCGACGACGATATCGATCGCGCGATGAGCGGCAACATCTGCCGCTGCGCGACCTACACCCGCATCCGCGCGGCGATCCATGACGCGGCGCGATCCCCGTCCACCCGGGCAAAGACGGCATGAGGTGGCGACGTCGACCTCACGCGGGAACGCCCCGTCGACGCCGGCTGCGGATCGGCTGCCTGCCGCTTCTGGCGCTCATCGTCGCCG
>NZ_JBMDXG010000251.1:0-7213 GCF_048594985.1 Sphingomonas sp. | reverse complement strand
TGCGCAGGCGGGGGCCCAGGTCTCGGCGGGGGAAACTCGCCGATTGCCGCACTAGAGATCGGCCCCTGCCTGCGCAGGGGCGACGGAGCATCAGGCATGACCACGCGCCCGCTCGGCTGGATCGTCGCCGCCTTCGTCTTCGCGCTCGATCAGCTCACCAAATGGTGGATCACCGGGCCGCTCGCTCTGCCCTATATCGACCAGATCGAGTTGCTGCCGATCTTCCGCCTCGTCTGGGTGGCGAACCATGGCGTGTCGATGGGGTTTCTGGTCGCCGACAGCGCGGCGCAGCGTTGGACGCTGGCGGCGGTGACCGCGGCGATCGCGATCTTCGTCGCGGTCTGGCTGTGGCGCGAGCGGCGGACGTGGGACGGCGTGGCGCTCGGCCTCGTGCTCGGCGGGGCGCTCGGCAACATCCTCGATCGGGTGCGGCTCGGCTACGTCACCGATTTCCTCAACCTTCACTTCGGCGCATGGTCGCCCTTTGTGGTCTTCAATGTCGCCGATGCTGCGATTAGCATCGGCGTGGCCTTGTTGGTGCTGCGCGCGGTCACGACGCGCGACGTGCCGGCCCCC
This sequence comes from Sphingomonas sp., assembly GCF_048594985.1. Classification (GTDB taxonomy): domain Bacteria; phylum Pseudomonadota; class Alphaproteobacteria; order Sphingomonadales; family Sphingomonadaceae; genus Sphingomonas_I. The sequence goes on along the minus strand of NZ_JBMDXG010000251.1, from coordinate 6,637 downwards.
GCGGAGGATTCTAAGTGATGAACAAGCGTAACCTGGCCGCGGCCTGCTCGCTGGCGCTGCTCGCGCTGGCCGGTTGCCGCAGCTCCGCCAGCTCGGGCGTGTTCGCCGCGCGCAAGGGGGTGCCCGACGAGTTCGCGGTCGGCCGCGCCGCGCCGCTCACCGTGCCGCCCGATTTCGCGCTGGTTCCGCCGCGCCCGGGTCAGCCGCGCCCGCAGGATGCCGACAGCTCGCAGCAGGCGCTCGACGCGCTGTACGGCGGTCCGCGTCAGGTGAGCCAGGGTGAGCAGTCCTTGCTCAACGCCGCCGGCCCCGCGCCCACGCCGGGCGTGCGCTCGGACGCGCGCAACACCGGCACGTCGCAGGTGGTGAACAAGGGCGCGGCGACGCGCGACATCCTGAACGCACCCGACCAGACCAATCCGCAGGCGAACGCCAGCACGCCGCAATAGCGAGGGGGACAGGGCGATGGCGGTACGGGATAGCGGGGTCGACGGCGTCGATCTGGTGATCCTGCCGCCGTCGCGCGACCTGGGCGACGGCTTCACCGTCCGTCGCGCTTTGCCGCAGCCGCAACGGCGGATGGTCGGCCCGTTCGTCTTCTTCGATCAGATGGGGCCGGTCACGCTGTCGCCGGGCACCGGCCTCGACGTGCGGCCGCATCCGCATATCGGCCTCGCCACGATCACCTACCTGTTCGATGGCGAGATCATGCACCGCGACAGCCTCGGCTCGGTCCAGCCGATCCGCCCGGGCGAGGTCAACTGGATGACCGCCGGGCGCGGCATCGTCCATTCCGAACGCAGCCCTGATGGCTCCCGCGCCGCCGGCCCCTCGCTGTTCGGGCTCCAGCTCTGGGTAGCGCTCCCCGCCGCGCATGAGGAGACCGATCCGGCCTTCGTCCATCATGATGCGGGCGACATTCCCGAGGGCCGGTTCGACGGCGCGACCGTGCGTCAGATCGTCGGCGCGACCGACGGGCTGGCCTCGCCCGTCGCAACCTTGTCCGACATGATCTATATCGACATCGCGATCGCGCCGGGCGGCCGCTATCGCGTGCCCGGCGACCAGATCGAGCGCGCTTTCTACCTCGTTGCGGGCGGTGTCACCGTCGACGGTCAGTCGTTCGGCCCGTCCGAACTGGTCGTGCTGAAGCCGCATGCGGAGATCGTGCTGGAGAGCGAGCAGGGCGCGCAGTTGGTGATCGTCGGTGGCGAGCCCTTCCCCGAGCCGCGCTACGTCAACTGGAACTTCGTCTCCAGCCGGCCCGACCGGATCGAACAGGCGCGCGCGGACTGGCGCGCGCAACGTTTCCCCGCCGTCCCCGACGAGCACGAATTCATCCCGCTCCCCGCCGATCCGCCGCCGCCGGTGCGCTACCCGTAAGGCGGCGAGATGATGCGCCCGCCGGGTTCGGATCAGGCGCCCCGGTCATATTGCCAAGTGCCCGATACGCCCAGCGCGCGCTCAAACGCGTCGCGTCCGCTGCCCGCCAGCCAGGTGTCGAACGACTGCATCTCAGGGTTGATCGCGCGCAGCGCGTCGAGATTGGCGTGGCCGGCAAGCGGCCCCGCGTCGAGCAGCGCCGCCAATCCACCGAGGAAGGGATTGCTCGCCAGCAAAGCGTCGGGAAAGCGGCTGTAAGCGATCGGCCGTCCGGCCGCCCGCGAGAAGGCCTCGCCGATCTGTGCGCCGGTCAGCGCGTCGCCGGCAATCTCCAGCGTCTGGCCGCCGAAGCGATCCGCGTCGGCGAAGATCGGCGCGACGAACTTGCCGATATCCTCGACCGCGATGAACTGCATTGCCTGGTCCGGGCACGGGAAGAAGCTGAAGCGACCCTCGTTCAGGCCGAATCCCGGCATCGTCAGCATGTCCATGAAGGTGACCGGCCGCACGATCGTCCAGGTCAGCGGAAGGGTACGGACATGGTTCTCGATCGCGCGCTTGCTGTCGAAATGGCCCATGCCGGTCGGTGCCCCTTCCGCGCCACTGATCGAACAGGTCGAGCTGTAGACCAGGTGCCGCACGCCCGCCTCGACCGCGAGATCGGCGATGGAGACGCCGTACCGCACCTCGTCGGCATCGGTGATCTCGCCGCCGGGTGAACTGGTCTGGACGCTGAACACGCCCCGCGCGCCGATCATGGCCGGGCGCAAGGACGCCGGATCCGCCATGTCGCCTCGCACCAGTTCGACACCCCGCTCGGCCAGCGCGGTGGCCTTGGCGGACGCCGGATCGCGGACCAGCGCCCTGACCGACGCACCGGCCTTCAACAGCGCGTCGGCGACGGAGCCGCCCTGATGCCCCGTCGCGCCGAAAACCAGAATGGGGGGAGTATCGCCGCTCATGAAGGACCCTCGTGCTCAACCGAGGGTTACTCATCTATACCGGGGCGAAGCGCTCACAAGACGGCACATTTTTCGCCCTCAGGCACAAGGATGATACGCGTGGAGAAGCTGATCCATGGTCGGCCCTATCGCGAGACGCCGGACGGGCCACGCTTCCGGCCCTGCGTGCCGAACAGCGTCCTGTCCCGCCTCGGCGACAAATGGACCATCCTGGTCATGTCGCACCTTGCCGTGGCGGAGGGCCATCGGCTGCGTTTCTCCGCGATGATGGCGAGTATCGAGGGCATTACCCAGCGGATGCTGACCCTGACTCTGCGCAACCTCGAGCGCGACGGCCTGCTGACGCGCCATTATTTTCCCGAAGTGCCGCCCCGCGTCGAATATGAACTGACCGCGATGGGCGCCAGCATGCTGCCTGCGCTGGAGGGGTTCACGTCGTGGATCAAGGATCATTGGCCGCTGATCGAGGCAAGCCGGCGGGCCTATGACGGCGATGGCCAAAGCTGACGGGCGGCGTGGCGTCTATTCGCGGTCAGCCGGTCAAAGCAGGGATCGTTCGAGCTTGGCGCGGATCCCAGGGCCGTCGATGGCGCCGTCCGCCAGCTTCGCAAGCAGCAGCGCGGACAGGCGCGCGCGTTCGAGGAAGCTGTCGGGCCAGGCGAATTCGCGCACGGAATGGATGTCGCCGCCGCGCACGCCCAGCGTGTCGATGCCGGGAAGGCCGGCCGCGAACAGATTGTTGCCCTCGCACACGCCACCCGACGGCGCCCAGCCGATCGTCTGCCCGATCAGCGCGCCGGTCGCGCGGACACCCGCGAACAGCCGTTCCTGCGCGGGGACGAACGGCTTGGGCCGGCGCGTGATGCCGCCGTGGAGCGCGACCGCAATTCCCTCGCCGCCGCCCTCATCCAGCGCTTCCTCGATCCCGCGCATCAGCCACGCCTCGTCTTCAGGCAGGGGAAGGCGCGCGTTGAAGCGCAGCACCGCCACGTCGGGCACGGTGTTGAGCGGTGCGCCGCCGTCGATCCGCGCGACATTGACTGTCACCCCCTCGCGCCGCCCGTTGAGCGCGTCGAGCGCTTGCGCAATGCGCGCGGCGGCGACGATGGCATTGCGCCCCGCCGCGAAGTCGCGCCCGGCATGCGCCGCGCGGCCCGTCACCCGGACGTGAAAATTGCCCGATCCCTTGCGCGCCGAAACGAGCGTCCCGTCGGCGAGCGCGGGCTCGTAAGTCATGCCGACATGTGCGCGCGCGCCAAGCTCCGCCAGCAGCGGGGCGGAGGCGAGCGAGCCCGTCTCCTCGTCGGGCGAGAGCAGCACCGTCTAGCCCAGCCGCGCCGCCGCCGCATGCGTTTCGAACGCCGCCAGCGCGGCCAGCATCACGCTGATCCCGCCCTTCATGTCGGCGATGCCCGGGCCGTTGAGCGCGCCGTCTTCGCGCGGGCTTACCTCGCGAAACGCCGTAGCGGCGGGATAGACCGTGTCATAATGGCCCGTCAGCGCGACCTGCACCGGCGCCTCCGGACGGACGGTCAGCCGGAGTGCCACGCCATTCTCGCCTGCGCGGATCGATCCGTCGTCCGCGACTTCGGTCGTGGGCGGCAGCGCGATCCGCTCGACCGCGCCCGGCAAGGTCGCCAGCGTTTCGGCCAGCGGGGCGGCCATCGCCTCCAGCCCGTCGAGGTTGCGGCTGCCGCTGTTGATCGCGCACCATCCGATCGCGCGCGCCACGATCGTCTCGCGGACCCCGTCCAACCGGGTCAGCATCGCCCGGTCTGCGGCGGTCAGTGCCGGCGGGCGATCCTGGTCGGTCAGGCGTGATGCTCCTGCGCGAACGCCGCCGCCGCGCCGTAAAGGCCCGGCTGCGGATGCGTGATCAACTTGACCGGAATGGCCGACATCATCTGCTCGAACCGCCCCTTGGCGACGAAGCGCTGTCCAAAGCCCGAATGCGGCAGATGGTCGGCCACGCGCAGCCCGACACCGCCCGCGATCACCACCGCCGACGCGCCCTGCGCCAGCGCGATGTCGCCCGCGACCGATCCCAGCGACAGGCAGAAGCGGTCGAGCGCCGCCGCCGCCAGCTTGTCGCTGCCCTCCAGCGCCGCGATCCACAATGTCTTGTCGTCGACCGGAGCCACGGCGCGATTTTCGAGGCTCGCCAGCGCGCCGTAGATATTGTTGAGGCCCGGCCCCGACACGACCCGCTCGGTCGATACGCGGCGGTAGCGCGCGCGCAGCGTCTTGAGGATGCCGTCCTCAATCGAATCGAGCGGCGCGAAATCGACATGCCCGCCCTCGGTCTCTCGCACGCGATAGTCGTTGCCGCCAAGCCGCAGGACGTAAGCGACGCCGAGGCCCGTGCCCGGCCCGAGCACGCTGATCACGCCATCGTCGGGCAGGTCGCGCTCCGGCCCGCAGAGATGGCGCAGGTGCGTCGGGTCGCAGCGCGCGACCGCATGCGCGACCGCGCCGAAATCGTTGACCAGGGTATAGCGGTCGACGCCCAGCTTTTCGGGGATCAAAGCGGGCCGGATCACCCACGGATTGTTGGTCAGTTTCAGCACATTGCCCTGGATGGGCGCGGCGATGGCGATCGCCGCCGCGCGCGGCAGCGGCGCGTCCTGCATGTCGGCGAAGGCCTCCAGCGCGAGCTGCAGGCTGGCATGCTCGGCCGTCTTGAACGTGGCCTCGGGCGCAAGGTGGACGACGCGGCCGTCCTCGACTTCCGCCAGCGCGAAACGCGCATGCGTGCCGCCGATGTCGATCGCCACGACTTTGGTGGTCAAAAGCTGTCCCCCTCGCTGGACAAGTGTGTCGCGGGGTCAGCCCTTAGCCGCTAATCCGCAGTGTCGACAATGTCGGTGTTCGCACACGCAAAAGCCGCGCCGGCGGCACGGACCGCGCGCCACCGGTCGCGTTCGAGCCGCGCATCCGCCAGCGCGCGGTGCGCGGGGCGGACGGGGGCCATCTCCGCGAGCGTTCGCGCGACGAGCGCGCTTACGATAGCCTCCAGCCGGTCCAGCGGGATCACGCCGACCAACGCCGCACGTGCCGCATCCGCGAACGCCGCGTCGCTGTTGCGCAGGCGCAGCGCATGGCGCGGCAGCCCGGCGGCGCGCAGCAGCGCGCTCAGCCACTTGCCGTCCCATGACGGCGCACTCGCGTGGAGCTGATGGCCGGACAGCGCCTCCACCATCCGCCGCGCCACCACGTCATGTGCGGTACCTTCGCTCGCCAGCGTCGCGCGACCGATGCCGTGGATCACCTGCGCGCGGTCGTCCCAATCGGTCCAATTGGGTGCCGGGCGGATCAGATATGTTTCCTCCCTGCCGTCCTCGAACACCCAGGCAACCTCGATCGGTACGCCTTGCTTGCCGAGCGATGTCGCTTCGAAGTCGAGGAAGACGAGCATTCCCGGGCAACGCGCGAGAACCCTTGGCGATGCGGGAGCGTTCGGGGGTGATGCCGGGACCGCGCCACGCCATCGAAGCCCAGATCCACCGGCTGGTGGGCTTCGGGACCGGCGATGTCGATCTGGACAGCGGCGATGCCGGCCTGTTCGGTCCGGAATCGGCGGCGTGGACGGTCCATGCCGATTTCACCGCGATGATGATCGGCGGGATCGCGGCACTCCTGCTCCAGATGCTTCATCCCGCCGCGCTGGCGGCGGTGTGGGACCATTTCGACTTCCGCGGCGACATGCGCCTCCGCCTGCGCCGTACCGCGCAGTTCGTTGCCGGCACGACCTATGGCTCGACCATGGAGGCGGAACGGCTGATCGCCCGCGTCCGGATGGTGCATGCGCGCGTGCGCGGGACGATGCCCGACGGCACGCCATACTCCGCCGACGATCCCGGCCTGCTCGCCTGGGTCCACGCGGCCGAGGTGTCGAGCTTTCTCGCCGCGCATGTCCGCTATTGCGACCCGCATTTTCCGGAAGAGGCGCAGGATCGCTATCTTCGGGAGGTGGCGGTGATCGCGCAGCGCCTCGGCGCGATCCATGTCCCGCAAAGCCGCGCCGCGCTCGATCGATATTGGGCGGACATCCGGCCGGAACTGCGCGCCGACGATCGCACGCGCGTGATGGCCCGCGCGCTGCTGGGTCAGCGGGCGCCCAAGCGAGTGATGGCCCCGCTCGGCCGGGTGATGATGGAGGCGGGCATTGATCTGCTGCCCGATTGGGCGCGCGCGATGCACGGTTTCGGGCCGCGTCCGCAGGCGTTGCTCCGTGTCGGCGTGGCGGGGGCTGGGGGCGTGCTGCGCTGGGCCTTGCGCGACGGGTCGGCGGC
>NZ_JBMDXG010000250.1:0-8967 GCF_048594985.1 Sphingomonas sp. | reverse complement strand
GCGGGAATCGCGTGGTAGAGGAACACCGAGTGCATCGCCCGGCGCACTGGCTCGTTGCCGCGGAAGGAGAACGAGAGGTTGGACAGGCCGCCCGAGAAATGGACATGCGGGCAGCGCGCGCGGATTTCCTTCACCGCCTCGATGAAATCGACCCCGTAGTTGTTGTGCTCCTCGATCCCGGTCGCCACCGCGAAGACGTTGGGGTCGAAGATGATGTCTTCGGGCGGAAAGCCGATGCCCATCAGTTCCTTGTAGGCGCGCTCGCAAATCTCGATCTTGCGTTCTTTGGTGTCCGCCTGGCCCTGCTCGTCGAACGCCATGACGACCACCGCCGCGCCATAATCCATGCACTTGCGCGCGGCTTCCAGGAACGGAGCCTCGCCTTCCTTCATCGAAATCGAATTGACGATCGGCTTGCCGGACACGCATTTCAGCCCGGCCTCGATCACCTCCCATTTCGAGCTGTCGACCATCACCGGCACGCGCGCGATGTCGGGCTCGGCCGCGATCAGCTTGAGGAAGGTGGTCATCGCCTCGACCGCGTCGAGCAAGCCTTCGTCCATGTTGACGTCGATGACCTGCGCGCCATTCTCCACCTGCTGGCGCGCGACCTCGACCGCCTTCGTATAGTCGCCGCCCATGATGAGCTTCTTGAACGCCGCCGATCCGGTGACGTTGGTCCGCTCGCCGATGTTGACGAACCGGGTGGAGGAAGGGGTGCTGGCCATCTGTCTTTCTTTCGATCCTCCCCGCCGGCGGGGAGGGGGACCATGCGCAGCATGGTGGAGGGGGGTGTGAGGCAGGGGCGCTGCGTCGAAAGCCCCCCTCCACCACTCGCTACGCGAGCGGTCCCCCTCCCCGTGCCGGGGCGGAGAGTTCGTCCTTATGCGGCGATCACGAACGGGTCGAGGCCGGTCAGGCGCATCGCGGTGCGCGGCCGGGCGACCGCGCGCGGCGCAAACTGTTTCACCGCCGCCGCCATCGCCGCGATATGATCGGGCGTGGTGCCGCAGCAGCCGCCGACCACGTTGCCCAGCCCGTCCCTGGCCCAGTCGCCGACCATGCCGCCGGTCGTTTCCGGCTGCTCGTCATAGGCGCCGAGATCGTTGGGCAGGCCGGCATTGGGATAGGCCATGATCAGCGCGTCGGCGATGTCGGCCATATCCTTGAGATAGGGGCGCATCAGATCGGCGCCGAATGCGCAGTTGAGCCCAATCGTCAGCGGGCGGGCGTGGCGCACCATGTAGGTAAACGCCTCGACCGAATGGCCCGACAGATTGCGTCCCGACATGTCGGTGATCGTCATCGACAGCATGATCGGCACCTCAATCCCGCGTGCCTCCTCGATCTCGCGCACCGCGACGATGCCGGCCTTGGCATTGAGCGTGTCGAACACGGTTTCGATCAGGATGAAATCGCAGCCGCCGTCGAGCAACGCCTCGCCCTGCTCGCGATAGACGTCCTTCAGCTCGTCGAAGCCGATCGCGCGGAAGCCGGGATCGTTGACGTCGGGCGACAGCGACAGCGTCTTGTTGGTCGGCCCGATCGCCCCGGCGACGAAGCGCGGGCGGCCGTCCTGGCCCGCGAACTTGTCCGCCGCCGCGCGCGCGATGCCGGCGGCGGCGAGGTTCATCTCGCGCACCAGATGCTCGGCGCCGTAATCCGCCTCGCTCACGCGGTTGGCGTTGAAGGTGTTGGTCGAGACCATGTCCGACCCGGCCGTCAGATAGGCCTCGGTAATCTCGCGGATCAGATCGGGCTGCGACAGGACCAGCAGGTCGTTATTACCCTTCTGATCATGCGCCATGTCATAGCTGCCGCGATAGGCAGCCTCATCCAGCTTGTAGCGCTGGATCATCGTGCCGAACGCGCCGTCTGTCAGCAGGATGCGCTTCGCCGCTTCGGCCCGGAAGCGGGCGGCGGCGTCGGATGGGGTTTTGGTCATGCCGCTTTCTCCTCGACGCGCGCATCGGCGCGGAGCCCGAGCATGTGGCAGATGGCGTAGGCCAGTTCCGCGCGGTTGAGCGTGTAGAAATGGAAATGGCGCACGCCGCCCGCATAAAGACGGCGGCACAATTCGGCGGCGATCGTCGCGGCGACGAGCTGGCGCGCGGCGGGATGATCGTCCAGCCCCTCGAACAGCCGGTCCATCCAGGGCGGGATGGCGGCGCCGCACAGCCCGGCGAACTTGCGCGTGGTGGCGACGTTGGTCACGGGCAGGATACCCGGCACGATTTCCGCCGCGATCCCCGCCGCCGCCGCGCGATCGCGAAAGCGGAAGAAGGTTTCGGGCGAGAAGAAGAACTGGCTGATCGCGCGATCCGCCCCGGCATCGATCTTCGCCTTCAGATTGTCGAGATCGGCGGAGACGCTGGGGCTGGCCGGATGGCATTCGGGATAGGCCGCCACCGAAATTTCGAACGGATGGATCGCCTTCAGCCCCGCCGTCAGTTCGGCCGCGTTAGCATAGCCCTGCGGATGCGGGCGGAACGCCTCGCCCGCCTGCGGCGGAACGCCGCGCAGCGCGACGATATGCCGCACCCCCGCCTCCCAATAGCCGCGCGCAATCTCCTCGATCTCCGCCTTGCTCGCTTCGACGCAGGTCAGGTGCGCGGCGGCCGGGATCGCCGTCTCGCGCGCGATGCGGGCGACCGTGGCGTGCGTGCGTTCGCGCGTCGATCCGCCCGCGCCATAGGTGACCGAGACGAATTCGGGCGCAAGCGGGGCCAGCGTCTCGATCGCGCTCCACAATTGCTCGTCCATCCGCTCCGTCTTGGGCGGGAAGAATTCGAAGCTGACGGCGGCGTCGCCCGCCATATCGGCGAACAGCGGCGCGTCGAGCGCGCGGCGCGCCTCCTCCAATTGTGCGAGCGAAGGTTGGGACATGAAATGCATATAAAGATTCCTTTATATGCCGGTCAAGCGGGCGGCGGCACCTTCTCCTGCCGCGATCCGGTGTCGAGCGTCATGACCGCGTCGGGCGCGTCGCGCAGGCGCAGATGGAGCTTGCCGTCGCGCGGCGCGGGCACCGACAGGACCGGTGCGGTATAGCCGGCGGGCACGGTTGCCGCACCGTCAAACCCGGTGGTCGGGGCGACCGCGGCGATCAGATAGAGACCCTGGCCGCGCATCGTGCAGGTCGCGTCGGAATTCGCCGCGCATTCGATCGCGTCGATCCGGGGCAGCCGCACCAAAGTCGCCAGCGGCTGCCAGTCGCCCGTCTCCCCTTTACTGACCACGCGGAAGCGCAGCGGCCCGAAGGCGGAGGGCCCCAGGCTGGCCGGATCGAGCGTCGCGACGAGAATGTCGGGCCGGTCGAGCCGCAGCGCAGGCCCGGAGGACAGCATGATCGACGCATCCTCGCTCGCCACCTCGACCTCGTCGCCCGGCAGGAAGCGCGCCCCCTCCCCCGCGCGGATCGAGAAGACCAGCCGCGCATCGTCGGGCAGGACGTCGGGGCCGGTGGCGGACAGGCGGAGGCCCGCCCCCTCCCCCTTCGCGACGAGGCTCTTGTCGAGAATGGCGGCGCGCGGGCGCGCGGGCGCGGTCGTGACCGGCACGGTCGCCGAACGACCGTCGGCCAGCACGACGCGCGCGGTGCCGCCCGCCGCCACGACAGGCCCGCCGTCGCCCACGATGCGCAGCCGATCGGTGTCGCCCGTGCGCGTCAGCCCGTCGGGCCGGAGCCGCGCCGCGCCGAGCTCGATCCGCGCGACCTGATCGAGGCGCTGGCCGGACAGCATGCCCCACGAGTCCCCTTCGTGGAATATGAGCTGGTCGAGCCGGCTGGCCTGGCGATAGGCCCGGAGCGCCACGGTCACGGGTTTCGCGCCGAACGACCGTACCTCGAGCGTCGCATTGCCCGGCGGCGCATCCTCCAGCGGCAGGACAAGGTCGAGGCCCGTGTCACCGCGCGCCTTCCACGTCACCGTGCGGGGCGTGCCCTGCCCCAGCTTGAGCACGACGCTCTGGACACAGGCGGGCGCCCCGCCGGTCAGGGTGAGCGGATTGGCGCGGCCGGCGACGAGGTTGGCGCCGTCCTCCCCCGCGCTCCATCCGCCGTCGCCCGGCATCTGGATCGCGTATTCCGGGCCGCGCAGCGGATCGAAGCCCCACGACCCCAGAAGCTGGCCGGTGATCGGCCCCTTCAGGCGCGCGGTGACGGCGGTGTCGCCGGTCACGACATATCCGCCGCGATCGGCGCGCGCCTCCACGGGCAGGTCGACCGTCTCGCCCGAAGCGGAGGTCAGCCGCAGCCGCATCTCGCGCGCATAAGCGGTCGAATAGACCAGGGGCGCGCCCTCGACCGGAAGCACCGCGCCGGGCCGGGCGAGGCAGACCGGCTGGCCCGCCGGATCGCGCAGCGCCGGGGGCCGTTCCGCCTCGATCGCGGGCATCGGCACGACCATCACGGACTTCGGCCGTTCGAACGAGGGGGCGGCGTTGAGCAGCAGCGACACGGTGTCGCCCTGCCGCTGGCTGATCGTCGGCAGATAATCGAAATGCGGATTGCTGAACGCGCCGAAGATCCGCGCCACGTCGCGGATCACGCCGATATAGGGGCTGTAATAGCCGAACCCCGCCTCGCGCGTGGCGCTGAGCTGAAGCGCGAGATCGGTCGGCGCGCCCGCCAGCGTTTCGGCGAGCGAGCTGCTGTGCACGTCCGCCAGCACGAGCGTGTCGCGGTTTTCGAGCAGGCAGGCGGCCTGGAGATCGATCACCTTGGCCAGGCAGTCCTGGTTGAGCTTGATCGACAGGCTGCGCGCCAGCATCGGCGCGACCGTCTTCAGGAATTCGGGGTGGAGACGGTCCTGCGCCTGGATCGCGGTCATGAAGGCGTTGAGCCGCGACCGATCAAGCGAGGCCTGGTTGAGATCCTGCGTGGCGCGGACGAACTCACCGGGCTTGCCGCGCACATTATCGGCGATCGTGCCCGCCGCGCCGCCCGTATCGGGGATGAGGAACAGGATCAGCTGCCGCGCGCCTTCGGGCACCTTCAGCGACAGGGTGCGATCCTTGTCCTTGGGCTTCCACGTCTCGGCGGCGTGGATCCACTTCTTCGGCGGCGGATTGGTCGCGCCCTGAAGGAAGGCGGCGACGAGCAGGAAACGGGCGCGCTGATCCCTGGGCAGATCGGCGCGGATCGTCAGCGCGTCGCCCGTCGCCAGTCCCGGCACCTCGCCGATCGGCAGCGTCCGGCCGTCGCGCGTCACCGAAATGGCGAGATCGGGCCCGGGCAGGTCGAACGGCGCGGGATCGGCGGTCATCCCCGGGACGGCGGCCAGCGATCCGAGCAACAGCGCCACGGCGACGCGGCGCCCGCGTCGGGCAGGGCGATCGGACAGGATCATGCGATCCTAAATGCTTCATTCGCGCGAAGGATCAACCATCCTGCGCCGCGTGGAGGCGGACGCCGCCACGTCCGCGCGCCGCGCTGTCGGCAGAATGGAAGGCGCATGGCAGAACAAGCGGTTTTGTCTTATGGCTGGAAACCATTGTTCTCTTGACGATCTTCCGGATCGCATACAAGATCGCGGCCGTCCATACAACGATGCCGGACGGCGTCGACCAGAGCGCGAAAACGCGCCGTATCATGGGAGAGTGGAATGAAGGGCCTGCTTTATCTGGGCGCCGCGACCGCGGCCGTCTGCACCGCATTCACCGCCTCGGCACAATTTTCGGGCCGTGAGGATCCGATGCCGGTGACGCAACCGCGCATGCCGGCGGAATTCTGGTCGGCGAAACCGACCACCCCCACCCCCTACACCACCCCGAACAAGGTCCATTGGAAGCTGGCGGACGTGCTGGCCGCGCATCGCGGCAAGAGCGACTGGGTCCAGCCGATCCTGCGCAACAGCGAGCAGGACGCCGACTATGTCTCGCTCGGCGCGGGCAAGAAGACCAAGGCGAAATTCTACGCCGACGACCGGATCATGTTCATCGTTTGGGACGGATCGGTGAAGGTGACGATCGACGGGGTCGAGCCGTTCACCGCGACCAAGGGCTTCATGGTCAGCGTGCCGTTCCGCCACGTCTACACGATCGAGAATGTCGGCGACAAACCGGCGCTCTGGTTCGAGGTGCGGCAGGCGGGATCGCCCCCGCTCTACCCGGCGAGCGAGACGCCCGATCCCTTTCCGGGGCGCACTTATGTCAAGGTGACGGGAAATCCGGGGCCCGCCAAGGACCGCGACACCAACCCGATCTACGTCGATTTCTTCAAGACGATCGGCGTCGGCGACAAGCCCTATAACGGCAAGTTCGTGTGGGACGACCATTTCACGTCGAACATCCTGCGCGGCAAGGCGGCGGATGCGGTCCCGCCCGACACGAACAAGGGCCATTTCCACACCGACTGGACCGAATTCTGGTTCATCATGGAAGGGCGCGTCGGCTACAAGATCGAGGGCTTCCCCTATTTCGTGTCCGAACCCGGCGATGTCGTCGCGGCCGCCAAGGGCCGCTGGCACCGCCCGGGCAACGATCCGAGCGCACCGATGTCGACGCGCATCCCGCTCAACCCCCGCCCCGTCATCCTCCACAATTTCGAGGCGCACTGATCGGCGATCGCGGGACGGGCGGCGCGATGCGGCTTTCACGGCGAACGCTGATGGCAATCGCGCCGCTGGCCTGGGCGGCGGCGCGAATTCCCGCATGGGCGCAGATCAGCCCGCGCACGCGCGCGCCCGGCGACACCGACTGGCTGCATTACGCCAACGATCTGGGGAGCACGCGCTACGCGCCGCTCGACCAGATCAACGCGGACAATTTCGATACCTTGCGCGTGGCGTGGCGCTTCCGCACGGACTCGCTCGGCGCGCGGCCCGATTACAACCTCGAGGCGACGCCGCTGCTGGTCAACGGCGTCCTCTATTCGACCGCCGGGTCGCGCCGCGACGTGGTCGCGCTCGACGCCGCGACGGGCGAATTGCTGTGGATCCATCGCGAGGACGAGGGGGAGCGCGCGAAGAAGGCGCCCCGCCAGTTTTCGGGGCGCGGCGTTTCCTACTGGACCGACGGGCGCGACGAGCGGCTATTCTACGTCACGATCGGCTATCGCCTGATCGCGCTCGACCCGAAGACGGGGCAGCGGATCGCGAGCTTCGGCACCGACGGGGTGGTCGACCTCAAGACCAATTTCGATCAGGAGATCGACCCGGTCGACAGCGATGTCGGGCTCAACTCCACGCCCTGCGTCGCCCGAAACACGGTGATCGTCGGCGCGGCGCACACGCCCGGGAACGTACCCAGGACGCGCGACAACGTGCGCGGCTATGTGCGCGGCTACGACGCGAAAACCGGCGCGCGGAAGTGGATCTTCCACACCATCCCGCAAAAGGGGGAGTTCGGGTACGACACTTGGCTCGACGGCACCGACAGCATCGGCAATGCGGGCATGTGGGGGCAGATTTCGGCCGATCCCGAACTGAACCTCGCTTATCTGGGCATCGAGCTTCCGACCGGCGATGTCGGCGGGCAATATCGGCGCGGGCCGGGCCTGTTCGGCGAAAGCATCGTCGCGGTCGACCTGGATACGGGCGAGCGCAAATGGCACTATCAGCTCGTCCACCACGGGCTGTGGGATTATGACATACCGTGCGCGGCGATCCTGCTCGACGTGCCGATCAAGGGCAGGATCGTCAAACTGCTCGCGCAGCCGACCAAGCAGAGCTTCCTCTATGTGCTCGATCGCGAGACGGGGAAGCCGGTGTGGCCGATCCCCGAGCGCAAGGTGCCCAAGGGCGACGTGCCCGGCGAATGGTATTCGCCGACGCAGCCCATCCCGTCGAAACCGCCCGCCTACGACATGCAGGGCGTGACCGAGGACGGACTGATCGACTTCACGCCCGAGCTGCGCGCGGCGGCGGTGGCGGCGATGAACAATTACCGCACCGGGCCGATCTTCACCCCCGCCTCGCTGTTCGAGCCCGAGGGGACGTGGGGGACGCTGACCGTTCCGCATCTGACGGGCGGCACCAACTGGCCGGGCGGCGCCGCCGATCCGGAGACGGGCATCGTCTACGTCTATTCGAAGACGGTCGCCGACGTGATGACCGAGCTGCCGAACAGCGACAAGGCGCTGTCGGATTTCGCCTATATTAACGTGCGCGGCATGTCCGATCCCCCCAAGCGCGGCGATCATGTCTATGGCGTGCTGTCGGTCGAAGGGTTGCCGCTGCTCAAGCCGCCGTACGGCCGGATCACCGCGATCGACCTGAAGAGCGGGACGTTCGCGTGGCAAGTGCCGCACGGCGAGACGCCCGACCAGGTGCGCAACCATCCCAAGCTGAAGGGGCTGACGATCCCCAAGACGGGCCGCGCGGGGAATGTCGGCCCGCTCGTCACCAAGAGCCTCGTCATCTGCGGCGAGCCCGGCATCGTCACCCTGCCCGACGGCCGTCGCGGCGCGATGCTGTGCGCCTATGACAAGGCGACGGGCGCGCAGAAGGGCGCGGTCCACATGCCCGCCGGCCAGACCGGCGCGCCGATGACCTATATGCTCGACGGACGCCAATATCTGGTCATCGCGGTCGGCGGGGGAAGCTATAGCAGCGAACTGATCGCCTTCCGCCTGCCCGCCGCATGATCACGCCCACACGATATGAGAGGGCCCCGGCCGTCACGTCCCCGCACGACGCGAGGGGCGCGGCATGAGCGAGGGCGTTACGCGCTGGGAGAAGAACGGCGCGGTCGCGCAGATCCTGTTCGACCGCCCGGCCGCCTATAACGCGCTCACCTGGACGATGTGGCGGGGTCTGGGCGACGCGTGCGCGGCGATCGCGGCCGATCTGGAGATCCGCGTGGTCACCTTGCGCGGCGTGGGCGGCAAGGCGTTCGTCGCGGGCACCGATATTGCCGGCTTCCAGTCCTTCACGACCGGCGACGAAGGCATCGCCTACGAAGCCGAGATGGATTCCTATGTCGGCGCGTTCGAGGCGCTGCCGCAGCCGACGAGCGAGCTCGGCG
>NZ_JBMDXG010000025.1:0-16651 GCF_048594985.1 Sphingomonas sp. | reverse complement strand
CGCCTTCTCGATATAAGGGATGGCCTCGCGCCGGTCTCCATTGGCGAACAGGGTGAAGCCGAGCTCGTCGCTGGCGCGCGCATGGCCCTTCGCGGCGGCGCGGCGATACCACAGGATCGCCATGTCGGGATCGGCCGGAACGCCGCGCCCGGTGCGATAGGCCTCCGCCAGCTCATATTGCGCCTGTGCATCGCCGGCCTGCGCGGCGGTGCGAAGCGATGCGGGCGGGCGCGGCGTCTGGGCTGCCGCAGCGACGGAAATCGCCAGCATCAGCATGCCCGTCAGCCGCGTCAGCATAAGCGTGCGCCGCCCTTGATCGTGTGCACGATCCGCCCCTGCACCGGCAGGCCGTCGAACGGGGTGTTACCCGCCTTGGCCGCAAGCCGTTCGCTTTCGATCCGCCACGGCGTATCGGGGTCGACGACCACCAGATCGGCTTCGGCATCCTCAACGATCCGCCCGCCCGGCAGGCCGAACAGCCGCGCCGGCGCGCCGGAAAGCAGATCGAACAGCCGATCCCACCCGACCAGGCCGTCGCGGACCAGCATCAGCGCCAGCGTGAGCAACGTCTCCGCCCCCGCCATGCCGGGCTCGGCATCGGCGAAGGGCAGGCGCTTCGCCTCCGGCCCGCGCGGATCGTGGCCCGACGCGATCACGTCGATCGTCCCATCCGCGACCGCCGCCAGACAGGCCTGCCGGTCGGCCTCGCTCCGCAGCGGCGGCGACAGGCGGGCGAAGGTGCGGAAGCCGGTTACCGCGATGTCGGCGAGGAAGAGGTGCGCGGGCGTGATGCCGCAGCTCACCGGCAGGCCGCGCGCCTTGGCCGCGCGCACCAGCGCCAGCCCGCGCGCGGTGGTGACCTGGCGGAAATGAAGCGGCGCGCCGGTCGCCTCGACCAGCATCAGATCGCGCGCGACCGCCAGCGCCTCCGCCTCGGCCGGCGCGGAGGATAGGCCCAGGCGGGTCGCCGTCTCGCCATCGGTCATGACCGCATGGCCCGCCAGCGCCGCATCCTCGGCATGGGCGACGGTGCGCAGGCCAAGTGCACCGGCATAGCTGAGCAGGCGATGCATCACGCCCGAATCGGCGATCCAGCCGCGCCCCGTCGCGACGCCGCACGCACCGCCCGCGCGCATCAGGCCGATCTCCGCCAGTTCGCGCCCCTCCAGCGCGCGCGTCGCGGCGGCGAGCGGATGGACCCACACACCCGGCTTGCCCGATGCGGTCGCGCGCTGGACCAGCGCGACATTGTCGAGCGGCTGGTCCTGGTCGGGCATCAGCACCGCGCGCGTGATCCCGCCCGCCGCGAAGGCCGGGAGGTCGGCCGCGAACACCCCGACATCGATCAGCCCGGGCGCCACGATCGCGCCGCGCGCGTCGATCCGCTCGGCATCCTCGGGCAGGTCGAACGTCCCGATCGCGGCGATGCGGCCATCGCGCACCAGCACGCCGCCATTGACGAGGCCTTGGGCGGTGAGGACGCGCCCGCCGGTGATCGCTAGCGGGCTCACCACCCCCCCACTCCCCGGCGCGCGCGCGTCAGCACGTCGAGGCAGGCCATGCGCACCGCTACCCCCATCTCCACCTGTTCGGTCACTGCCGAACGGTCGAGGTCGTCGGCCACGCTCGATGCGATTTCGACCCCCCGGGTCATCGGGCCGGGATGCATCACCAGCGCGTCGGGCGCGGCGCGTTTCAGCCGCTCGGGCGTGAGGCCGTAGAGCGTATGATATTCACGCGAGGACGGCACGAATCCGCCCTCCATCCGCTCGCGCTGGAGGCGCAGCATCATCACCACGTCCGCCCCGTCGAGCCCCGCATCGAAATCGGTGAAGCGCGCGACGCCCATCTGTTCGATCGCGGCGGGCAGCAAAGTCGGCGGGCCGACGACGCGCACTTCGGCGCCCAGCGCGGTGAGCGCGAGGATGTTGGAGCGCGCGACGCGGCTGTGCAGCACGTCGCCGCAAATCGCGACCGTTAGCCCCGCGATCCTCCCCTTGCGGCGCCGGATGGTGAGCGCGTCGAGCAGCGCCTGCGTCGGATGTTCATGCCGCCCATCGCCGGCATTCAAGACAGGGCAGTCGACCTTGTCGGCGATCAGCTGCACCGCGCCCGACGCATCGTGGCGGATCACGATCATGTCGGCGCGCATTGCGTTCAGCGTCATCGCCGTGTCGATCAGCGTCTCGCCCTTCTTCACGCTCGACGCGGCCACCATCATGTTGACCACGTCCGCGCCGAGCCGCTTGCCGGCAATTTCGAACGACAGCAGCGTGCGCGTCGAATTTTCGAAGAAGGCGTTGATCAGCGTCAGCCCCGCGAGCCGGTCGTCATGCTTCTTGGCGGCGCCGCGATTGAGCGCCACCCATTGCTCCGCCTCGTCGAGCAGAAATGCGATTTCGTGCGGATGCAGCCCGTAAATGCCGGTCAGGTGGC
Organism: Sphingomonas sp.; assembly: GCF_048594985.1. Lineage (GTDB taxonomy): Bacteria > Pseudomonadota > Alphaproteobacteria > Sphingomonadales > Sphingomonadaceae > Sphingomonas_I. Next base: position 14,215 of record NZ_JBMDXG010000025.1, on the reverse strand, counting down.
GATGCGGAAAGGGATGCACGCCGTCGGGGCGGACGCGGGCGGGGGCAGCAGCGTCGGACATTAAAGCCGCGCCTTAAGCCCGCCCGCGAACCGTGTCGAGCCGCCTCGTCAGGTCGGGCCCGGGAAGCGATACGCGCCGGCCAGCGCGTCGATCGCTCCTTGCAGGATGTAGGCCGCCGCCATCTTGTCGACCAGTTCCGCGCGGCGCGCGCGACTGGCGTCGGCCGCCAGCAAGGTGCGCGTCACCGCCTGCGTCGACCAGAGTTCGTCCCACAGGAGAATCGGCAGAGCCAGATCGGCCAGATTGCGCGCGAAGGCCCGGACCGACTGGGTGCGCGGCGAATCGCTGCCGTCGAGGTTGAGGGGCAGGCCGATCACCAGCCCCTTCACCTGTTGCTTCACGATGATGTCGCATAGCAGCGCGCGATCCACGCTGAACTTCGTGCGCCGGATCGTCTCCGCCGGGCTGGCGATGGTCCACATCGCATCGCACAGCGCCACCCCGATCGTCTTCGTGCCCACATCCAGCCCGGCCAGCCGCCCGCCCTCAGGCAGGAGTTCGGTGAACGTCGCGAGGTCCGTGCCGATCGTCACGGGCGGAACGCCTGCAGCCGGCGCGCCGCGTCGGCGCGCAGGTCCGACCAGAACAGGGCGTAATCGAACACGTGGTAATTGTTGCCGGGCAAAACATAGGCGGTGATGTCGCGCGGGGGCGGGCCGATCAGCAGCAATCCTTCGGCCGAGCAGCGGGCGGGGATGACCCCCTTCTCCAGAACGGCACTGACGAGCCCGGCGTCCGGCACGAGCGTGCCGTGATTGGCCGATGCGGGGGCAGCGCCCCCTTGCGTACCGGTGATCGGATTGACGCACAGCATCGCCGTTCGCCCGCGCGGAGCGCCGGTTGGGCCGACGGTGGCATCGAAATAGGTATGCAACAACTTCGGCTCGGCCGGCTCCGCGAAGGTCTGCCAACTTGCGATGCAGCCCGTTTGAGTCGGCGTCGCGCAGGCCGGGAAACCGAGCGCGGGCAGGTCCGCCGTCAGCGAGATCGGCCAGCCGATCGGATAGATTGCCGCGATCCGCCGCGCCACCGGCCGCCCTCTCACCCGCTCGCGCAGCAGCCGCAGAAGGTGGAGCGAACCCTGGCTGTGCCCGGCAAGAATGATCGCACGATCGGCCGGCTGCGCGGCCAGAAACGTTTCGAACGCGCGGACGACATCGCCATAAGCGAAATCCAGCGCCGCCTGCGCGCGCGGATCGGCGCCCGTCAGGAATGCGCCGATCGTCGCCTGGCGATAAAGCGGCGCCCAGACATCGCCCGCATCATCGAACGCGCTCGCCTGGCTCTGCGCGAACAGCCGCAGGCGACAATTGCTCGCGGCGTCGTCCAGCGGCCCGTTCCACCGATCGCGCCCGAGATAGCTGGTCGGGTGGAGGTAGAAGATCGCGGCCGCGCCCTGCCTGTCCCGCGCGACGCCCGTCGGCCGCCAATGGGCGGGATTGTCGGCAAGGTCCGGGCGCGCCAGCCACGCCTGGGGCCTACGATAATCGGGCCGGGTCGAGTCGGGCATCGGCGAGAACGCCACGCTCGGCACGAACGCCATTCGCACCAGCCGGTCCTGCATCAGGTTCCAGGCAATCGCCGCCGCCAGCACCAGCGCGACCAGAAATGCGATCAGATACAGGAAACGGCGGGCGAGCATGCCCCGCGTTACGGCGCGCGGACGCTCCCGCCAAGCACGGCGATGCTGCGCGGTTGCGGCGGCGCGGTCGGGCCGATAGCAGCGGTCGGATGACCGATCGCATCGCCGCCCGCCCCGCCCCCACACCCATGGTGCGCGTGGTCGGCAGGAACGACGTGCGCGCCTGGGGCCTGACCGCGGCCGAGCGGACACGCCGCATCGCCGACAAGGCCGGCCTCACCATGATGACAGACGGCACGGGGCCTGCTTTGTTGGTCAGCGCCGCATTTGCCTTCGATCCCCAATGGATCGGCTTCATGCGGGCACGGCCGGGTGAGGTCCTCACCTTTGGCGGACAGCCGGTGATCGCGCATGTCGGCGACGATGGCGGCGCCGCATCCGCCGCAATGGAACAGGGGCTGCTTCCCCCCGGCCTCGTGCCCGTCGCGGCCGAGGATCATCGCGACTTCTACAACCTTCAGCTGCGCAAGCGCGAATGGCCCTTCCTGCTTCCGCTCACGCGCGAAATGGTGCCGGAGATCGAACGGCGCAGCTATTACGGAGCCTATAAGGGCGTCACCGATGTCCTCACGAAATATCTCTGGCCCGAACTGGCGCTGGTCCTGACGCGATTGGCGGCGCGTGCCGGCGTTACCCCGAACATGGTGACGGCGGTCGGCGCGCTCGGCTGCCTGCTCGCCACGATCGCCTTCTGGCACGGTTATTACTGGACCGGGATGGCGGTCGGCTTCGTGTTCATGGTGCTGGACACGGTCGATGGAAAGCTCGCGCGCTGCACCATCACCTCAAGCCATTGGGGGAATATTTTCGATCACGGGATCGACCTCGTCCACCCACTCTTCTGGTGGTGGGCATGGGCGGAAGGGCTGCCAAGCTGGGGGCTCGGCTTTTCCGATCGAACCTTCGCGCTGGTGATGGGGGCAATGGTCGGCGGCTACGTCGTCCAGCGGTTGATCGAGGGATATTTCATCCGCCGTTTCGGCATGCACATTCACGTTTGGGAGCGGTTCGATTCGCGCTTCCGGCTGGTCACGGCGCGGCGCAATCCGAACATGATCCTGCTGTTCTTCGCCACCCTGTTCGGCCGGCCCGACATCGGGCTGATCGCGGTCGCATGGTGGACGGTGCTGAGCTGCGCGATCCATGGCATCCGGCTGGTCCAGGCCGAAGGTGCTCGGCGGCGCGGCCCCCTCTCAAGCTGGCTGGACGAGGCACCATGAACCAGACGATCACAAAGTTCGGTCATCCCGCAACGTTGGTGGCGGACTATGTTCATTGGGTTGTGCTGTTGCGGCCGGCGCAGCCGACGCTCGGATCGCTGGTCCTCGCCGCGAAGAGCGACGCCACGGCCTTCTCCAGTCTTGCGCCGGTCGCCTTTGCGGAGCTCGCGCGCGTCACCGCCGATATCGAGAGCGCGCTCGGCGCGGCGATCTCGTTTGATCGGATCAACTATCTCATGCTTATGATGGTGGACCCCAACGTCCACTTTCACGTCATCCCGCGCTACGCCGGCATGCGCGCCGCCTGTGGGATCGAGATCGCCGATGCGGGCTGGCCCAAGGTGCCTGCGCTGGGCGAGGCACGCGACCTCGATCCGGACGAGACGGCCCGTCTCGTCGACTGGCTGCGTGGATCCTGGCCGTCAGCGGCCGGCTGACCGCCAGCGCTCGGTTAACTCGCTCGCGGCGGCGAGGTCGGCGGGGAAGTCGACCTCCTGCCATTCCAGTCCTTTGATCGAGACCGTGCCGACCTTGCCGGTCGGCGCGAGCGCGTCGATCGCCTTCAGATACCAGTTCTTCGTCCCCGCCTCGGTCCGCATCATGCGGTCGATCTGCGCGCTGAACAGCCCCGGCCCCTCGCCCCGGAAGGCGAGCATCCCGATCGATTCCGCGTCGGTTTCGTCCGGCGTCAGCGTCTTGCCGATCGCCGCCAGCCGGTCGCCTTCGCGTCGGACCTTCATGTCGTCCGAATCATAAGCGTCCTTCTCGTCGATCGTGACGGTGATCGGCGCGCTCGCCCCGTCCAGCAGCCGCCCGACGATCTCGGCCGAGATGATCGTGTCGCCATTGAGGATGATGAAGTCCTCGGTCATCTCGCCCCGCGCCATCCAGCACGTGCCGAGATTGTCGGCGACATGGTAGAAGGGGTTGAACAGCGTCCGGACGCGCACGTCGCGGCGCTGGGCCGCCTGCGCCTCGACTTTCTCCGTGCGAAATCCGGTGACGACCACCACCTCGCCCACCCCGCTCGCGGCCAGCGCGTCGATCTGCCAGTCGAGCAGGGTCTTGCCGGCGAAGGGGATCAGGCATTTCGGCTGGTCGGCGGTGATCGGGCCCAGCCGCGAGCCCTGGCCGGCCGAAAGGATGATGGCACGTTTGATGATCATGACGGCGCCTTTAACCCGCCCCTTGGCCCCACGCCATCCCGCGCGGTGGACGCTGCCGCCGCCTCCGCCTAGGGCGCGCGCAGCAAGGTGAGGACGAACGTGGCGCTCAACGCCTATCGCAACTGGCTCGAACGGCAGCGCGCGCGGGGCGCCGCGCGCAGCGGCACACTCTCGCGTGTCCTCGAAAACACCGTCTGGCTGCTTGGCGGCAAAGCGGTCGGCGCGATCCTCAGCCTCGTCTATCTCGGCCTCGCTACGCGGACGCTCGGACCGGACTTGTTCGGCCAGTTCGTGCTGATCCTCGGCACGGGTCAGGCCGTCGGCGCCGTCGTCACCTTCTCGACGTGGCAGGTGGTGGTCAATTATGGCATGCCCCACCTCCATTCCGGGGACCGTGATGCGCTGGGTCGGGTGCTCGCCTTCTGCATCGCGCTCGATTTCGGCGCGGCCCTGCTCGGCTGCCTGATCGCGACGATCGGGGTCGTGCTTCTGGGGCCCGCTTTGGGGTGGGACGCGACGCTGTCGCGCGACGCTTTGTTGTTCTGCTTCGTGATGCTGCTGTCCTTCCGGTCGACCGCGATCGGCATCCTGAGGCTGCATGACCGCTTCGGCATGGCCGCCACCGCCGATTCGGTGACGCCGATCGCGCGCCTGATCGGGGCGCTGGTGGTCGTGCTCCTGTTCCGGCCGAGCGTAACCGGCTTTCTCATCGCCTGGGCGGTGGCCGAACTGCTCACCGCCGCCGCGCACTGGGTGCTGGCGCTGCGCGAGGCGCGCGGCGCGCTCGTGCCGGCCCATTGGCGCGGCATCGTCACCGCCGGGCGCGACAATCCCGGCCTGTGGCGCTTCGCCGCGATCACCAACATGGGCACGACGCTCAACGCGTTGGGCAAACAGTTCTCCGTGCTGCTGGTCGGGCTCGTCGCCGGCCCGGCGGCGGCGGGCGGCTATCGCCTCGCCTTCCAGCTCGGTCGCGCGCTCGCCAAGCTGTCGGACCTGATGTCGCGGTCGGCCTTTGCCGAGCTGGCGCGCGTCCACGTCGCACATACCGCCGCGCAACTGCGGAAGCTGTTCCGCCATGCCACCCGTTTTTCGGTCGTCGCGGCGGTGGTCATCGTCGCGCTGCTGCTGCTGATCGGCAAACCGGCGCTCGGCCTCGTCGCCGGCCGGGATTACCTCTCCGCCTACCCGCTGCTCCTCATGCTCGGCACGGCGGCGGCGCTCGACATCGGCGGATCGAGCTTCGAACCCGCGCTGATGGCGACGGGACGCGCGGCCACCGCCTTCCGCCTCCGCCTCTGGTCGACAATCATCCAGGCGGCCCTGCTCGCCGCGCTGCTGCCGACGTGGGGCGTAACCGGGGCCGCGGTTGCGACGCTCGCCGCCTCCGCACTCAGCCTGCTGCTGTTCGGGATCGCGACCTGGCGCCTGATCTATCGGACGCCGGCGGCAGAGATCGGCGTGCCGGACGGTGCGTAGGGCAGGAGCCGTGGCCCCCGCCGTCGTCCCTCAGCCGGCGACCGCATCCCTGGCTAGGATCGCCTCGATCGCCTGCGAGACGGCGGCGATTTCGGCCATGCCGTCCACCCGCGCGACCAGTCCCTTCGCCTCGTAATAAGGCAGGATCGGCGCGGTCTTGGCGCGATATTCGGCAAGGCGCGCGCGCACCGTCTCCGCATTGTCGTCGGGACGGCGCTTGAACTCGGTCGATCCGCAAATATCGCATACGCCCGCCGCCTTCGGCAGCTTGAAGCGGTCGTGATAGCCTTCGTTGCAGCGCGCGCAGGTGAAGCGGCCCGAGATCCGCTCGACCAGTGCCTGCTCGTCGACCGTCAGCTCGATCACCTGATCGAGCGCGAGCCCGCGCTCGGCCAGCAGCTCGTCGAGCGACTCCGCCTGCGCCTGCGTGCGCGGATAGCCGTCGAAGATGAAGCCCGGCGCATGCGCTTCCTTGTCGAGCCGATCGGCGATCAGCGACGTGACGATCTCGTCGGGAACGAGCTGTCCCGCCTCCATGATCGCCTTGGCGCGGCGTCCGACGTCGGAGCCGTCCTTCACGGCCGCGCGCAGCATGTCGCCGGTCGACAGCTGGATCAGCCCATGCTGCGCCATCAACCGCTGGGCCTGCGTCCCCTTCCCCGCCCCCGGGGGTCCAAGCAGGATGAGCAGTTTCACCGGCGCATGCCTCCCTTCAGCTTCGCCTTCTTGATCAGGTCGCCATACTGATGCGCGAGCAGATGGCTTTGAATCTGCGTCACCGTGTCGATCGTCACGTTGACCACGATCAGCAGACTGGTGCCGCCGAAGCCGATCAGGTGGCGCGGAATGAACATCTCGGGAATCACGCAGATCGCGGTTAGATAGGCCGCACCGATCACGGTGATGCGCGTCAGCACATAATCGAGATAGCTCTCGGTCGCCTTGCCCGGCCGGATGCCGGGGATGAACCCGCCATAGCGCTTGAGATTGTCGGCGGTCTCCTCCGGATTGAACACCACGGCGGTGTAGAAGAAGGAGAAGAAGATAATACCAGCCGCATAGAGCGCGAAATAGGCCGGCGTGTCCTGTCCGATGAACTGGTTAAGCGAGATGATGAAATCGCCCCAGCGGCTCTCACCCGACAGGTGGCTGCCCGCGAATTGCGTGATCGTCAGCGGCAGCGCCAGCAGCGACGACGCGAAGATTGGCGGAATCACGTTGGCCGTGTTGATCTTCAGCGGCAGGTGGCTCTTGTCCGACTGCATGCCGCGCGCGGTCTGGCGCTTCGGATACTGGATCAGCACCCGGCGCTGCGCGCGCTCCATGAAGCAGATCAGCAGGATCAGCCCGAGGAAGAAGGCGAAGCCGGCGAACACCCACAAAGGCGAGGTCGCGCCCGTCCGCGCCTGCTCCAGGCTGCCGGCGATCGTGGTCGGCAGGCTGGCGACGATGCCGGCCATGATGATCAGGCTGACGCCGTTGCCGATGCCCCGGCTGGTGATCTGCTCGCCCAGCCACATCAGGAACATCGTGCCGCCAACCAGCGTGATGACGGTGGTCGTGCGGAACAGCAGCGGATCGACGATCACGGCGTTGTAGCCGGCCGACTGGCCCCACGCCTCGAGCCCGACCGCGATGAAATAGGCCTGGATCGCGGTCAGCAGCACCGTGCCGTAGCGCGTATATTGGTTGAGCTTCTTGCGTCCGCTCTCGCCCTCTTTCTTGATCGCCGCCAGCGTGGGCGAAAGCGAGGTCGCGAGCTGTATTACGATCGACGCGGTGATGTACGGCATCACGCCCAGCGCCACGACCGACATGCGCGTCAGCGCGCCGCCGGTGAAGGTGTTGAAGAAGTCCATGACGCCGCCCTGCGTCTGCTCGAACAGCGAGGCGAGCGCGCGCGGATCGATCCCCGGCAGCGGTACGTAGGACAGCAGGCGGAACACGACCAGCGCGCCGATGGTGAACCAGAGACGCTTCTTGAGGTCGGTCGCCTTGGCGAACTGTGAGAAGCTCGCGTTGGCGGCCAGTTGCTCGGCTGCGGATGCCATCGGACTTTATCGAACCCCGGATAAGAAAAGAGCGGCGGGGCAGTGTCCCCGCCTCCGCCGCTCCATATAGAGACTTAAGTCTGCTTGTCTAAGCCGTCGGCTCAGCCGCGCGCCGCCTTCTTGGCGGCAAGCGTCTTGCCTTTCTTGGCGGCGGCCTTTTCGGCGGCCGGAACGACCTCGATCACCGACACCGAACCGCCGGCCTTCTCGATCGCCTCGCGGGCCCCCTTCGAAACGCCCGCGACATTGAACGAGAGCTTCGACGAGAAATCGCCCTTGCCGAGCACGCGCACGCCGTCCTTGCCGCCGCGCGCCACGCCGGCCGCCTTCAGCGCCGCGTGATCGATCGTCGCGCCCGCATCCAGCGTACCGGCCTCGACCAGCTTCTGAATCGTGCCCAAGTTCACCTCGGCATAATCCTTGGCGACGATGTTGTTGAAGCCGCGCTTCGGGATGCGCATGTGGAGCGGCATCTGGCCGCCCTCGAAGCCGTTGATGGACACGCCTTCGCGGCTCTTCTGGCCCTTCTGGCCGCGCCCGGCGGTCTTGCCGAGCCCCGAGCCGATGCCGCGGCCCACGCGGACGCGGCCCTGGCGCGCGCCCTTATTGTCGGTGATCTGGTTGAGCTTCATTTCCTGCACTCGCTTTCGCTTTTGTCGCGCAGTGAAGGGTCGAGGGGGTTCAGCCCTCGACCTTCACCATATGCTGCACCTTGCGGATCATGCCGCGGACCTCGGGCGTGTCTTCCAACTCGCGGGTCTTGTGCATCTTGTTGAGCCCGAGACCGACCAGCGTCGCACGCTGGCTGGCCTCGCGGCGGATCGGCGAACCGACCTGCGTTACCTTGATCTTCGCCATGTCGCTCACTCCACCACGGCGGCCGCGTCGGCCTCGGCCACTTCGGCCGTGGCGCCCCCGCGACGCAGCAGGTCCGCAATCTTCTTACCGCGACGCTGGGCCACCGAGCGCGGGCTCGTCTGGTCCTTGAGCGCCTCGAAGGTCGCGCGGATCATGTTGTAGGGATTGCTCGTGCCGACCGACTTGGTCACCACGTCGTGCACGCCCAGGCTTTCGAACACGGCGCGCATCGGACCGCCGGCGATGATGCCGGTGCCCGGGGGCGCCGAGCGGACGGTGACGCGGCCCGCACCGAAATGGCCGAGGCCATCATGGTGAAGCGTGCGGCCGTCCTTGAGCGCGACGCGGATCATCGCCTTCTTGGCCGACGCGGTCGCCTTGGAGATCGCCTCCGGCACTTCGCGCGCCTTGCCATGGCCGAAGCCGACCCGGCCCGAACCATCGCCGACCACGACGAGCGCGGCGAAACCGAAGCGCTTGCCGCCCTTCACCGTCTTCGACACGCGGTTGATGTGAACCAGCTTCTCGACCAGTTCCTCGCCGCCATCGTCGCTCCCGCCGCGATTGTCGCGCCGGTTACGATCGTTGCGACCACGGTTGTTGCCGCCACGATTGTCGTTGCCGCCACGGCCACGGCCGCCACGCGGACCACGGCCCTCGCGGGGGGCGGGGGCGCCTTCCGGCGCGGCCCCGGCCTGCTCGGCGACGGGCGCCTCGTTCTGCACTTCGTCAGCCATTTAGAACTCCAATCCGCCTTCGCGGGCGGCATCGGCGAGCGCCTTGACGCGCCCATGGAACAGGAAGCCGCCACGATCGAACACGACCGTGTTGACGCCGGCCGCCTTGGCGCGCTCGGCGACGCGCTGGCCGACGGCGGTCGCCGCATCGATGTTCGCGCCGGTCACCGAACGCGCATCCTTCTCGAGAGAGGAGGCGGACGCGACGGTCTTGCCCGCCGCATCGTCGATCACCTGCGCATAGATGTGCCGGCCCGAGCGGTGGATCGAAAGGCGGGGACGCAGGCCGCCGCGCGCCTTCAGCGCGGTGCGGACGCGCCGGCGGCGCTTCTCGAACTGGGAGAGACCCTTGCTCATTACTTCTTCTTCCCTTCCTTGCGGAAGATGAACTCGCCGGCATACTTGATGCCCTTGCCCTTATAGGGCTCCGGCTTGCGCCAGCGGCGGATCTCCGCGGCCACCTGGCCGACCTTCTGCTTGTCGATGCCCGAAATGTTGACCGTGGTCTGATCGGGCGTCGCGATCGTGATCCCTTCCGGGATCGCGAAGTCGACGTCGTGGCTGTAGCCGAGTTGCAGCTTCAGGTTCTTGCCCTGCACGTTGGCGCGATAGCCGACGCCGGTGATCAGGAGCTGCTTGGTATAGCCCTCCGTTACGCCGGTGATCAGGTTCGCCACCAGGGTGCGCTGCATGCCCCAGAAAGACCGGGCGCGCTTCGTGTCATTGGCCGGCTGCACCGAAATGCCGCCATCCTCGACCGTATAGCTGACCTCGTCGGCGAGCGGCATCGAGAGGGTGCCCTTGGCCCCCTTCACCGACAGCGTCCGGCCTTCGATGTTCGCGGTCACGCCCGCGGGGACGGGAACCGGCTTCTTACCGATGCGGCTCATCAGAACACCTCCGCGAGCACTTCGCCGCCGACATTCTGGTCGCGCGCTTCCGCATCGGACAGAACGCCACGCGGCGTCGAAACGATGGTCATGCCGAGGCCATTGCGGACGCGCGGCAGTTCCTTGGAGCCCGAATAGACCCGGCGGCCCGGCTTCGAGACGCGCGCCACGTGCTGAATCGCGGGCTGGCCCTCGAAATATTTCAGCTCGATGCGCAGGCCCGGATGGCCCGCGACCTGCTCCTCGCTGTAGCCACGGATGTAGCCTTCGCGCTGGAGCACGTCGAGGACGCGGGCACGCAGCTTGGACGCGGGCGAAACCACGCTGTCCTTGCGGGCGCGCTGGCCGTTGCGGATGCGGGTGAGCAGGTCACCCAGGGGATCGTTGATCGCCATACCTAAACCCTTACCAGCTCGACTTGACGACGCCGGGGATCATGCCCCGGGTGGCCAGGTGGCGCAGCATCACGCGGCCGAGCCCGAACTTGCGATAGACGCCGCGCGGACGGCCGGTCAGCTCGCAGCGGTTGCGAATGCGGGTCGGGTTGCCGTTGCGCGGCACCTCCGCCAGCTTCAGCCGCGCGATCAGGCGCTCGGTCTCGTCGGCCGACTCGTCGTCCGCGATCGCCTTCAGACGGGCATATTTGCCCGCATACTTCTTCACGAGCTTCTTGCGCCGCTCGTTCTTGTTGATCGAACTCAGTTTCGCCATGGACTTAAGCTCTCTTTCCTCCAGCCTTGATCGGTTCGCCGGGCGGACCGTGAATCAAGGCGTGATCAAATCCGCGCTCAGGCGGCCTGCTTCTGGTCAGCCTGCGGCTGCGGGAACGGGAAACCGAACAGACGGAGCAGCTCGCGCGCCTCGTCGTCGGTGTTGGCGGTGGTCGTGACGATCACGTCCATGCCACGGATCTTGTCGACCTGGTCGTAGCTGATCTCCGGGAAGATCAGCTGCTCCTTCAGGCCGGTGGCGTAGTTGCCACGGCCGTCGAACGACTTGTCGCTCAGCCCGCGAAAGTCGCGGACGCGCGGCAGCGCGATCGTCACGAAGCGGTCGAGAAACTCGTACATCCGCTCGCGGCGCAGCGTCACCTTGCAGCCGAGCGGCAGGCCCGCGCGCAGCTTGAACTGCGCGATCGACTTCTTGGCCTTCGTCACGACGGCCTTCTGGCCGGCGATCGCGGTCATTTCGGTCGCGGCCTGCTCGACCTTCTTCTTGTCTTGCGTGGCCTCGCCGACGCCCATGTTCAGCACGATCTTCTCGAGCCGGGGCACCTGCATCGGGTTCTTGTACCCGAACTTCTCGGTCATCGCCTTGACGATCTCGTCGTCATACTTCTTGCGCAGCCGGGGCGTGTAGCCATCAGCCATCGATCTTCTCCCCGGTCTTGACGGCGACGCGAACCTTCTTGCCGTCCTGGGTCTCGAACCGCACGCGGGTCGCCTTGCCGTCAGCGGTCGCGATCGCGACCTTGCTGATGTGCATCGGCGCCTCGCGGCGCTCCAGGCCACCCAGCGGCTCGGCCTGGCTCGGCTTGCGGTGGCGGGTCGCGACGTTCACGCCCGACACGATCACCTTGCCCTCCTTGGGCAGGGCCTTGGTGACGTCACCGGTCTTGCCCTTGTCCTTGCCGGACAGGACGACGACCTTGTCACCCTTCTTGATCTTGGCAGCGGCCATCTCAAAGCACCTCGGGCGCGAGCGAAATGATCTTCATGTGACCGGCCGCGCGCAGCTCGCGCACCACCGGGCCGAAGATACGGGTGCCGATCGGCTCCCCGTTATTCTTGTTGATCAGCACGGCGGCATTGCCGTCGAAGCGGATCGTCGAGCCGTCGGGACGGTTGATGTCCTTGGCCGTGCGGACGATCACCGCGCGGTGAACGTCGCCCTTCTTGACCTTGGCGCGCGGGGCCGCTTCCTTGATGGACACGACGATCACGTCACCGACGGAGGCGAAGCGGCGCTTCGATCCGCCCAGCACCTTGATGCACTGGACGCGCTTGGCGCCGGAATTGTCGGCCACGTCCAGGTTGGACTGCATCTGAATCATTGAACCAGTCCTTCCTTATGCGGCCGCGGGGGTGGGCGCGCGATGGGTGTCCACCGCCTCGATCACCTTCCACGTCTTCAGCTTGGAGATCGGCGCGCATTCCTCGATGCGGACGGTCTGCCCTTCCTTGAACGTGTTGCCCTCGTCATGGGCATGATACTTCTTCGACCGCTTGATGATCTTGCCGTAGAGCGCGTGCTTCACGCGACGCTCCACCAGCACCACCACCGTCTTGTCGGTCTTGTCGGACACCACAGTGCCCGTCAGCACGCGCTTCGGCATCGTGTGGCTCCGTACTTCGCATCCGAGCGCGAACGCTCGGTCTGCAGGGTCTTGATCTGCGCGATGGTCCGGCGGACCTCCTTCACCCGGCTCGGCTTTTCGAGCTGGTTGGTGGCTGCCTGGAAGCGCAGGTTAAACTGCTCGCGCTTCAGCTCCGAAAGCTGAGTCGAAAGCTGGTCGTCGGTCGCGACCTTGAGATCCGCAATCTTCGCCATCGTCTTACTCGGCCTCGTAGATGGACTCGCCCAGGCGGGCGACGACCTTGGTCTTGATCGGCAGCTTCTCCATCGCGCGCTCGAAGGCGACGCGGGCGAGCGGGCCGGGAACGCCGTCCAGCTCGAACAGGATACGGCCGGGCTTCACGCGCGCCGCCCAATATTCGGGCGCGCCCTTACCGGAGCCCATGCGGACTTCGGCCGGCTTCGACGAAACCGGAACGTCCGGGAAGATGCGGATCCAGAGACGGCCCTGGCGCTTGATGTGGCGCGTGATCGCGCGGCGGGCCGCCTCGATCTGGCGGGCGGTGATCCGCTCGGGCTCGAGGGCCTTGAGGCCGAACGCGCCGAAGTTGAGCGCGGTCCCGCCCTTGGCGTCGCCATGGATACGGCCCTTATGGGCCTTGCGGAACTTGGTGCGCTTCGGTTGCAGCATGTCTTTTCTAACCTTCTGACACCGTGACGACGGCCGATCAGGCTAGCTGATGAGGGAAAACCCTATCAGCGCGCCGGACGGACCCCCGAGGTCTGAGCTTCCATCATGAGGCGGTCCTGCGCGAGCGGGTCGTGGCCGAGGATCTCACCCTTGAAGATCCACACCTTGACGCCGCACACGCCATAGGCGGTGTGCGCCTCGGCCTCGGCATAGTCGACGTTCGCGCGCAGCGTGTGCAGCGGCACCCGACCCTCGCGATACCATTCGGTCCGCGCGATCTCCGCGCCGCCCAGACGGCCGGCGCAGGTGATGCGGATGCCTTCCGCGCCGAGACGCAGCGCCGACTGAACGGCGCGCTTCATGGCACGGCGGAACGCAATACGACGCTCGAGCTGATCGGCGACGCCCTGCGCGACGAGCTTGCTGTCGATCTCCGGCTTGCGGATCTCGACGATGTTCAGGCTCACCTCGGACGAGGTCATCGCGTTCAGCTTCTTGCGAAGCTTCTCGATGTCCGCGCCCTTCTTGCCGATGATCACGCCCGGACGCGCGGCATAAACCGAGATGCGGGCCAGCTTCGCCGGACGCTCGATCACGACCTTGGAGATCGCGGCCTGCGGGTGCGTCTTGAAGATGTACTGGCGGATCTTCAGATCCTCCAGCAGCAGGCGCGCATAATCGGCGCCGTCGGCGTACCAGCGGCTGTCCCAGGTGCGGTTGATCTGCAGCCGCATGCCGATGGGGTTGGATTTCTGACCCATTATGCTTCTTCCTGCTCGCGAACGACCACGCGGAGGCGGCTGAACGGCTTGACGATCCGCGTGCTGCGGCCGCGGGCGCGGGTGGCGAAGCGCTTCATCACGAGGCCCTTGCCGACCGACGCTTCCTTCACGACCAGCGCGTCGACGTCGAGATTGTGATTGTTCTCGGCGTTCGCAATGGCGGAAGCGAGGCACTTGCGCACATCGACCGCCATCGCCTTCTTGGAGAAAGCGAGGATGTTGAGCGCGTCGCCGGCCTTCTTGCCGCGGATCAGGCCCGCGACCAGATTGAGCTTGTACGGGCTGCCGCGCACGGAGGTGGCGAGGGCCAGCGCCTCTTTCTCGCCGACCTTGCGGGGGGACT
>NZ_JBMDXG010000249.1:0-31808 GCF_048594985.1 Sphingomonas sp. | reverse complement strand
GCGCATATCGTCGTCGCGGATACCGGGCCAGGGCTGGCCGACGAGGTCCGCGACCGGCTGTTCCAGGCTTTCGCCAGCACGAAGCGGGAGGGGATGGGGCTGGGCCTGTCGATCTGCCGCACGATCGTCGAGGCGCATGGCGGCCGCATCTGGGCCGAGGCGCGGACGGGCGGAGGCACCGAATTTCATTTCACCATCCCGCTTGCACGGTCGGAGGAGAGCCATGGCGGATAGACGCATGATCCATGTCGTGGACGACGAGGAGGCGCTGCGTCGCTCGGTCGGCTTCCTGCTGAAAACGTCGGGTTATGACGTCACGCCATGGGCAAGCGGCGCTGCCTTCCTCAAGGAGATCACGGCCGGGGCCGCCGGCTGCGTGCTGATGGACGTGCGCATGCCCGAGATGGACGGCCTCGAAGTCCATCGGCGCATGGTGGAACGCGGCATCGGACTTCCCGTGATCGTGTTGACCGGGCACGGCGACGTGGCGATGGCGGTCGCGGCGATGAAGCAGGGCGCGGTCGATTTCCTCGAAAAGCCGTTCGAGAAGGCCGCCCTGCTTGGCGCGATCGACCATGCGTTCGAACGGATCGAGAATGCCCGCGCGGCGCGCACGCGTGCGGAGGAAGCCGAATTGCGGATCGCCGTACTGACCGACCGCGAGCGCGACGTGCTCGACGGGCTGGCGCGCGGCCTGCCAAACAAGACCATCGCCCACACGCTCGACATCAGCCCGCGCACGGTCGAGGTCCATCGCGCACACCTGATGACCAAGCTCGACGTGCGTAGCTTCTCCGACGCGCTGCGGCTGGCCTTCGCCGCCGGCTATGGCGAGGCGGCGTGAGCGGGTCGCCTCAGATTCTGGTGGTCGACGACGATCAGGGCGTGCGCCGTTCGTTGACCCTGCTGCTGCGCGGCCACGGTTACCGCACCAAGGCCTATGCCGACGGCGCGGCGCTGGCCGGCGATCCGGAGGCGGCGGGCGCCTCGCTGCTCCTGGCCGATTATCGCATGCCGGCGGGCGACGGCTTCGATCTGCTCGAAATCCTGCGCGGGCGAGGATGGAACGGCGCTGCGGTGATGATCACCGGCCATGGCAGCGACTGGCTCCGCGCCGATGCCGCGCGGGCAGGATTCGACGGCGTCATCGAAAAGCCGCTTCGCCCCAATCTGCTGCTCGCGGCGGCACGCCGCGCGGTCGGCCCGACAAGCACCATCCCGGCCTGAAAGGAGCGACACCCCATGACTCCATCTCAACCGGCGCGACATGTCGTGATCCTCGCGCACCCCAATGCGCGCAGCTTCAACGCGCAGGTCGCCGAAACCTATTGCCGCGCGGTGGAGGCGTGCGGGCAAGTAGCCGTGCTGCGCGATCTCTACGCGATCGGGTTCGATCCCGTGTTGCGTGAAGCCGAGCGGCCCGGCCCGGACCTCTTCTCGGCCGCGCCCGACGTCCGCGCCGAACTCGATATCGTCGCCGGTGCCGACGCGCTCATCCTCGTCTATCCGGTATGGTTCGGGGCGCCGCCCGCGATGATGAAGGGTTATATCGACCGGGTGATGGGCTATGCGGTCTCGCCCGCCGCGATGCAGGCGCGCAAGGGCAACGGGCTGCTCCAGGGCGCGCGCCTGGTGAGCTTCTCCTCATCCGCCGCCACCGGGCCGTGGCTGGCGGAACAAGGACAGGAGATGTCGATCCGGACGCTGGTCGACCGCTATCTCGCCCGCGCCTTCGCGATGGAGGAAGCCGGTCACGTCCATTTCGGCGGCATCGTGGAAGGGACGACCGAACGGGTCATCGCTGAATATCTGCACGAAGTAGAGCAGAAAGCGCGGCACGTCTGCGCCATCATACGGGCCGACCAACCGAATGGCGACGGACGTCCCTGACGCCGCCCGCCATCCGTGATGGTGACCCCTACGGGAATCGAACCCGTGTTTCAGCCGTGAAAGGGCCGCGTCCTAGACCGCTAGACGAAGGGGCCGTCCGGGCGTCCGCTTAGGGAAGGGTGACGCCGCCGTCAATCGGCCCAGGCGGCATCATCGAGATGAAGCTCGGCCTGCCGTCCGCCCGACCAGCCGTCGATCCGGGCGCGACCGGCGAGCCACAGGCGCCGGTCGCGGCCGGCGCCGAGCAGCGCCTGGCCCAAGGCGCTGTCCGCTTGCCGGAACGCGATCGCCTTGATCGAGCGGCCGTCGTCCCCGCCCGCGACGATGCGGACATGGCCGTTGCCGACCACGTCGGCCTTGACGATCCGGACCGGCCCGGCCGCGACGCGGGGGCTCGGCCAGCCCGCGCCATAGGGGCCGCCCGCCTCCAGCGCCTCGACCAGCGACGGCGCGACGCCGCCGCAGCTCAGGATGGCATCCAGCAGCAGCACGCGGTCGTCACGCGCGCGCGCCACGTCCGCCGCCAGTCGTTCGTCGAGGAAGTCCGCGAACGCGTCCATCCGGTCGGCTGCCACGGTAAGCCCCGCCGCCATCGCGTGCCCGCCGCCCGCGACCAGCAGCCCCATGTCCTTGGCGGCGAGCACCGCCGCCCCGAGGTCCACGCCCGCGATCGAGCGGCCCGATCCCTTGCCGAGGCCGTGGTCGTCGAGCGCGACGACGATCGCCGGCCGCCCGAGCTTTTCCTTCAGCCGCCCTGCGACGATCCCGATCACGCCCGGATGCCAGCCCCGACCGGAAACGAGCGCGACCGCGCGATTGTCTTGCGCCATCGCCAGCGCCTCGGCCGCCTCGGTTACCGCCAGCTCGATCGCGCGGCGCTCTTCGTTATGGCGGTTGAGCTCGGCCGCCATGGCCTCGACCTCGCCGTCGTCCTCGCTCGTGAGCAGGCGCACGCCCAGATCGGCGCGGCCGACCCGCCCGCCGGCATTGATGCGCGGCCCCAGCGCAAAGCCGAGATCGGTGCAGGTCGGCGCCCCGGTCAGCCCGGCGGCGCGCGCGAGCGCGGCGAGCCCCCGGTTGCGCCCCTGCGCCATGACCTTCAGCCCCTGCGCCACGAAGGCGCGGTTGAGCCCGCGCAGCTGCGCCACGTCGGCGACGGTGCCGAGCGCGACGAGGTCGAGCAGGTCGAGCAGCTTCGGTTCGGGCCGCGTCGCGAAATAGCCGCGCGCGCGCAGCACGCGCAGCAGCGCCGCGCCGAGCAGGAAGGCGACACCCACCGCCGCGAGGTGGCCATGCGCCGCGCCCTCCCCTTCGTCGAGACGATTGGGGTTCACCACCGCAAATGCACGCGGGAGGGCGGCCGCGCATTTGTGGTGATCGACCACGATCACGTCGACGCCCTCGGCGGCGGCCATTTCCAGCGCGTCGAACGCCTGCGCGCCGCAATCGACCGTCACGATCAGCCGCGCGCCGCCGCGCGCGATCCGCACCAGCGCCTCGCCGCTCGGGCCGTACCCTTCCATCAGGCGGTCGGGGATATAGGCCTGCGGATCGAGCCCCAGCGCACGCAGCAGGCGGATCAACAGGGCGGCCGACGTGGCACCGTCGACATCATAGTCGCCGAACACCGTCACCGCCTCGCCCGCCGTCACCGCCGCCGCCAGCCGTTCGGCGGCGGCATCCATGTCGCGGAACAGCGAAGGGTCGGGCATGAAGCCGCGGATCGTGGGCAGGCGGTGGAGGTCGAGCGCCTCGCGCGTCACGCCGCGCGCGAGCAGGAGCTGCGCCACGAGGTCGTCCGCCACGAAGCCGTCATCCTGCGGCTCGCCCGCGCGGCCGCGCCAGCCCCACGGCTGGCCGAGGATCGAGCGGGAGACCGAGAGCGCGGGCGTCATCCGCCGACCTTAAGCGCGCGGCGGCGGCGCGGGAATCCCCCGGTCAGAAAAGGAGGGTCAGTTCGTAGAACATCGCGCCGACCAACGCGGCGGCGGGCAGCGTGACCACCCACGCCACGACGATGCTGGAGGCGACGCTCCACCGCACCGCCGACATGCGCCGCGCGGCGCCCACGCCGACGATCGCGCCCGTGATGGTATGCGTGGTCGAAACCGGGATCCCGCCGAAGGTAGCGAGGAACAGCGTGATCGCGCCGCCGCTTTCCGCGCAGAAGCCCTGGTGCGGGGTCAGGCGCGTAATCTTTGATCCCATCGTATGGACGATCCGCCATCCGCCCAGCAGCGTCCCGATGCCCATCGCGGCCTGGCACGACAGCACGACCCACAAGGGAACGTGGAAGCTGCCGTGGAGCATGCCCTGCGAATAGAGCAGCACGGCGATGATCCCCATCGTCTTCTGCGCGTCATTGCCGCCATGGCCGAGCGAATAAAGCGCGGCCGACACGAGCTGAAGCCGGCGGAACACGCCATCGGCAAAGGCAGGCGTTCGCCGCGCGAACAGCCAGCTTGTCACCAGCACCATCAGCAGCGCGAGCAGCAGGCCGATCAACGGGGAGAGGAAGATCGCCGCCACCGTCTTGGCAACGCCCGACCATACCACCGCCGAAACGCCCGCCTTGGCCGTCCCCGCACCGATCAGCCCGCCGATCAGCGCGTGGCTGGAGGAAGACGGGATGCCGAGGCCCCAGGTGATGAGGTTCCAGCTGATCGCCCCCATCAGCGCGCCGAAGATCACCGACGCATCGACGATCTCGGCCGAGACGATCCCCTTGCCGACCGTCTCCGCCACGTGAAGCCCGAACACGAGGAAGGCGATGAAGTTGAAGAAGGCGGCCCACAAAACCGCGACCTGCGGGCTGAGCACGCGGGTCGATACCACGGTCGCGATCGAATTGGCGGCGTCGTGCAGGCCGTTCAGCAGGTCGAACAGCAGCGCGATGCCGATCAGCGCGATCAGCAGCGGAAAGGCGATTTCGGCCATGGAAGATCAGGCGTGATCGAGCACGAGACCCTGGATCTCGTTGGCCACATCCTCGAACCGGTCGACCACGCGTTCGAGATGGCTGTAGATTTCACGAGCGATGACGAAGTCCATCGGCCGCTGGCTCTCGCTCGCGGCGCGGAAGATCGCGCTCAGCCCCGAATCATGGATCTCGTCGGCATGGCCTTCGAGCTGGATCAGCCGCGCGGTCAGTTCCAGGATGCGGGTCGCATTGTCGCCGATCGAGCGGAGGAGCGGCACCACCTCCTGCGTGACGCGCGCCGCCTCGACGATGATCCCACTCATGTCGCGCATTTGCGGTTCGAACTGGTCGAAGCTGTAGAGCGCGATCGCCTTGGCGGTCTGGTTCATCTGGTCGATCGAATCGTCCATCGCCGCGATCAGCCCGGTGATCGCGGTGCGATCGAACGGGGTGATGAGGATGCGGCGAACATCCTGCAGCACGTCGCGCGTGATATCGTCGGCCTCGTTCTCGCGCACGCGGATCTCCTCCACGTGCGCGGCGACCGAATCACCGCCGTGGAGCAGGCGCGCGAGCGCATCGGCGCCCGCGACAAGCGTCGCGGCATGCGCCTCGAACTGATCGAAGAAGCGGCCCTGCTTGGGCATCAGCGCCTGGAACCAGCGCAACATCGGCAAAGTTTCTCCCTGTCGACGCGCCCATGACAAGAGCCGCTCGCGCCGTCCAGTGGGTCGTTGCACACGGAACCGGGCGATAAGATGGCCAAGATCGTCCTCGTCCACCACGCCGGCCGCCTCGCTGAGGTCGAACCAGCGCGTTTCGCGCTCGTCGCGTTCGGGCCAGTCGGTGGCCTGCTCGGTCACCGCGAGCGGGAACAGAGCGACCTTGGCACGCTTGCTCCGCCCGTCCGATCGGCGCTTCCAATAGCGATAGGAACCGAGCGCGGTCGGGCAGGCGATGCCACGCACGCCCGCTTCCTCGAACGCCTCGACCGCGGCGGCTTCGTGGCTGGAAAGGCCCCGAATGGGGTTGCCCTTGGGCAGCACCCAGCGCCGCGTGTCCCGGCTGGTGATGAGAAGCACGCGCACCCGTCCCTGCGCATCGGTGCGATATGGTAAAGCGGCAACCTGGCGGACGAGAAAGCTCCTTTTCGTCTTCTTATATCAAATCGCGCGGAAATGGAATCATGGCGAGCCCGATGGGCTGGGCGCTGACGCACCACGACTTGGCGCGCGCTAAGTTTTGCTGTCTGGACTCCGATGGGCGGCCGCCTAATCATTTGGACGGGCGCCGACTCACCAGACTCCCGTCGGCGCCCGCCTCCCCGCTTGAACCGGGCGCACCAAGCGCGCACAGCCGCTCCAACGATAAGGAGAGGCTTCATGCGCGATATTGCGCACCTGATCGCGGGCGGCGCGGGCTCCGCCGCCGCGCGCCACGGCGATGTTTACGATCCCAATGAAGGCACGATTCAGGCGCGCGTCGCGCTCGGCGGGAAAACCGAACTGGACCGCGCGGTCGCGGCCGCGAAAGCCGCCCAGCCCGGCTGGGCCGCCACCAATCCGCAGCGCCGCGCACGCGTCATGTTCGCATTCAAGGCGCTGGTCGAACGCGAGATGGACGCGCTCGCCCGCCTGCTGTCGTCCGAACATGGCAAGGTCGTTGCCGACGCGCGCGGCGACATCCAGCGCGGGCTGGAGGTGATCGAATATTGCTGCGTCGCCCCGCATCTCCTCAAGGGCGAATTCACGCATGGCGCGGGCCCCGGCATCGATGTCTGGTCGATGCGCCTGCCGATCGGCATCGGCGCGGGGGTCACGCCGTTCAACTTCCCGGCGATGATCCCGCGGTGGCTGTTCGGGCCGGCGCTCACCGCTGGAAATGCCTTCATCCTCAAGCCGTCCGAGCGTGATCCTTCAGTCCCGGTGCGGCTGGCCGAGCTGATGCTGGAGGCGGGGTTGCCGCAGGGCGTGCTCCAGGTCGTCCATGGCGACAAGGAGATGGTCGACGCGATCCTCGACCATCCCGGCATCGCCGGCGTCAGCTTCGTCGGATCGTCCGATATCGCGCATCACGTCTATCGACGCGGCACGGCGGCGGGCAAGCGCGTGCAGGCGATGGGCGGGGCCAAGAATCACGGCATCGTCATGCCCGATGCCGACCTAGACCAGGTGGTCAACGATCTGGCCGGTGCGGCCTTTGGCTCGGCGGGCGAGCGCTGCATGGCGCTGCCGGTGGTGGTGCCGGTGGGCGAGGAGACCGCCGAGCGGCTGCGCGACAAGCTGATCCCCGCCATCGACGCGCTGCGCGTCGGCGTATCGACCGATCCCGACGCGCATTACGGGCCGGTCGTGAACGCCGCGCACCGCGCGAAGATCGAGCAATGGATCCAGACCGGCGTGGACGACGGCGCCGAGCTGGTGGTCGACGGGCGCGGCTTCGCGCTCCAAGGGCATGAGGAGGGCTTCTTCATCGGCCCCAGCCTGTTCGACCGGGTGACGCCGGACATGGCGTCCTATCGCGAGGAAATCTTCGGCCCGGTGCTGCAGATCGTGCGCGCACGCGATTTTGAGGAGGCGGTCGCCCTCCCGTCGCGCCATCAATATGGCAATGGCGTCGCGATCTTCACGCGCAACGGCCATGCCGCACGCGAATTCGCCGCGCGGGTCGAGGTCGGCATGGTCGGGATCAACGTGCCGATCCCGGTGCCTGTCGCCTATCACAGCTTCGGTGGGTGGAAGCGGTCTGGCTTCGGCGATCATAATCAGCACGGCATGGACGGAATCCGGTTCTGGACCCGGACCAAGACCGTCACGGGGCGCTGGCCCGACGGAACGGCGAGCGACGATTCGGCCTTCGTCATCCCGACGATGGCCTAGAGCAAGGCGGCCAGCCCCGCGCGCCAGGTAGGATAAACCGCACGCCAGCCGAGCAGCCGCCTGGCGCGTCCGTTCGCGACCCGCCGATTCTCACCGTAAAAAGCGCGCGCGGCAGGCGACAGCGCCGGATCGTCCATGGCCACGCAGGGCGGCGGGGGCAGGCCGAGTCGCGCCGCCGCCCAGAGAAGCAGCGCCTCCTGCGCGGCGGGGGCGTCGTCGGCGATGTTATAGGCCCCCGCCGGCCCTTGACCGAGCGCCGCCGCCACCGCCCCGGCGATGTCGTCGGCATGGACGCGGCTGAACACCTGTCCGGGCGCATCGACGCGGCGCGCGGTGCCGGCGCGCAGCCGATCGATCACCGACCGGCCCGGGCCGTAGATGCCGGGCAGGCGGAACACACGCGCGCCGAGCGCCAGCCACGCCTGGTCGGCGGCGATACGATCGCTCCGTCGCCCGCGCAGCGGCGCATCCTCATCTACCCAAGCCCCGTTCGTGTCGCCATAAACCCCGGTCGAGGAGAGGTATCCGATCCACCCGACACGGCCGATCGCAGGAGCATGGCTGTCGAGCACCGCGTCACGCCCCGCCTCCGGCGCTACGGTGGACAGCACCGCGTCGGCGCGGGCCAGTGCTGTGGCGACGACCTCCGGATCGGCGTGACGGCCGAACGCATCGACCTGCCACCCGTCGCGCGCCAGCCGCTGGGCGATATGGCTGCCGGCATAGCCCGGTCCGAACAGAACGAAGCGTCGCATCACGCGCGCCATAGCATGGACGGCAGGGGGACTGGCCACGCCCCGCGCGGCACCATACATGCCGGCCCATGCTAGACGCGATCGCCGCCGCCCTCACACCGCCGCCGCCGATCCGGCGCGAGGATTATCGCCCACCCGACTGGCTGGTGCCCGAGGTCGCGCTCGATTTCGCGCTCGATCCCGCCGAGACGATCGTAACTTCGCGGCTGACCGTGCGTCGCAACGGGGCGCATGCGCATCCGTTGCGCCTGAACGGCGATGGGCTGCGCGCCAACCGCGTCCTCATCGATGGCGAGGAGTTGCACGATGCGTGGCGGATGGACGGCCCGGACCTGCTGATCGACCTGCCCGGCGACGACCATCTGGTCGAGACCGAGGTGACGATCGCCCCGGTCGGCAATTCCAAGCTGATGGGGCTCTATGCCTCCGGTGGCTTGCTCTGCACGCAGTGCGAAGCGGAGGGCTTCCGCCGCATCACCTTCTTTCCCGACCGGCCCGACGTGCTGAGCCGCTACACGGTGCGGATGGAAGCGGATCGCGCGCGTTTTCCCATCCTGCTCGCCAATGGCGACGTGGTGGACGAGGGCGAGGCGCCGGGCGGCCGGCATTATGCGCTGTGGCGCGACCCGTTCCCCAAGCCGGCCTACCTCTTCGCGCTGGTGGCGGGCGACCTCGTCGTCAATCGGGATAGCTTCACCACGCGCTCGGGCCGCGACATTGCGCTCGGCATCTGGGTCCGTGCGGACGATCTTCCCAAGACCGCGCACGCGATGGAGAGTCTGAAGGCGTCGATGGCGTGGGACGAACGCGTCTATGGCCGCGAATATGACCTGAACCTGTTCAACATCGTCGCGGTCGCCGATTTCAATTTCGGCGCGATGGAGAACAAGGGTCTCAACATCTTCAACTCGCGCTACATCCTCGCCGACGCCGACACTGCGACCGACGCGGATTTCGACGCGATCGCGGGCGTGGTGGCGCACGAATATTTCCATAACTGGTCCGGCAACCGCGTCACCTGTCGCGACTGGTTCCAGCTTTCGCTGAAGGAAGGCTTCACCGTCTTCCGCGACCAGCAATTCTCGGCCGATCAGGGCTCGGCGGCGGTCAAGCGGATCGAGGATGTCCGCGCGCTGCGCGCCGCGCAATTTCCCGAGGATGCAGGCCCGCTGGCGCATCCGATCCGCCCGGAAAGCTATATCGAAATCTCGAATTTCTACACCGCGACCATCTACAACAAGGGCGCGGAGGTGATCCGCATGCTGCACACCCTGCTCGGCGAGCAGGGTTTCCGCGCGGGCACCGATCTCTATTTCGACCGGCATGACGGGCAGGCGGCGACGTGCGAGGATTTCGTGCGCGCGCTGGAGGACGCGACCGGCGCGGACCTCACGCAGTTCCGCTTGTGGTACACGCAGGCCGGCACGCCGCGCGTGAAGGCGACGCTGGATTACGATGCGCCGGGCGGACGCGCGCGCCTCAAGCTCCGGCAGGCGGTCCCGCCGACGCCCGGCCAGCCTGAGAAGAAGCCAATGCCGATCCCGTTGCGCGTCGCGCTGCTCGGCGAGCGGAGCGGCACCGCGATGGGCGGCGAGCAGCTCGTCACGCTCGATGCGGACAGCGGCGAGGTGCTGTTCGAGGGGCTGACCGAAAAGCCGGTCCTGTCGATCAATCGCGGCTTTTCGGCGCCGATCGTGCTGGAAACGAATCGCGGCCCGGCCGAGCTCGCTTTCCTGTCGGCACATGACGACGATCCATTTGCGCGCTACGAGGCGATGCAGCAGCTCATGCTCGACACGCTCGTCGCGGGGGTGGCCGGGGACATCGATCACCGGCCGGTGGTGGACGCGGTGCGTGAAACGCTGGCCGATCCCCATCTCGACGCCGCCTTCATTGCCGAAGCCGTGCTGCTGCCGTCCGAAGCGATCATCGGCGATCATCTGGCCGAGGTCGATCCGGATCGCATCGCCGCCGCGCGCGAGGCGCTTCGCCGCGACATCGGTGCGACGCTCGGCGACAGCTGGCGCGAGGCCTATTCGGCGCATCGCGCCAATCGCTTCGAATATACGCCCGCCGCCAAGGGCGCGCGCCGCCTGCGCACCGTCGCTTTGGGCTATATCGCCGCGAGCGGCGCCGGCGACACCGCGACGCTTGCCTTCGACCAGTTCGAGGCTGCGGACAACATGACCGACCGGCAGGGCGCGCTCGGCGTTCTCGCCAACGGTGATTCGCCCGAGCGCACCCGCGCGCTCACCGCTTTCTACGATCGCTACGCGCACGATCCGCTGGTGCTCGACAAATGGTTCACCACGCAGGCGCTGTCGATTCGGCCTGACACGCCGGAGGCGGTGCACGCGCTGGCCGCGCATCCCGACTTCACGATCGCCAATCCCAACCGGCTGCGCGCGCTGGTCAACGCGTTCGCGATCAACCAGCGCGCCTTCCATGATCTGGCGGGCGGTGGCTACCGCTTCCTGGCGGACATGATCCTGAAGGTCGATCCGCTCAATCCGCAGAGCGCGGCGCGACTGGTGCCGGCGCTCGGCCGCTGGCGCCGGTTCGAACCCGTCCGCGCCGCCGCGATGCACGCCGAACTGGAGCGGATCCTCGCTGCCCCAGGGTTGAGCAAGGACGTGATGGAGCAGGTGTCGAAAAGCCTCGACCAGCAGAGCTGATCGCCGGCGGCCTGACGATCAGTTGGCGCCGATCCAGTCCGCCGCTTCGGCCGCGACCTGATTGGCCGCCTGGTTGACGGCGGCGCCCACGGTCGGCCCGTCCTGCGACGCGACCGGCACGCGCGCGGTGAAGCGGCGATATTCAACCTGGTCGCGCCCTGACCGTGCGAGGATCGCGTCGAACGTCACCACCGCCGCGTTGCCCGGCGCGTCGAGCCCGAAGGCGGTGACCTGGCCCGAAAGCCGCGTATCGGGCGTGATCGACTGAACGCGAGGGTCGGGTACGACGCGCCCCGTCCGCGCGGTGATCGTTTCCGCCAGCAATCCACGGAACAGGGCCGCGGGCGGCGCGGCCCAGCGATCCTTGACGACATAGGCCACGCCGGCCGTTCCGTTGGATACCATGATGCGCTGCGTGCCGAGCGACGGGATCGCCGACAGCGGCGCGACCGTCACCGCCTGCGCATCGGTGGCCGTGCGCGCGGGGCCGGCCTGAACCGGGCTGGCCGGGGTCAGCACGAGCACATGGTCCGGCGCCTTGGGCCCGATGCTGATACAGCCGGCTAGCGGCAGCGCGGAGGCGAGGACGAGAGCGGCGAAGCGGGGCATCATCATCACTTCCTCGGTTTATAGTCGGGCAGGCGCTGGCCACCGAGCAGACCGCCCGCGCCGCCGCTTTCGAAGCGTCCGGACACCGCCTGCAGCGTCGCCGCCGTATCGGAAAGGTCGCGGATCAGCTGATTGGCGGCGGGGATCGTCTGCGTCGACAGCGCCTTCAGGCCCGGCCGTGCATCGGTGACCGCCGCGTCGAGCGTCTCCATGCTGTGCTGGGCCGACGCGATCGCGCGGTTGAGGTTGGTCAGCATCGGATCGATGTTGCGATTGGTGCTCTGCGCCAGCAGCCCGAACTGCTCCGCCGCATTCCCCGCCTGGCGGATCGCCACGCGCGCCTCCGCCAGCGTCGCCGCAATGTCCTCGCTCCGGTTCGCCAGAGCGCCGGAAATCGTGTCGATATGCGCCAGGATGCCGGTGATCGAGCGCTGGTTCTGCGGATTGAGCAGGTCGGTGACGCGCTCGGTCAAGGTCGTCAGCCGGTCGAGCAGAGCCGGCGCATTGTTGAGCAGCGCGCCGAGCCCGCCCGCCTTGGGCGGAATCAGCGGCTCGCCGAACGGCCCCGGCTGGTCGATCGGCGGCGCGCCCTGAACCGCACCGTCGAGGTTGATCTGGCTGACGCCGGTGAAGCCCACGCCGGCGATCGTCGCGGTCGTGCCCTGCAGGATCGGCGTGTCGTTCTTGACCGAGATGCGCACGCGGATCAGCTCGGGCTGGTCGGGCATGATCGCGATCTCCTCGACCTTGCCGACCGGCACGCCCGAGAAGGTCACGGCCGACCCCTTGGCAAGCCCGTCGACCGACGATTTGAACAGGATGTCGTAGCGCTTGTCGTCGGCGCCGCCGAAGCCGGCCAGCCACACGGTGAAGGCAAGCGCGATCGCCACGAGCGCGAGCACGACGCCGCCGACCAGGATATGGTTCGAGCGATTTTCCATCAGCGTCCGCCCGCCCCCCTCATCCGATCGCGTCCGGCGCGGTGTCCCCGCCCGCCGATGCCAGCGCGGCATTGCGCCGTTTGATGTTTTCCAACGGATCCCCGTTCGCGTTTCGCTCGGCCGCGGCTTCCGCCACCCGGCCGCGCGGTCCGTTGAAATATTCCTGAATCCACGGATGGTCCAACGCCAATAATTCCGGGATCGTTCCGACCGCCACCACGCGTTTGTCCGCCAGCACCGCAACGCGGTCGCAGATGGCATGCAGCGTGTCGAGATCGTGCGTGATCAGAAAGACGGTGAGGCCCAAAGTTTCCTTCAGGCTCTTGATCAGATCGTCGAACGCGGCCGCGCCGATCGGGTCGAGCCCAGCGGTCGGCTCGTCGAGGAACAGCAGCTCCGGATCGAGCGCGAGGCTGCGCGCGAGACCGGCGCGTTTCTTCATGCCGCCCGACAGCTCCGACGGATATTTGGGCCCGGCCTCGGCCGGCAGCCCGGTCATCGCAACCTTGTAGGCCGCGATCTCGTCGAGCAGCTCCTGGTCGATCTGCGGGAAATATTCGCGCAACGGCACCTGCACGTTCTCGGCCACGGTCAGGGTGGAGAAGAGCGCCCCGCCCTGGAACAGCACGCCCCAGCGCCGTCGTACCTCGCGCGCCTCGGTATCCTCGCGGCCGATCATCGGCTCGCCGAATACCGATACCTCGCCCGAAGCCGGCGTCTGCAGCCCGATGATCGAGCGCATCAGCACCGACTTTCCCGTGCCCGATCCGCCTACGACGCCCAAAATCTCACCGCGCCGCACGTCCAGGTCGAGCTGGTCGTGCACCACCTGCTCGCCGAAGCGGTTGGTGAGCTGGCGGACGCAGATCACGTCGTCCCTGGATCCCTGCCCCCGGCTCATATCCATCCGATCGACGCGAAGAAGACCGCGAAGAATGCGTCGAGCACGATTACCAGAAAGATCGACTGAACCACCGCCGCCGTCGTGCGCAGGCCCACCGCCTCGGCATTGCCTTCGACCTGCATCCCGTTGAAGCAGCCGGCGACCGCGATGATCAGCCCGAACACCGGCGCCTTGATGAGTCCCTGATACAGATCGGTGATCGGCACGACCTCGCGGATCCGGCTGACGAAGGTGACCGGCGGAATGTCGAGGTTGAACCACGCGAACAGCCCACCGCCGACCAGCGCGACCATCGCCGCGTAGAAAGCGAGCAGCGGCATCATGATCACGCCCGCCATGATGCGCGGGAGGACGAGTGCCTCCATCGGCGCAACGCCGATCGTGCGCATCGCGTCGACTTCCTCCGCCAGCCGCATCGATCCGATCTGCGCGGCGAAGGCAGAGCCCGAACGCCCCGCCACCATGATCGCGGTCATCAGCACGCCCAGCTCGCGGAAGGTCAGCCGACCGACGAGGTTGATCGTGAACACCTCCGCGCCGAACTGGCGAAGCTGGATCGCGCCCTGCTGCGCGATGACGATGCCGATCAGGAAGCTCATCAACCCGATGATGCCGAGCGCGGCGACGCCCACCACCTCGAACTGGCGGACCACGGCATTCCAGCGGATCCGGCCCGGATGGCGGATCAACGCCCACAGCGTGATCGACACCGCGCCGAAGAAACCGATCAGCCCCAGCAGCGTGCGACCCGCTTCGATCGTCGCCGTGCCGACCTGGTCGAACACGCGCAGCAGCGACGGCCGCGCGTCGGGCCGGATCTTGAGGGGGTGATCGGCGGCGGCAACCTGCTCCAGCAGATGCGCCTCGTCCTCGTTCGCACCTTCGATCGCGACGTCGTGGTCGCGCGCGAGCCGGTGGACCAGCCACGCGCCGACCGTATCCATCCGCTCGATCCCCGCCAGATCGATCCGTTGGGGCACGGGGTCGAGCGCGTCGAGCCGAGTGGGGAGGTCGCCGATCCGCGCCAGCGTAAGCGCGCCGGCGAAGCGCAGCGTCCGGCCATCATCGGCAAGGGCGAAGTCGGCCGGGGCGGTCATCAGGTCAGACTATCGGCCCGGCGCATCACCTGTCGAGACGCTTTCGGATGCGGAATGGTTCCCGCCTGCACGATCATGCGTTAGCGCCAGCCGAACCCCCAGTTTTCCCGGACAGGAGACAGCAAGCGTGCGCGACCTCGCCATCTACGACATGGATCGCACGGTCACGCGCACCGGCACCTACACGCCGTTCCTGCTCCACGCCGCCCGGGCACTCAATCCCGCGCGGCTCGCGCTCGCCCCGGCGGTGCCCTTCACGATGGCGGCCTATGCGCTCAAGCTGATCGATCGGCGGCGATTGAAGGAACTCAACCAGTGGCTGCTGATCGGCGGATCGGTGCCGCGCGCGACGCTGGCCCCGGCGGTCGAGAGTTTCGCCGACCTGATCCTGCGCACCAACATCCATCCCGGCGCGCTCCGCCAGATCGAGGAGGACCGCAACGCGGGGCGGCGACTGGTCCTCGCGACCGCTTCCTACCGCTTCTATGTCGAGGCGATCGCGCGCCGGCTGGGCTTCGACGACGTGATCGCGACCGGATCGATCACCGGCCTCGACGACATCATCCACGCGCGGATCGACGGCGACAACAATTACGGCCCCGCCAAATTGCGCCTGATCGAAGCGTGGATGGCGCAGGAGGACATCGCCCGATCGGCGGTGAAGGTCCGCTTCTATTCCGACCACGTCTCCGACTGGCCCGCGCTGGAATGGGCGGACGAGCCGTTCGCCGTGAACCCCAGCCGGGGCCTGCGGCGGATGGCGGCGAAGCGCGGCTGGCGGATCGTCGACTGGGGTTTCTGACCGCCCGTTCGCCGCACCGCGTTTGCGATCGGGGAACATTTCCGGCACAATCGGCGCCAATCTTTCGGATAACGGGTGAGACGGATGGCGAGCCGGGCGGCGGGCGGGGCGGCATGGATCGACGGGGCGCGTCGCATCGGGCAGCGCGGCGGCGCCATGGCGGGTGCGCTCGCGATCCTCGCGGCCGCGCTGATGCTGGGATTTGCGCTGGCAAGCTATTCGCCCGGCGACCCCGCGCTGATGACGGCGGCGGGCGGCCCGGTCCGCAACGTACTGGGTCCGGCGGGCGCGTGGACCGCCGACCTGCTGCTGACGATCTTCGGCCTGCCGTCGATCCTGCTGATCCCGCCGTTGATCACCGTCGCGCTGCGGCTGTGGCGCGGGGTGCATCCGGGCAGGTGGAAGCGCGCGCTGCCTGTGACATTGCTCGGCATGCTTTTGCTCGGCATCGCGATCGCGCTGCTTCGCGGTGGATCGATCGCTGCTTTGCCGGCCGGCGCGGGCGGGGCGGTCGGCCTCGGCGCCGCGCGCGCGATCGATGACGGGCGGGGTCTGGGCCTGCCGGGCGGGGCGGCGGGCGTGCGGGTTGCCGCGATCCTGCTGCTGACGATCGCGGGACTCGGCCTCGCTTTCTGGGCGCTCGGGCTCGACGCGGAGGAGCGCGCCGCGTTGTTCCCGCGCCGCAAGCTGCGCGAGATCGACGAGTTTTCGGAAGCCCCGGCAGAGGCTCCCACCGCCCCCCTCCGCCGCGCCGCCGTGCGCCCGCGGCCCGCGATCGAGCCCGAGGCGGAGGATGCGGCCGAACCGCCCCGCCCGACCATCACCACGCCCGTGCGCGCCGCGCCCCCGCCGAACATCCGTAACCAGCGCGAGCGTCAGGCGAAGCTCGATCTGGGCGACACCTGGGTGCTGCCGACGCTCGACCTGCTGTCGCCCGCCCCGCCGCCGACCACGGGGACGCTCGACAAGACCGCGCTGGAGCGCAACGCCCGCCTCCTGGAGACCGTGCTCGAGGACTTCCATGTCCGCGGCCGCGTGACCGAGGTGCGCCCCGGCCCCGTCGTAACGATGTACGAGCTCGAGCCCGCCGCCGGGATCAAGGCGAGCCGCGTGGTCGCGCTGGCCGACGACATCGCGCGCAACATGTCGGCGCTGTCGGCGCGCGTCGCGACCATCCCCGGCCGCACCGTGATCGGGATCGAGCTGCCCAATCAAAAGCGCGAAAGCGTGGTGCTGTCGGAGCTGATCGCCAGTGACAAGTTCGAGGAACAGTCGCCCGGCAACCTCGCGCTGATCCTCGGCAAGAATATCGGCGGCGACCCCGTCGTCGCGGACCTGGCGCCGATGCCGCATCTGCTCGTCGCCGGCACGACCGGATCGGGCAAGTCGGTCGGCCTGAACGCGATGATCCTGTCGCTGCTCTATCGGCTGACGCCCGACCAGTGCCGGATGATCATGATCGATCCGAAGATGCTGGAACTGTCGGTCTATGACGACATCCCGCACCTTCTCTCCCCGGTCGTGACCGAACCCGCCAAGGCGATTCGCGCGCTCAAATGGGCGGTCGAGCAGATGGAGGACCGCTATCGCATGATGGCGACGATCCAGGTGCGCAGCCTCGGTTCGTTCAACGAGAAGGTGAAGGCGGCCAAGGCCAAGGGCCAGCCGCTCGGCCGCCGCGTCCAGACCGGCTACGACGCCGATACGGGCCAGCCGCTCTACGAGGAAGAGAAGCTCGAATATGAGCCGCTGCCGATGATCGTGGTGGTGGTCGACGAGCTGGCCGACCTGATGATGACCGCTGGCAAGGAGGTCGAGTTTCTGATCCAGCGGCTGGCGCAGAAGGCGCGCGCGGCGGGCATCCACCTGATCATGGCGACACAGCGCCCTTCGGTCGACGTCATCACCGGCGTGATCAAGGCGAACCTGCCGACGCGGATCAGTTTCCAGGTCGCGTCGAAGATCGATTCGCGTACCATCCTCAATGAGCAGGGGGCGGAGCAGCTGCTGGGCAAGGGCGACATGCTCTACGTCGCGGGCGGCAAGCAGATCGTCCGCGTCCACGGGCCGTTCGTGTCCGACGACGAGGTGCGCGGCGTGGCGGAGCATTGGAAGGCGCAGCGCCCGCCCGAATATGTCGCGGCCGTGACGGAAGAGCCGCTGGAGGGCGCCTATGAGATCGAGGGCGCGCCGACCGGCCCGGACGATCCCGAAACGCAGACCTACCGCCGCGCTGTCCAGCTCGTGGTGGAAAACCGGAAGGCGTCGACCTCGTGGCTCCAGCGCCAGCTTCGCGTCGGCTATAACGGCGCGGCGCGCCTGATCGAACGCATGGAGAAGGCCGGCATCATCTCCACCCCCGACCATGTCGGCCGCCGCGATGTGCTGATCGAGCCGGTCGACCTGCCGAGCTACCTGTAATCCGCCCCCCGACGTCGCCCCTGCGCAGGCAGGGGCCAGTTTCTCTCGCGAAAATGGTTGTGGATGGCCGTATGTGCGATTCCCCCTGGCCTGCGCTGGGGCGACGGTGATAGGGGAGCGCCTATGAATCCCTCCCTCGCCCATATCGATGCCTGGATCTTCGATCTGGACAACACGCTCTATCCCGCCTCGTGCGATCTGTTCGGGCTGATCGACCGCCGCATGACCGATTATGTCGCGCGCATCACCGGCCTGCCGCGCGAGGAGGCGTACCGTCTCCAGAAAGGCTATTTCCGCGAGCACGGGACTACGCTGTCGGGCCTGATCGCGGAGCACGGCGTCGACCCGCATCATTTCCTGGAGGATGTCCATGCGATCGAGATGGACGTGCTGCAGGAGGATCGCCGCCTGATCGAGGCGATCGCTCGCCTGCCCGGCCGCAAGCTGATCTTCACCAACGGCGACGCGCCTTATGCCCGTCGCGTGCTGGCGCGCGTCGGCCTGTCGGAGAGCTTCGAAGCGATCCACGACATCCACGCCATGGCCTACGAGCCCAAGCCGGCGGCGGCCGCCTATGCCTCGATGGTCCAGGCGTTCCGCATCGATCCCGCCCGCGCGCTGTTCGCCGACGACATGGCGCGCAACCTCAAACCCGCCAAGACGCTCGGCCTCACCACCCTCTGGATCGACAATGGATCGGAGCAGGTCGGGGAGGACAGCGCCGATCATATCGATTACCGGACGGCCGACCTCGGCCACTGGCTGCACCATATGTTGGAGGATCAATGACGCTCGAAGCCACGATCGACGCCGCCTGGGATGCGCGCGACACCCTCTCGCCCGCCACCACCGGCGCGGTGCGCCACGCGGTCGAGGCCGCGCTGGCGGGTCTCGATGACGGGTCTTTGCGCGTGGCCGAGAAGCGCGCCGACGGCTGGGCCGTCAACCAATGGCTCAAGAAGGCGGTGTTGCTCTCCTTCCGCCTCAACGACAATGCGGTGGTCGACGGCGGCACGCCGGGTGGGCCCGGCTTCGACAAGGTGCCGACCAAGTTCGCGGGCTGGGACGAAGCGCGCTTCCGCGCCGCCGGCTTCCGCGCGGTTCCGGGCGCGGTGGCGCGGCGCGGCGCGTTCATCGACAAGGGCGTCGTGCTGATGCCGAGCTTCGTCAACATCGGCGCACGCGTGGGCGAGGGCACGATGGTCGATACCTGGGCGACCGTCGGCAGCTGCGCGCAAATCGGCCGCAACGTCCATCTGTCGGGCGGCGCCGGGATCGGCGGCGTGCTCGAACCGCTCCAGGCCAATCCGGTGGTGATCGAGGATGGCTGCTTCATCGGCGCCCGGGCGGAGGTGGCCGAGGGGGTGATCGTCGAGGAAGGCGCGGTCCTGTCGATGGGCGTCTATCTCGGCGCGTCGACCAAGATCGTCGACCGCGCGACCGGCGAGGTCTTCACCGGCCGCGTGCCCGCTTATTCGGTGGTCGTGCCCGGCACGCTGCCCGGCAAGGACGGCGGGCCCGGCCTCTATTGCGCGGTGATCGTCAAGCGCGTCGACGCCCAGACCCGCGCCAAGACCGGCATCAACGAGCTGCTACGGGATTGATAAAAACGCTCCGTTCGTCCTGAGCCTGTCGAAGGACGTACAGCACGTCCTTCGACCTCGCTCGGGTCGAGCGGCAGCGCGCTATGCGCCCGCCTGCGCCAGCAGCGCCTTGGCCTCCGCGCTCGTCCAGTCGACGTCGCGCGCGACGCGCCACACTTCCTTGCCCTCGGCCTTGTAGAGGATCGTGGTCGGCAGCGACGCCGCCTCCAGCGGGATCATCAGCGCGTTGGACGCGTCGGTCCACGTCTTCAGCGTCTTGAGCGGGCGGCGCTTGAGGAACGGTTCGACCGCGCGCGGCCCTTCCAGGTCCATGTTGACGACCACGACCTGAAGCGTGCCCGCCTCGCGCGCGGCGAGCGCGTCGAGCGTCGGCAGCTCCTTGACGCAGGGCACGCACCACGTCGCCCACAGATTGACCAGCACGGGCTTGCCCTTGAGGTCGGATAGCTTGGCCGACGCCCCCGATCCATCCTTGATCTCCGCCGTCGGGAGCGATTTTCCGGCGTGCGACGTGTCCGGCGCAAGACGCGCCGGCGCGGGCGCCGCCGGTTCGGCCGCCTGCTCGGCTTGCGGCGCGGGATCGGCTTGCTTATGGCAGCCGCCGGCAATCGCCGGGATCAGCAGCAGCACGGAAAACGAGGCAAGTCGCCGCATGTCGGACTCCAATGCGATGTGGGGCGGGCGTTTCGCCGAGGGGCCTAGCGCGATCATGCGCGAAATCAACGCCTCGATCCCGTTCGACCAGAAGCTGTGGAAGCAGGATATTGCCGGCAGCCGCGCGCACGTCGCGATGCTGGGCAAGCAGGGAATCGTGGACGCGGACGATGTCGCCGCGATCGACGCGGGCCTCGCCCGCATCGCCGACGATTATGCCGCGAACGGCGTGCCGGTCGATCCCGCGCTGGAGGATATCCACATGACGGTGGAAAGCCGGCTGGCCGAACTGGTCGGGCCGGCGGCGGGCCGTCTCCACACCGCACGCTCGCGCAACGATCAGGTCGCGACCGACTTCCGCTTGTGGGTGCGCGATGCGATCGACGCGGTCGACGCCGGGCTCGCCGCGTTCCAGCACGCGCTTCTGGCGCGCGCCGAGGAACATGCCGCCACGATCATGCCGGGCTTCACCCACCTCCAGGTGGCGCAGCCGGTCACGCTCGGCCACCACCTGATGGCGTGGTTCGAAATGGTCCGCCGCGACCGTTCGCGCTTCGCCGACGCGCGGACGCGGCTCAACCGCTGCCCGCTCGGCAGCGCGGCGCTCGCGGGCACCGGCTTCGCGATCGACCGGCACGCGACCGCCAAGGCCCTGGGCTTCGACGGGCCGACCGACAATTCGCTCGACAGTGTGTCCGACCGCGATTTCGCGCTCGATTATTTGATGTCCGCCACCCAATGCGCGCTGCATCTGTCGCGCATGGCGGAGGAGTTCGTGATCTGGGCGAGCCAGCCCTACGGCTTCGTCTCGCTGCCCGATGCCTATTCGACCGGCTCGTCGATCATGCCGCAGAAGCGCAATCCCGACGCGGCCGAGCTGGTGCGCGGCCATTCGGGGCGGATCGCGGGCTGCATGGTCGCGTTGACGATGACGATGAAGGGCCTGCCGCTCGCTTATTCGAAGGACATGCAGGACGATAAGCCGCCCGTGTTCGAGGCGCACGATTTGCTCGCTTTGTCGATCGCGGCGATGACCGGCATGGTCGAGACGACACGCTTCGTGCCCGAACGGATGCGCGCGGCGGCGGAAGGCGGCTTTTCCACCGCGACCGACCTTGCCGACTGGCTGGTGCGCGAGGGCAACGTGCCGTTCCGCGAGGCGCATCACATCACCGGGCGCGCGGTGAAGCTGGCGGAGAATGAAGGCGTGGCGCTCGCCGCCTTGCCGCTGGAAGCGCTGCAGGCGATCGACGCGCGGATCGACGACCGCGTGTTCGGGGTGCTGACGGTCGACGCCTCGGTCGCGAGCCGGCGGAGCCATGGCGGCACCGCCCCCGATCAGGTCCGCACGCGCATCGCCGAGGCCCGCGCCGCGCTGGGGGCCGCGGCATGAGGATCGTCGCGCTTACCGGATTGTTGCTGCTCACCGCGTGCGGCGGCGTGCAGACGCTGAAGCCGGCGCCGGGCAAGGCGCCGCCGCCCAAGCCCGCGTCCGCCCCCGTCGCGCCGACGACGGTCCAGATGATGACGCCCCCCGCCGCTCTCCGCCCGGGCCGCAGCGACGAGCTGATCACCCGCTCGGAACCGCGCCCCGACGACCCCTTCGATCTGCCGCCACGCTGAAATGGACCATTTCGACCTGCGCGACGGCGTGATGCACGCCGAGGACGTGTCCCTCGCCGCGATCGCGGCGGAGGCGGGCACGCCCGTCTACGTCTATTCGACCGCCACGATCGAACGCCACGTCCGCGTCTTTCGCGAGGCGCTGGCCGGGCTCGACGAGCCGCTCATCGCCTTCGCGGTCAAGGCCAATCCCAATCGCGCGGTGCTCGCGACGCTGGCGGGCCTCGGGCTCGGCGCGGACGTCGTTTCGGGTGGAGAGCTGCTGCGCGCGCTGGCGGCGGGGGTTCCGGCCTCGAAGATCGTCTTCTCGGGCGTCGGCAAGACCGCCGAGGAAATGGAGCTCGGCCTGACCGAGGGCATCGGCCAGTTCAACCTCGAATCGGTGCAGGAGGCGGAGATGCTGTCCGCCGTCGCCAGCCGGCTGGGGATCGCGGCACCCGTGGCCTATCGCATCAATCCCAATGTCGATGCAGGCACGCACAGCAAGATTTCGACCGGTCGCGCCGACGACAAGTTCGGCGTCGCGTATGACCGCGCGCTCGACGCTTATGCCCGCGCGGCGGCGCTGCCCGGCCTCGACGTGCGGGGCGTCGCGGTCCACATCGGCAGCCAGCTGACCGATCTCGCCCCCAGCCGCGCCGCCTTCGCGCGGATCGGCACGCTGATCGCCGATCTGCGTGCGGCCGGCCATGCGATCGTCACCGCCGATCTGGGCGGCGGGCTGGGCGTGCCGTACAATCCCGCGCTGCCCATCCCGCCCTCGCCCGCCGATTACGGCGCGATGGTGCGCGAGGTGACCGCCGGCTGGAACGTGCGCCTGATCTTCGAGCCCGGCCGCGTCATCGTCGGCAATGCCGGCGTGCTGCTGGCGCGCGTCATCCGCGTGAAGGAAGGCACGACCCATCCCTTCGTGGTGGTGGACGCGGGCATGAACGATCTGATCCGCCCCAGCCTGTACGATGCGTGGCACGACATCCGCGCCGTCGCCCCGTCGGGCGCGCGCGCCACCGCCAATATCGTCGGTCCGATCTGCGAGACGGGCGACACCTTTGCGCGGGCGCGCGCGATGGACGCCGTCGAGGCGGGCGATCTGGTGGCCTTCATGACCGCCGGCGCTTATGGTGCGACGATGGCGAATACCTACAATTCGCGCGGGCTGACCCCCGAAGCGATGGTCAAGGGCGAGGATTGGGCAATCATCCGCGACCGCCAGCCGATCGAGGCGTTGATCGCCGCCGACCGGCTGCCGGCATGGCTGCAGGGGAAACAGACGTGAGCATCAAGCCCATTCGTAAGGCGGTCTTTCCGGTGGCGGGGTTCGGCACCCGCTTTCTGCCGGCGACCAAGGCGGTTCCGAAGGAGTTGCTGCCGGTGGTCGATCGGCCGCTGATCCAATATGCGATCGATGAGGCGCGCGCCGCCGGGATCGAGCAGATGATCTTCGTCACCGGGCGCGGCAAGCACGCGATCGAGGACTATTTCGACGCCGCATTCGAGATCGAACATGATCTCAACGCCAAGGCCAAGCACGACATCCTGGAAGCGATGAAGCCGACCCGGCTCGATCCCGGTCAGGCCGCATTCGTGCGCCAGCAGCAGATGGCGGGTCTCGGCCATGCCGTATGGTGCGCGCGCCAGCTGATCGGCGACGAGCCGTTCGCGGTGCTGCTGCCCGACGAACTGCTGTGGAACCCGGCCAGCCCGTGCCTTGCGCAGATGCGCGAGACCTATGAGGAGAAAGGCGGCAACGTCATCGCCGTGCTGGAGGTGCCGGAAGAGCATACCAACCGCTACGGC
Source organism: Sphingomonas sp. (assembly GCF_048594985.1). Classification (GTDB taxonomy): domain Bacteria; phylum Pseudomonadota; class Alphaproteobacteria; order Sphingomonadales; family Sphingomonadaceae; genus Sphingomonas_I. The sequence goes on along the minus strand of NZ_JBMDXG010000249.1, from coordinate 8,237 downwards.
ATCGTCGATCCGGGCGCGGTCGCGGGGCCGGTGACCGAGGTGAAGGGCTTCGTCGAGAAGCCGAAGCGCGGCGAGGCGCCGTCGCGGCTCGCGGCGGTCGGGCGCTACATCCTCCAGCCCGAGGTGCTCGACATCCTGACCGAAGGCAAGAAGGGCGCGGGCGGCGAGATTCAGCTGACCGACGCGCTGGCCGAACTGATCGGCAAGCAGCCGTTCCACGCGCGGACATTCGAAGGCACGCGCCACGATTGTGGCGAGAAGGCGGGCTTCATCATCGCCAATCTCGCGCTCGCGCTGGAGCGGCCCGACATCGCCGACACGATCCGCGCCTACGCGCGGTCGATCTGACGGTCCCGTTACGCACAGCCTGCCGATCTTCGTCCGGCTGACGGGCCGGCCCGTCATCCTCGCGGGTGACGGGCTGGCCGCCGATGCCAAGCGCCGCCTGCTCGAACGCGCCGGCGCGCATATCGTCGGACCGGAGGAGGAGGCCGCGCTGGCAATCGTCGCGGTGGACGATGCAACGCTGGTCGACCGGCTGAAGGCGCGCGGCGTGCTGGTCAATGCGGTCGACCGGCCCGATCTGTGCGACTTCACCTTGCCCGCTATCGTCGATCGCGATCCGGTGCTGGTCGCGATCGGCACGGGCGGCGTTTCGGCCGGGCTGGCGGCCGCGTTGCGCCAGCGGCTGGAAGCGCTGCTGCCCGCCGGGCTCGGGCGCCTGGCCGAGGCGCTTGGCGCGGCGCGAGGGCGGTTGCGCGCACACTATCCCGATGCGGGCGAACGCCGCCGCGCGATCGGAGCGTTGCTCGCGCCCGGCGGCGCGCTCGATCCGCTGCGCGAACACAGGGATCCGGTGACCGCGTTCGACGACGCGCCGTCGATCCGGATGGAACGGGTCCGCATCGCATCGGACGATCCGGACGAGCTGACCCTGCGCGCGGCACGCCTGCTCGCGCTCGCCGACCGCATCGTCCACCCGGCCGACATGGCCCCTGCGATCCTCGATCGCGCCCGCGCCGACGCCGAACGGATCGTGAGCAGCGCACCGGACGCGCCGCTGCCCGGCCTCACCGTCATCCTGGAGCGACCATGAACCATTGGGCGATCGAACGCGGCGCGGATGGGGTAGGACATGCGGTCGACGCGGCGGCCGCCTGCGCGTCGCGGCCGGACAAAGGCCGGTTCGTGTGGGTCCACCTCGACGGGCGCGAGGCCGACACGCTCGACTGGCTCAAGCAGCATGGCGGCATGCCCGAAACCGTCGCCTACGCGCTCACCGCGATCGAGACGCGGCCGCGCAGCGAGGCGATCGACGGCGGCGCGCTCATCAACCTGCGCGGTCCCTCGGCGGTGGCGGAGGAGGTCGGGGACGATCCGCTCGTCTCGATCCGCGCTTGGGTCGAGGAGGGACGCGCCATTTCGGTCAGCTTCCATCCGCTCGCCGGCATCGATCGGCTGCGCGAGGAGATGGAGCAGGGCGCGATCCACGACCCCGGCGACCTGATCAGCCACCTGGGCATGATCATCACCAAGCAGGTCGACCCCGTGATCGGCGCGCTGGGCGACGTGGTCGACGATTGCGAGACCTCGCTCGAACCCGACAAGGCGTTCGACACGCGCCGCAAGATCGCCAAAGCGCGCGCCGACGCGATCGTCTATCGCCGCTTCGTGGTGCCGCAGCGCGACGCGCTGACGCGGATGGCCGAGCTGGATGCGCCATGGCTTCAGGACGACGACCGGCTGCACCTGCGCGAGGCGGCCGACCGCTTCGCGCGCATGGCCGAGGAGCTGGAGGCGGTGCGCGAACGCGCGGCGCTGATCCACGAGCAGCTGACCGACCTGCGGTCCGAACTGATCGAGACGCGCGCGCTGGCGTTGTCGATCGTGGCGCTGGTCTTCCTGCCGCTGACCTTCCTGACCGGGCTGCTAGGCATGAATGTCGAGGGGATTCCCTTTGCGCACGAGCCGTGGGCCTTTGCCGGCGTGTGCGGCGTGTCGGCGCTGATCGCGGGCGGCGTCACCTGGTGGTTCGCCGCCGAGCACTGGTTCAGGAAATGAGCAGCCCCGCGAGCGCCGCCGACATGAGGTTGGCGAGGCTGCCCGCCACCAATGCCTTGATCCCGAGCCGGGCGATCAGCGGGCGCTGATTCGGGGCGAGCCCGCCGGTCACCGCCATCTGGATCGCGATCGAACTGAAATTGGCGAACCCGCACAAGGCGAAGATCACCACCGCCTGCCCATGCGCGCCGAACGACCCGGCGATCTGGCCGTAATGGATGTAGGCGACGAATTCGTTGAGCACGATCTTCTCGCCGAATAGCCCGCCCGCCGCGCCCGCCTGGTCCCACGGCACCCCGATCAGGTACATGACGGGCGCAAAGACGGTGCCGAGGATGCGCTGGAAGGTGAGGTCGGCGATGCCCGCCATCTGCCCCAGCCCCGACAGCAGCCCGTTGGCGAGCGCGACCAGCCCGACGAAGGCGAACACCATCGCGCCGACCATGACGGCGAGCCGCACGCCCAGCTGCGCGCCCTGCGCCGCCGCCATGATGACGTTGGCGGGCTTGTCCTCCTCGCCGCCATGGCTGGTGTCGACCATCTCGGTCACGGGCAGCGCGATGTCGGCGGGATCGTCGGGCATGATCAGCTTCGCCATCAGGATCGCGCCGGGGGCCGACATGAAGCTGGCCGCGAGCAGATAGTCGATCTTGATCCCCATCGAGGCGTAGGCGGCGAGGATCGTGCCGGCGACGCCCGCCATGCCGCTGGTCATCACCTGGAACAGCTGCGCCGGGCGGAGCGCCGCGAGATAGGGGCGGATCACGAGCGGCGATTCGGACTGGCCGACGAAGATGTTGGCGGCGGCGCACAGCGCCTCGACCCGGCTGATCCCGATCACCTTTTCGAGCGCGCCACCGAGCCAGCGCACCACCCGCTGCATGATGCCCAGATAATAGAGGATCGAGACGAGGCTGGCGAAGAAGATGATGACCGGCAGCGCCTGCAACGCGAAATTGGCGCCGAGCGGGGAGGCGGCGAACGGCCCGAACAGGAAGGCGGTGCCCTGATTGGCGTAGCCGAGCAGGTTGCCCACCCCGCCCGCCATCCACGCGATCACCGCGCGACCGGCCGGCACGTAGAGGACGAGGACCGCGATCCCGACCTGCAATGCGAAGGCGGCGGCGACCACGCGCGGACGGATCCAGCGGCGGTTGGACGACAGCGCCACCGCGACGCCGAGGATCAGGACGATGCCGAGCAGGCCGAGCAGGTGCGGATTCACAGCGGCTGCCCGTGCCCGATGGATGCCCGAGGCCCCGCGAAGTTGACGAAGTTGACAGGTGCCGAAGCCCGGCCGGCAGGTGACGCCTGCGTCCGGACGCAGGCATGGGAGAGGCAGCCAACAAAGATGTGCAAGATCAACCCCACCCCGCTCGAACCCTGAAGGCGTCTCACAAGATTTCCTACATTGCAATCGCAAGGACGCGTCGCTGGCGGATGCTGCCCCCACCTGCCCTTTCCCCACCCTGCCATGCTTGCTAGGGGCTTTCGCATACACCGCATCGCAGCAATCGGGAGTCGCCCCACAATGACCGCCGTCGGCCACGACACGCTCAACACCCGTTCCACCCTCGATGTCGGCGGCCGCACCGTGCATTATTACAGCCTCGAAAAGGCGGCGGCGCAGCTCGGCGACATCAGCCGCCTGCCCTTTTCGATGAAGGTGCTGCTCGAGAACCTGCTCCGCTTCGAGGACGGCGCCACCGTCACGACCGACGACCTGCAGGCGATGGTCCAGTGGCTGACCGATCGCACGTCCGAGCGCGAGATCCAGTATCGCCCGGCGCGCGTGCTGATGCAGGATTTCACCGGCGTGCCGTGCGTGGTCGATCTGGCCGCGATGCGCGACGCGATGAACACGCTCGGCGCCGACGCCCGGAAGATCAATCCGCTCGTTCCCGTCCACCTCGTCATCGACCATTCGGTGATGGTCGACGAGTTCGGCACGCCGCAGGCCTTCGCCGACAATGTCGAAATCGAATATCAGCGCAACATGGAACGCTATGAGTTCCTGCGCTGGGGATCGAAGGCGCTCGACAATTTCAAGGTCGTGCCGCCGGGGACCGGCATCTGCCACCAGGTCAATCTGGAGCATATCGCGCAGGCGGTGTGGGTGTCGAAGGACGCCGACGGCGTCGAAGTCGCCTATCCCGACACCTGCGTCGGCACCGACAGCCACACGACGATGGTCAACGGCCTCGGCGTGCTCGGCTGGGGCGTGGGTGGGATCGAGGCCGAGGCGGCGATGCTGGGCCAGCCGGTGTCGATGCTGATCCCCGAGGTCGTCGGCTTCAAGCTGACCGGCACGCTGGCCGAAGGCATCACCGCCACCGATCTGGTCCTGACCGTCACGCAGATGCTGCGCGCCAAGGGCGTGGTCGGCCGCTTCGTCGAATTTTACGGCCCCGGCCTCGACAGCCTCAACCTCGCCGACCGCGCGACGATCGCCAACATGGCGCCCGAATATGGCGCGACCTGCGGCTTTTTCGGCATCGACCAGGCGACGATCAACTATATGCGCCTGACGGGGCGTGAGGACGACCAGATCGAGCTGGTCGAGGCCTATGCCAAGGCGCAGGGCCTGTGGCGCGACGCCAACCTGCCCGATCCGGTCTTTACCGACACGCTCGCGCTCGACATGGGCACGGTGCAGCCCTGCCTCGCGGGCCCGAAGCGCCCGCAGGACAAGGTGCTGCTCGACAATGTCGACGACAATTTCAACAACGAGCTGGTCAAAGGCTACAAGAAGACGGGCGACGCCGACCGGCGCGTGACCGTTGAGGGCGGCGCGTTCGACGTCGGCCATGGCGACGTGGTGATCGCCGCGATCACCAGCTGCACCAACACCTCCAACCCCAGCGTGCTGGTCGCCGCCGGGCTGGTCGCGCGCAAGGCGCGCCAGCTCGGCCTCAAGCCCAAGCCGTGGGTCAAGACCAGCCTCGCGCCGGGCAGCCAGGTGGTCACCGACTATCTGACCAAGTCCAAGCTGCAGGACGATCTGGACGCGATGGGCTTCAACCTGGTCGGCTATGGCTGCACCACCTGCATCGGCAATTCGGGCCCGCTGCCCGCGCCGATCAGCAAGGCGATCAACGAGAACGACCTGGTCGCGGCGAGCGTGCTGTCGGGCAACCGCAATTTCGAGGGCCGCGTCTCCCCCGACGTGCGCGCCAATTTCCTGGCGAGTCCGCCGCTGGTCGTCGCCTATGCGCTGACGGGCACGGTGCGCGAGGACCTGACCAAGGATCCGATCGGCGAGACCGAGGACGGCAAGAAGGTGTTCCTGAAGGACATCTGGCCGACCAACCACGAGATCGCCGACATGATCACCAGCGTGATCGACAGCGAGATGTACCGCACCCGCTACGCCAACGTGTTCGAGGGCGACCGCAAGTGGCGCGGCATCACGATCGAGGGGTCGGACACCTATTCGTGGAACGGCGGTTCGACCTACGTCCAGAACCCGCCTTACTTCGACGGCATGGGCATGGCGCCCAAGGCGGTCGAGGACATCGTCGGCGCACGCCCGCTCGCCATCCTGGGCGATTCGATCACCACGGACCACATCAGCCCGGCGGGATCGATCAAGGCCGACAGTCCGGCCGGGCGCTATTTGCAGGAGCATGGCGTCGCCAAGGCGGACTTCAACTCCTATGGCGCGCGCCGCGGCAACCATGAGGTGATGATGCGCGGCACCTTCGCCAACATTCGCATCCGCAACGAGATGGTCCCGGGCATCGAAGGCGGCATGACCAAGTACGTGCCCACCGGCGAGGTCGAGGCGATCTACGACGCGGCGATGCGCTACAAGGCGGACGGCGCGCCGCTCGTGGTCGTGGCGGGCAAGGAATATGGCACCGGATCGTCGCGCGACTGGGCGGCGAAGGGCACCACCCTGCTGGGCGTGCGCGCGGTGATCGCCGAGAGCTTCGAGCGCATCCACCGTTCGAATCTGGTCGGCATGGGCGTGCTGCCGCTGCAATTCCCCGAGGGCGTCGATCGCAAGACGCTCAAGCTGGACGGCAGCGAGCGCTTCACCATCCGCAACGTCGCCGGGCTGCGCCCGCGCCAGATGGTGTCGGTGACGCTGATCCGCGCCGACGGCAGCGAGGAGACGTTCGAGGCGCGCTGCCGAATCGATACGGTCAACGAACTCGATTATTTCCTGAACGGCGGCATCCTGCCCTACGTGCTGCGCAAGCTCGCCGCCTGATTTCGGCAGCGGAATTCAGATCGATCGGGAGGGGGCGGGAGACCGCCCCCTTTTTCTTTGCGCGACGTGGTTCCGGCGCAACAATTTTACAAGATCGTGACGAATCATGTCTTGACGCACTGCCCACCAAAGCAGCAGCTTGTTCATCTGGAATTAACCAGCCGCCGCAGCGGTGCGGAGGGACAAGGGGGTTCATGCAATGGTCAAGATGAGGAAGGCCCTGCTCGCGCTTGCAGCGGGTACGACGCTGGCCGCCGCACCGGCGCACGCGCTGACGATCAATCTGTTGGGACTCGATTCGTTTACGTCGGTCGAGGCCCAGCGCGGCTTCACCGTCGCCGCCCGCTATTGGGAAAGCGTGCTGACCAACGACGCGGTGGTCAATTTCCAGGTCGGCTACGAATCGCTCGATCCGGGCGTCCTCGGCGGCACGCGCAGCACGCTTGAGCAATTTGTGCCGATCGACGTCTACAAAGCGGTCCTGGGGGCGACCGGCAACAGTGCGCTCGATGCGCAGGCCTATGCCAATCTCGCGCCGACCAATGCGGACGGCAGCGTCACCGTGACCGTGCCCGAATATTTCAATCAGATCACGCAGACCGGCGTCGCCGCCACCGGAACGCGCACCGCGCCGACCGGCGGAGACGCGATCAGCAGCACGATCGCTTTGTCCACCGCGAACGTGAAGGCACTGGTAGGCGGAAACGAAGACCTGATTGACGCCGACATCACGTTCTCCACCAATTTCAGCTTCGATTTCGACCCCACGGACGGCATCGACACCAACTCGTACGATTTCATCGGCGTCGCCATCCATGAAATGGGTCATGCGCTGGGCTTCCTCAGCGGAGCGCAGGATTTCGACTATAGCGTCGGCGGCGGCTTCCCGGTCGACGAATATTGGTGGGGCTATTCAGCCGACCTGTTCCGCTACACCGCTGAAGGCGAACTGAACTGGGCGTTCGACCAGCCGGCCTATTTCTCGCTGGACGGCGGCGCCACCGCGTATGACGGCGCCTATTTCTCGACCGGCGATCTCTATGGCGACGGCTGGCAGGCATCGCACTGGAAGGCGCCCGGAAACTGCAACGTCGACGAGTTCGTCGGGGTGATGAACCCGTATACCTGCAACGGCCTGACCGATGTCGTGACGGGCACCGATCTGGCGCTGCTGGATGCGATCGGCTGGAACATCAATTTCGACGTGCTGGCCAATCCGGGATACGGCGCCGACACGAAGTCGATCTTCCTGTCGCTGAGCGGCGTGCCCGAGCCGGCGAGCTGGGGCATGATGCTGGTCGGCTTCGGCGGGCTGGGCGGGGCGCTTCGTCTGCGCCGCCGTCAGGAGGCGAAGGCAGCGGCCGCCGCCTGATACGATTTATGGCGGGGGGGGGAAGGGGCCGGTCGCAAGACTGGCCCCTTTTTCATGCCTCGGCGGCGGGCGCGGCGAGTGCTTCGCGCAGCCAGTCGGGACGGATCACGTCGTCTGCGCCGGCAATCTCCTCGATCCGGCGGCGGGCGACGGCAAGGCCGAGATCGGGATACCAGGCGTTCGCCGCCCCGCCCGGATCGGCCGACGCCCGGACGACCACCAGCCGGCGATTGACCTTCTGCCGCCAGTTCATCCGCGCGGTATTTTCCTGCCCGACATAGCAGCCCTTGGCGAAGCTGACGCCGTTCAGCTCGGCGGCGTTCGCTTCCAGCCACAGGGTCCGGTCCGAGCCGAGCTCGGCCACGCCCTCCGCCACCCCGAGCGCGAGGCGGTGCGCGCGCCAGCCGTCCGCCGGCGCGGCGGGCGGACCCAGCCAGCGGCGCCCGAGCGCGGGCAGGCGCGGATCGGGCACGCCCTCTTCGCCCTCCGCCGCCCAGTGGACCGCAAGCGCGGGATCGCGCGCGATCTCGATTTTCCGGCGCAGGCGGTAGAGCGTCAGGCGGCGGGCGAGCGCGTCGGCCTGCGCAT
>NZ_JBMDXG010000248.1:0-20567 GCF_048594985.1 Sphingomonas sp. | reverse complement strand
GTCGCGACAGTGCGATCAGCCGCCCCTTGAAGCCGCGCGAATCGAGCAGGAGCGCGACGTCGACCATGGTCAGGCCGGTGCCGATCGTGACGATCGTGTCGCGGTCGGTGAGCCCGTCGGCGACATCGCCCGCCCACGGATCGGCGGCGTAGATGTCGGATGGAAGACCGCTGTCGGCGAAGCCCGGCGGATCGTTGGGCGCGAGGTTGCCGAGCGCGAGCACCACGACATCGGCCGCCAGCGTGGCGCCGCCGGCGCGCAGGAGGCGGACGCCGACCCCATCCTCCGCGAACGACTCGACCTCGCTTGCGACGATCCGTAGCCGAGCTGGGCGTGCGGCGATCGTCTCGCGCAGGAGCGCGGCGAGGTAGCGGCCATAATCCGCGCGGCGCGCGAAGCCGCCCGCGCCGCGCGCGTCATTCTCCGCCAGCCAGCGCACGAAATGATCGGGATCGTCGGGCAGCGCGCTCATGTTCGCGGCGCGGACATTGAGCAGATGTTCGGGGTGGACGGTCGAATAGGCGACGCCGCGGGCGAGGCGGGGCCGCCGCTCGATCAGCGTGGCGCGCGGGCCGCCGTGGCGGACGAGGTTGATCGCCTGAAGCGTGCCCGAGAAGCCCGCGCCGACGATGGCGACATGGTCGGCGGCAAGCGGGATCATGGTCATCGCGTCTCCGTGGTGGCCGCGACGAGAGCGCTTTGCAACCGGTGCCTCCCGCCCTAGGCTCGCGGGCAAATAGCGACGGAGAATGCGGGATGCGGGGTTGGGTGATCGTGGCGCTGGGGCTTACGGGCGCGGCGCAGGCGCAGGGGGCGGACCCGACCTCCTTCGCCAACGCCGCCGACGTGAAGGCGCAGGCCGCCGCCACGCTGGCGGGGATGAAGCCGGGCCAGGGCTTCGCGTGGAAGCCGCTGCTCCGGGCGGGCGAGACCGTCGCCGCGATCGAGGTGTGGAAGAAGCCCGGCAAGCCGGCGGTCCATCCGGACCAGGCCGAATATGCGACCGTGCTGGAAGGGCGCGGCACGCTGATTTCCGGGGGGACGCTGGCGGAGGCGACGACGACCAAGCCCGATCTGATCGAAGGCAGCCGGATCGAGGGCGGCACCACGCGCGCGCTGGCGCCGGGCGACGTGATCCTCGTTCCGGCGGGCGTGCCGCACTGGTTCGGGATCGAGGGCGAGCGGCTGATCCTGCTCGGCACGAAGATCCCGGCGCGACCCTAGGAATAAGGGCGAGCGCCTTCGGCTCACGCGTCGATCGCGTCTTCCTCCAGCGTCGCGGCATTGGCCTGGATGAAGGCGAAGCGATGCTCGGGATGGCGGCCCATCAGGCGGTCGACCAGATCCTTGGTGCCGCGCCGCTCCTCATATTCCTGCGGCAGCGTGATCCGGATGAGCGTGCGCGTCTTCGGGTCCATCGTGGTTTCGCGCAATTGCTGGGGGTTCATTTCGCCGAGGCCCTTGAAGCGCGCGACCTCGACCTTCTTGCCCTTGAAGTCCTTGGCCTCGATCCGCGCGCGATCCTCGTCGTCGCGGGCATAGAGGCTCTTGCCGCCGGCGGTGAGGCGGTAGAGCGGCGGCTGCGCTAGGAAGAGGTGGCCGTTCTTCACCACGTCGGGCATTTCCTGGAAGAAGAAGGTCATCAGCAGGGTCGCGATATGCGCGCCGTCGACGTCGGCGTCGGTCATGATGACGATCCGCTCGTAGCGCAAAGCCGCCGGATCGCAGCGATCGCGCGTGCCGCAGCCGAGCGCCTGGCCGAGATCGGCGATCTCCTGATTCTGGCGGATCTTGTCGGCGGTGGCGCTGGCGACGTTCAGGATCTTGCCGCGAATGGGCAGGATCGCCTGCGTCTTGCGGTCGCGCGCCTGCTTGGCCGAGCCGCCGGCGCTGTCGCCTTCGACGATGAAGATTTCGGTGCCCGTCGGATCGTCATTGGCGCAATCGGTGAGCTTGCCGGGCAGGCGCAGCTTGCGCGCGCTCGTCGCGGTCTTGCGCTTCACGTCGCGCTCGGCCTTGCGCTTCATCCGCTCGTCCATCCGGTCGAGGCAGAAGCCGAGCAGAGCGCGGCCGCGATCCATGTTGTCGGACAGGAAATGGTCGAAATGGTCGCGGATCGCGCCTTCGACCAGCCGCGCCGCCTCGGGGCTGGTGAGGCGGTCCTTGGTCTGGCTCTGGAATTGCGGGTCGCGGATGAAGACCGACAGGAGCAGCTCGACGTCGGTCACAACGTCCTCGGGCGCCAGATCCTTGGCCTTGCGGTTGCCGACCAGCTCGCCGAAGCCGCGCAGGCCCTTCACCAAGGCCGCGCGCAGGCCCTGTTCGTGCGTGCCGCCATCGGGCGTCGGGATCGTGTTGCAATAATAGCTGTAGCTGCCGTCGGAGAAGAGCGGCCATGCCACCGCCCATTCGACCGAACCCTGCCCGTTGGGGAAATCCTGCCGCCCGGCGAACGGCTCGGCGGTCGCGCAGGCGCGCGTGCCGATCATCTCGCGCAGATGATCGGACAGGCCGCCGGGGAACTGGAAGCTCGCCTCGGCCGGCGTGTCGTCGCCGATCAGCGCCGCGTCGCAGCGCCAGCGTATCTCGACGCCCGCATAGAGGTACGCCTTGGAGCGGGCGAGGCGGTAGAGCCGCGCGGGCTTGAAGCGCGCGCTTTCGCCGAAGATTTCGGGGTCGGGGGTGAAGGCCACGCTCGTGCCGCGCCGGTTGGGGGTCGGGCCGACGGTGGTGAGCGGGGAGGTGGGGTGCCCCTTCGCAAAGGTCTGGCGATAGAGCGTGCGGTCGCGCGCGACCTCGATGACGGTATCGGTCGACAGCGCGTTGACCACGCTGATGCCGACGCCGTGGAGGCCGCCCGACGTGGCATAGGCCTTGTCGGAAAATTTGCCGCCCGAATGGAGCGTGGTGAGGATCACTTCGAGCGCGGACTTGCCGGGATAGCGCGGGTGCGGATCGACCGGGATGCCGCGTCCATTGTCGACGATGGTCAGGCGGTTGCCGGCCTGGAGCGTCACCTCGATCCGCGTGGCGTGGCCGGCGACGGCTTCGTCCATCGCGTTGTCGAGCACCTCGGCGGCGAGGTGGTGAAAGGCGCGTTCGTCGATTCCGCCGATATACATGCCCGGCCGGCGGCGGACGGGTTCGAGCCCTTCCAGCACCTCGATCGCCGAGGCGTCGTAACTCTGCGCGGCGGATTGTCCGGAGGGGGATGCGAAAAGGTCTTCGTCGGCCATCGCGGCCGACCCTAGCGGGCCGGCGGCGGCCTGTCAGCTAGCGGGTGCGGTCAGCGCTGCGCCGTGACGCGGCCGGCGCGCGCGTCGCGCACCTCGGCCTGGCGCACGGGCGTGGCGTCGATCGCGGCGACGATCCGGCCGGGCTCGACCGGCGTGGCGGAGGACAGAGCGGGGCTGCCGTCCTTGCCGATCACCATCACCTGGAACGCGTCGGGCGCGACGCGAAAGCGCCGCCGGAGCGCGGGCGCCTTGTCGGTCGCGCCGACCACGCGCGCATCGTCCACCTGGACGAGCAGCAGGTCGCGCCCGGCCGCCTCCAGCCCGATCCGCGCGAAGGCGGCACGCTGCGCCTCCAGCCGGGCATCGCCGAGCGTGGGGGCGAAGGCGAGGATCACGGCATGGTGCCCGCGCATGCCGTTGATCGACCGCAGGTCGCGGTCGGTCGCCCCCGCCTGACCGGCAAGACCGAGAGCGACCAGGAGGGACAAAGCGATGCGCACGAGCGACGAAACGCGGCCCCGACCGAATGGGTTCACCGATGCACGAAAAGTTCGACGGAGGTCGTGCTTCCGACGCCGCGCCGCCGCCGTTATGCGGGCAGGGCGATGAGGGAGACGCGCATGAAACGCATGATCGGACGGGTCGCGGCGGGGATCGCGCTGCTCACGCCGGCGAGCGCCTGGGCGGACAGCCAGTTCAAGCTGCTGGTGATCGCGATCCCCAACAAGTATCATTACGAATATATTCCGGTCGCGCGCGACAGCCTGGAAAAGCTGGCCAAGCTGCATGCGTTCGACTTCACCTGGACCAACCAGACGAGCGCGTTCGACGGCGACCTCAGCCAATATGCGGCGGTCATGTTCCTCAACACGCCGGGCGAGGAGCTGAGTCCCGCCCAGCGCGCCAAGTTCGAGGCTTATATGCGCGCCGGCGGCAACGCGATCGTGGTCCACCGCGCCGCGATCACGCCCCCGAACAACTGGGTCTGGTACGAGAAGATGGTCGGGCGGTCGTTCATCAACCACCCGATGGTCCAGACCGCCGTCGTGACCGTGACCGACCGCAATTTTCCGGCGACGTTCGGCGTTCCCGACCGCTGGATCTGGAGCGACGAATTTTACGTCCTCGCCGACCCGTACAAGGTGCGGATCAATCCGGTGCTGAAGGTGGACGAGACCAGCTACGACCCGACCAGGATCTGGCCGGGGCAGGTGGGCCGGCCGATGGGCGACCATCCGATCGCCTGGTATCACCGCTATGAAAAAGGCCGCGTGTTCGTCACGACCTTGGGCCACAATGTCGAGATGTACCGCGATCCGCACTATCTCGACCATCTGATGGGCGGGATCTATTGGACCGCGACCGGGCGGGGCCAGCAGCGCTGACCCTGCCCGGAGGCCGCGCTTACAGGGCGGCGAGCACCGCCTCGCCCATCGCCGAGGTCGTGGTCGTGCCGCCGATGTCGGGCGTGCGCGCGCCGTGGGACAAGGCGGTGGCGACCGCGCGCTCGATCCGGTCGGCTTCGTCCGACAGGCCGAGCGAGTAACGCAGCAGCATCGCCGCCGACAGGATCGTCGCGAGCGGGTTGGCCTTGCCCTGCCCGGCAATGTCGGGCGCGGAGCCGTGGATCGGCTCGTACAGCCCCTTCTGGCTGGCATCGAGCGAGGCCGATGGCAGCATGCCGATCGATCCCGCGCACATGCTCGCCTGATCGGACAGGATGTCGCCGAACAGGTTGCCGGTGACGATCACGTCGAACTGGCCGGGATCGCGCACGAGCTGCATCGCGGCATTGTCGACCAGCATGTGGCTGAGCTGCACGTCAGGATAGCCGGCCGCGACCTCGATCACCACGTCGCGCCAGAGCTGCGAAGTTTCGAGGACGTTGGCCTTGTCGATCGAGCAGAGCCGCCGCCCGCGCGCGCGCGCGGTTTCGAAGCCGACGCGCGCGATCGCCGCGACTTGATCCTCGTCATAGGACATGATGTCATAGCCCTCGCGCCGGCCGGCGGCGGTGGTGCGCATGCCTTTCTCGCCGAAATAGACGTCGCCGTTCAGTTCGCGCACGATGACGAGATCGATGCGGCGCGCGACTTCGGGCCGGAGCGCGGAGGCGTCGGCCAGTTCGGGGTAGAGGCGGGCGGGGCGGAGGTTGGCGAACAGGCCGAGATGCTTGCGCAGGCCGAGGATCGCCTGTTCGGGCCGCTGCCCGCGCGGCAACGCATCGCCGCGCGGATCGCCGACCGCGCCGAACAGGATCGCGTCGGCGCGCCGTGCGAGATCGAGCGTGGCGTCGGGCAGGGGATGGCCCCCTGCTTCATACGCCGAATAGCCGACCGCGCCCTCCTCGAACGCGAGCGCATCGCCGCAGACGGTCTCCAGCACGCGGCGCGCTTCGGCCACGACCTCGGGTCCGATCCCGTCGCCGGGCAGCAATGCGATCAACTTGGCCAAGATATCCTCCGAAAATGGGAGCGCCGGGCGGGGCCGCGGCGCGATGCGTGGGATCAGGCGGTCAGCGCCGCCACGAGCGCCTTCACCTTCTTCTGCCGCCACTGCGGGACGGGCGCGACCAGCCAGTAGGCGCGGTCGCAGTCGACGCGGCCGAACTCGACCACCCGACCGGAGGCGAGATCGTCCCCGGCCAGCAGAGCGGGCACGGTCGCGCGGCCGAGGCCGGCGGCGGCGGCGTCGATCGCCAGCCCGGCGTCGGCGACGGTGATGACGGGATCGCGATCCGCCTGCAGGCAGCCGGGCCAGCCGATCGCGCGGTCGGCACCGTCGGCGCGGCCGATCGTGACATGCCCGCGCGCGCCGAGCATCACGCCTTCATGCTCGCCCTTGTCCTTCGTCAGGCAGACGGCGAGATCGAGATTGGCCTGCGTGAAGTCGAGGCTTTCGTCGGCGGCGACGAGGTGGAAGCCGAGTTCGTCGTCGGTGCGGCCATAATCGGCGAGGCGGGGGGCCAGCCATTTGGCGGTGAAGTCGCGCGGTGCGGCGATCGTCAGGCGCTTCGACGATTGCTGCGCCTGCATCGCGCGGACCGCTTCCTCGAACTGGAGGAAGCCCTGGCGGAGCGGATCGAGCCCGGCCGCCGCCTCGGGCGTCAGCTCCAGCCCCTTGGCGGTGCGGCGGAACAGGACCACGCCCAGCACATCCTCCAGCGTGCGGATCTGCTGGCCGACGGCGGCGGGGGTTACCGCCAGCTCGTCCGCCGCGCGGGTGAAGGACAGATAGCGCGCCGCCGCGTCGAGCACGCGCAGGCCGTTGAGCGGCAGGTGGGTCCGCTTCATGGGATCACCGCCGGGCCGATCAGCTGGAAGTGCGGGATCGCGGCATCGAAGACGGCCCCGTCGGCACGGACCATGCGGTAGCTCCCCTCCATGCTGCCGGTCGGCGTGTCGAGCGGGCAGCCCGAGACATAATCGTAGGAGGCGCCGGGCGCGATCACCGGCTGTTCGCCGACCACGCCCTCGCCCTCGACCGCATGGCGGTCGCCGCGTCCGTCGGTGATGATCCAGCGGCGGGTGAGCAGCTGGACCTCCTGCCCGCCATGATTTTCGATCCGGATGTGATAGGCCCAGAACCAGCGCGCCTGATCGGGCTGCGACTGGTCGGGCAGGAAGCTGACCACGACGCGCACCGCGATGTCGCCGGTGACGGCGCTATGCGGGAAGAGCGTGTCGAGAACCGCCATCAAAGCCCCGCCGCCGTCAGCGCGCGATCGAGATCCTCGATCACGTCGAGCGGGTCCTCCAGCCCGACGTTGAGGCGCAGCATCCCTTCGCCGACGCCCATCGCCAGCCGCGTCTCTTCCGCCAGCCCCGAATGGGTGGTGGAGGCGGGATGCGTCATCAGCGAGCGCGAATCGCCGATATTGTTGCTGATGTCGACCAGCTCCAGCGCGTCGAGCAAAGCGTGCGCCTGCGCGCGTCCGCCCTCGACATTGATCGCCAGAATGGTGCCGGCGGCCGCCATCTGCCGCATCGCCAGATCGTGCTGCGGGTGGCTGGCGAGCCCCGGATAGAGCGTTTCGACGCGGTCGTTGAGGAAGGTCGCGACCGCCAGCGCATTCTCGCTCTGCCGGCGGATGCGCAGGTCGAGCGTCTCCAGCCCCTTGAGCACGACCCAGGCGTTGAATGCGGACAAGGTAGGGCCGGTGTTGCGCGTGAACGCCAGCAGAGTCTTTTCGATGAAATCCTCGCTCCCGCACACCGCGCCCGCCAGCAAGCGGCCCTGCCCGTCCATCATCTTGGTCGCGGAATAAGCGACGATGTGCGCGCCGAATTCCAGCGGCCGCTGCAGCACGGGCGAGGCGAAGGCATTGTCGACCACGGTGGTGACGCCGGCCTTGCGCGCGATGCCGCACACCGCCTCCAGATCGACCACGTCGAGCGTCGGGTTTGCGGGCGTTTCGAAGAAGAACAGTTTCGTGTTCGGGCGGATCGCGTCGGCCCATGCCTGTGTGTCGCGACCGTCGACGATCGTCGAGGTGATCCCGAACCTGGGCAGCAGCGTGTCGGTCAGCCAGCGGCACGAGCCGAAGGCGGCGCGGCCGGCGACGACATGGTCGCCCTGTTCGAGCTGGCAGAGCAGAGCGGCGGTCATCGCGGCCATGCCGGTCGTCATCGCGCGGCACGCCTCGGCCCCTTCCATCAGGGCGATGCGCTGTTCCAGCATCTCGACCGTCGGGTTCTGGAGCCGCGAATAGGTCATGCCCTGCTGCTCGCCCGTGAAGCGCGCGGCGGCGTCGGCGGCGCGATCGTAGGAATAGCCCGAGGTGAGGAACAAAGCCTCGCTCGTCTCGCCCCATTCGGAACGCGCGGTGCCGCCGCGCACCGCCTGCGTCGCGGGCCGCCAGCGGGCGGTGATGGAACGATCCTGACCGGTCTTGCGCTTCATGGCCCTTCCCTTGGAAAAGCCTGTCGGCCCCGTCAATGCCAAGCCCGAAAGGAAGAGCCGTGAGCGCGATCCAGGATATCGAACTGAAGACCATCGCGGGCGCGCCCGCACGCCTCGCCGATTATGCGGGGCAGGTGCTGCTCGTGGTCAACGTCGCGTCCAAATGCGGGCTGACGCCGCAATATGAAGGGCTGGAGGCGCTGTACGAGACGTATCGCGATCAGGGGTTCGCGGTGCTGGGCTTCCCCGCCAACGATTTCGCGGGGCAGGAACCGGGCAGCGACGCGGAGATCGCCGAATTCTGCACGACCAATTTCGGCGTCGCCTTCCCCATGTTCGGGAAGATCGCGGTAACCGGGCCCGACGCGCATCCGCTTTACCGGGCGCTGACCGCCGCGATGCCCGAGACGACCAACGACACGACCACCATGCGCGACCGGCTGGCGAAGCACGGCCTGTCGCCCAATCCCGCGCCGGAGGTGCTGTGGAATTTCGAGAAATTCCTGATCGGGCGCGACGGCGAGGTGGTGGCGCGCTTCGCGCCCGACACCGATCCCCGCGATCCCGCGCTCACCGTGGCGATCGAACGCGAATTGTTCGCGAGCGAGTAGCCGGGTCGGCCGTCAGCGGACGCGCGGGCCGCCATAAGGCAGCGGCGGCGGCGGGCGACGGTCGCGGCGCGGAAGCTGCGCCTGATAGGCGACCGAGCAATGTTCCAGGCAATAGGGGAAGCCCGGATTGACCGCCTCGCCGCAGAAATGGAAATCGGGCTCGCCCGGATGGCCGAGCGGCCATTTGCAGATGCGGTCGTTCAGATCGAGCAGGCTGGTCTTGTTGGCGATCTCCGGCGCGGGCTTGGCCGGCACCAGGCGGCGCGGCGGGGCCGGCGGGATCGGCGACTGCTGCTCATGTGGATTCTGACGCTGGAAGCCGCCCGGCCCGATCGAGCGAACGACGGGCGCATCCGCCTGCGGGGCGGGCGGGCTCGCACCCGGGATGGCGGGCGCGGGGGCTGGACGCGGCGTGGGCGCGGGCGGCGGAGCGGCCGCAACGGTGGGCGCGGGCTTGGGCGGCGGCGGCGCTTCGACCGGCGCGGCGGCGACGGGCGCGGGCGCCGGCGTCTCGGCCGCCTTCACCGGCGACGGGCGCGACTGAAGGCCCAGGCGATGCGCCTTGCCGATCACCGCGTTGCGGCTGACGCCGCCCAGGGTTTCGGCGATCTGGCTGGCGGTCATGCCCTGCTGCCACATCTGCTTGAGCTGATCGATCCGCTCGTCCGTCCAAGACATTCACATGCTTCCCATGACTTCGAGGCTTGCTGGCGCGGGGCGCGGGGACTACCCGCAGCGCCATGGCCGAGACCTCGATCGAAACAAAACGTCCCGCCCCCGGCGAACCGGTGATCGCGATGATCAACTGGGGCGGATTATACGCTCTCTATATCAAGGAGGTGCGGCGGTTCTTCAAGGTGCAACTGCAGACGATCTGGGGACCGGCCTTTTCGGCGATCCTGTTGCTGGTCGTCTTCTCGGTCGCGTTCGGGCGCGACGGCGGCACCGTGATGGGCGTCTCCTTCGGCCATTTCGCGGCGCCCGGGCTGATCGCGATGGCGATGATGCAGAATGCGTTCGCCAATTCCAGCTTCTCGCTGCTGGTCGGCAAGATCCAGGGCAACATCACCGACTACCTGATGCCCCCCATCTCGTCGGGCGAATTGCTGACCGCGCTGGTTCTGGCGGCGGTGACGCGCGCGGTGCTGGTATGCCTCGCGCTGCTCGTGATCGTGAACCTGTGGCCGGGCGACATCCTGCCGCGCGTGCCGTGGGCGGCGCTGTATTTCGGGCTGATGGGCGCGGCGATGCTGGCGTTCATCGGCGTGCTGACGTCGATCTGGGCCGAGAAGTTCGACCATAACGCCACGATCACCAATTTCGTGGTGCAGCCGCTGTCGCTGCTGTCGGGCACCTTCTATTCGATCGACGGCCTGCATGGCGCGTTCCGCGCATTCAGCCACCTGAACCCGTTCTTCTACGTGATTTCGGGATTCCGCTACGGCTTCTTAGGGGTGAGCGACAGCAATGTCGCGCTGGGCGCGGCGGTGTTGCTGGTCGTCAACGTCGCGCTCGGCCTGCTCTGCTACCTGCTGCTGCGAAGCGGCTGGAAGCTCAAGAACTGAACCGGCTGCCCCTGCCATGGCGCGGCGGGAGCGGCATGGCGCCGTCGTCCGCGCTGCGCTCCGGCCACGCGCTGGCGGACCGGAGCCTGGCGGTGGAAACGCGCTAGAGGCGCGAGAGCGCTTCCTTGATCTTCAATTTCTGTTTCTTGAGCATCGCGACCAAGACAGTGTCGGGCGCAGCACGGTGCTGCTCGTCCTTAAGCTGGGCATCGAGGCGGGCATGTTTCGCCATCAACGTCGCAGAGTGGGAATTCGTCATTCGACTCGCTCCTTCTTCGCTGGTCGGACCTTCGAATAGATCATCGATTCGACGCGCTGTCGCCCCGAAACGGAGTCAATAATCGTGAAATTCGCTCCATCCGGCGAAGCGATCGGGGCGCTTGAGCGGCGGCCCGCGACGCCCTAGGGCAAGCGCCGGCAACGGGGCGGGACGGAATGGACGAGGCGGAGATCATCCGGCAGATCGGCGAACTCCGGCAGGAGCATCGCGACCTCGACAGCGCGATCGACGCGCTTGCCTTCGCGCCGGCGAGCGACCAGCTTCAGCTCGCGCGCCTGAAGAAGCGCAAGCTGGCGCTCAAGGACCAGATTGCCGCGCTCGAGGATCAGCTGATCCCCGACATCATCGCCTGAACCGGCCGGCCGGGCTTTCCGCGCGGCCCCGGCCGTTCAGGCCGCCAAGCGTCCCAGGCACCACAGCAGCACGCTCTTCTGCGCGTGCAGGCGATTTTCGGCCTCGTCCCAGATCGCGCTTTGCGGACCGTCGATCACCGCGTCGACCACTTCCTCGCCGCGATGCGCGGGCAGGCAGTGGAGAAACAGTCCGCCGCCGTCCGCCTCGCCCATTAGCGCCTCGGTCACCTGATAGGGCGCGAGCGCGGCGAGCTTTTCCTCGGCATGGTCCTGGCCCATCGAGATCCAGGTATCGGTGACGACCACGTCGGCCCCGGCCGCGGCTTCATGCGGATCGCGGGTGAGGACGGGCGGCCGGTTGCCGGCGCGCGCGCGCGGCGGCGATCACGGCGGGGTCGGGCTCATAGCCCGGCGGGCAGGCGGCGGCGACGTCGAAGCCGAGCAGGCTGCCCGCTTCGATGATCGAATGGAGCACGTTGTTGCCGTCGCCCAGCCACGCCCACTTCGTGCCGTCGATCCGGCCCTTGCGTTCGAGCACGGTGAGCAGGTCGGCCATGATCTGGCAGGGGTGGCTGTGGTCGGTCAGGCCGTTGATGACCGGGACCGAGGCATGTTCGGCCAGCGCCTGAACCTTTGCATGGTCGTCGGTGCGGATCATGATCGCGTCGACATAGCGCGACAGCACGCGCGCCGTATCGGCGACGCTCTCACCGCGCCCCAACTGCATCGATCCCGCGTCCATGACGATGGTCGTGCCGCCCAGCTGGCGCATCGCCATGTCGAACGACACGCGCGTGCGCGTCGAATTCTTCTCGACGATCATCGCCAGCACATGGCCGTCGAGCGGGCGGTCGGGATCGGGGCGTCCCTTGGGCCAGCCGGCGCGAATGGCCTTGCGCGCGCGGGCATCGTCCAGCATCGCGCGGAGCGCGTCGGGACCGGCATCGGACAGATCGATGAAATGGCGGGTCATTGCGTCAAAGCTCCGTTCGTCCCGAGCGAAGGGGTGGGACGTACCGCGCGGACGTGTCTCGACTTCGCTCGACACGAACGGGAAGGGGGGTGATGTCTACGCCGCCGCCGGCACCTGATAGCTGCGCGCGCCCGCGCTCAGCCGCTCGACGCATTCGGCGATATGCCCCTCGTCGATGGTGAGCGGGGGCAGGAGGCGGACGACATTGTCGCCGCCCGCGACCGTCAGCAGCCCATGATTATCGCGGAGATGGGCAACGAAGGCGCGGCTGTCGCTCTTCAGCTTGATCCCCAGCATCAGGCCCAGGCCGCGCACTTCCTGGAACAGGTGGTCGTGATTGGGGATCATCTGTTCGAGCGCGGCGCGCAGCCGTTCGCCAAGCCGTTTGACCTCGTCGAGGAAGCCCTGCTCGCCGACGATGTCGAGCACCGCCTCGCCCGCCGCCATGGCGAGCGGATTGCCGCCATAGGTCGAGCCGTGCGTGCCGATCACCATGCCTTTCGCCGCTTCCTCGGTCGCGAGACACGCACCGAGCGGGAAGCCGCCGCCAATCCCCTTGGCGACCGCCATGATGTCGGGCGTCAGCCCATATTGCTCGTGCGCGAAGAAGGTGCCGGTGCGGGCATAGCCGCACTGAACCTCGTCGAGGATCAGCAGCATCCCGTTCTCGTCCGCCAACCGGCGCAGGCCGCTCAGGAATTCCTGCGTCGCGGGCAGGATCCCGCCCTCGCCCTGGACGGGCTCCACCAGGAAGGCGGCGGCATCGGGGCCGATCGCGGCCTCGGCGGCGGCAAGGTCGTTGAACGGCACCACGGTGAAGCCGGGCAGCAGCGGTTCGAACCCTTCGCGCATCTTCGGCTGATTGGTGGCCGAGATCGCGCCCATCGTCCGCCCGTGGAAGGCGTTGGAGAAAGCGATGATCCGGTTCTTTTCCGGCCGGCCGTCGGCGAAATGATAGCGGCGCGCGGTCTTGATCGCGCATTCGACCGCCTCCGCGCCCGAATTGGTGAAGAACACCGTGTCGGCGAAGGTCTTATCGACCAGCCGCTGCGCGAAATGCTCGCCCTGCGGCGACCCGTAGAGATTGGACACGTGCATCAAGGTCGCCGCCTGATCGGCGATCGCCTTCACGAGAGCAGGATGGCCATGACCCAGGATGTTGACCGCGATGCCGCCCGCCATGTCGAGATAGCGCTCGCCACGCTCACCGATCAGCCATGCGCCTTCGCCGCGCACCGGACGCACGCCGCACCGCGGATAAACGGGCATGAGGGGCGTGATCGGCATCGCAGCAGGCTCCTTCGACAGACAGATGAGGTCGGATCGACTCCGGAAATAGAAAAGGCGGCCCAAGCGGGCCGCCTGAAGAGCGCCTATACCGGAGCGGCCGTGCGAGCGTCAATCATGGGCAGGCAGGCGGCAGAAGCGGGTCAGCGGATACCGGGCCGCCACATCGTGCGCGATGCCTGGACGAGTTGCGGCTGCGGATTGCCGGTCACGGGCTTACGCGCGAGGCGGGGGTCGACGGGAGTGTCGAACGCGATCCCCAGCCGACCGGCGGCGAACCAGGCGATGCGCCCTGCGACGGTGCCGATGCCGCGCAGTTCGACCTCCACACGTTCGTCGCGCAGGAAGGTGACGGGGCTTTCCGCCATCAGCCCGCCGCCCGAGAGATTGCGGACCTTGACCGTGACGTCGGGGCCGCCGGCGCGCCGCATCGTCGCCATCAGGAACATGCTGTCCCGTGGTTCCGAGCGCAGATGCGCGTATCGGGCGTCCTCGTCGCGCTGCGGCTCTTCGGGACTGAAGGACCGTTCCATCCGAACCCTCGCAAGCTTGTGGGCGGACGGAATGCACGAATTTGGCTTAGAAGCCGTTAACGAGACCGCTTATTCCTCGCGGCTGATCTTTTCGTTGCGCTCGTGGCGCTCCTGCGCCTCCACCGTCATCGTCGCGATCGGGCGCGCTTCCAGCCGGGCGAGGCTGATCGGCTCGCCGGTCATTTCGCAATAGCCATATTCGCCCTCGGCGATGCGGCGGATCGCGGCGTCGATCTTCGCGATCAGCTTGCGCTGGCGATCACGGGTGCGCAGCTCGATCCCCCAGTCGGTTTCGGACGAAGCGCGATCGGTCACATCAGGCTCGCGCAGCGAATCGATCTGGAGCTGCGCCAGAGTTTCCTTTGATTCGCGGAGGATCGAATCCTTCCAGTCGAGCAGCTTGCGCCGGAAATAGGCCTGCTGCCGCCGATTCATGAACGGCTCGTCCGCCGAAGGCCTATAGCCGGGCTCCAGCTCGATATCGGAGCCTTCTTCGTCGATCTTGCTCACCGCCGTCGCCATGAAGCGTCCCGCCACTTGCGAGGAACGGGCCGCCGCCCGCGCCTCCACCGCACGGGGCGGCGCTATAGTGAGGCGCGGGGAAGGCGACAAGACGGCGGAGCGCAACGATTTGATCGTCACGCTCCGCCGCCTCGAAGGGTCTTAGTTGGAGCCCGCGCTCGGCGTCGCGGCCTTCACCGCAGCCTCGAGCTGGGCCGCCGTCATGCCGATCACCAGCCCGCTCGGGCCCTGCGCGAAGGCATTCTTGGGCAGCGCCGCCTTGGCGGTGGCGGTCGCGACGGTCACCTGATCGCCGTTCACGGCCTCGACCGTGCCGACCTTGCCGCCCGACGTGTCGTTGACGACCGCCCCGACCTGGATCTGGGGCGCGGGGGCCGCGCTGACCGCCTGTTCGAGCTGGGCCTTGGTCATGCTGATGGCCACGCCATTGTCACGCTTGGCGAAGGCGTTGAGCGGGAGTGCCGCCTTGGCCGTCCCGGTCGAAACGACCGCGCCCTGCGCCGTGACCGACTCGATCGTGCCCACCGTCGCGCCGCTGGCATCGACCACCGACATACCCTGCGTCACGCTGACCGGCCCGGCAGAGGGGGCGGCCGCCGTCGCGGTCGCGCTGGTCGAAGTCGTGTCCGCCGGCGCCGTTTCCTGGGCGAGCGCCGGAGCCGTCATCGCGGTGCCGGCCAACGCAAGAATAAGATACTTCATGGTCAGTCTCCTCGAAAGCTCACGTCACAAGAACAAATTCGCAATGCGGGTGTAAGGTTCCCGAAACGAACATACGACGAACGACGGGGTAAGGCGTGGTTCGGTTGCGGTGAGCCGCCCTCATTCCTCGTGAGATTCGAGCGCTGCCTCGATCCGGTCCACCGGATGACCGGTCAAATCCTTGGCGATCTCCGCCCTGATCTTGTCCTGGACTTGCTTGCCGTAATGCTTGCGCAATTCGCCGAGCGTCTTGGGGGAGGCGATGACGATCAGATCCTCGAACGTGCCCGCCAGCGCCGCGCGATTGATCCGCTCCGCCGCCTCCTTGGCGAAGCGGTCTTCGGCCTGCTGGTGGAAGTCGGTCTCGCCTGCGGTCGATCCGCCCGGGCCGCCGGGAATGCCCGGCTTCTGGCCGGCCTGATCGGTCTTGATGTCGCGATCATAATCGTCGCGCTGCTGTTCGGCGGCGACAACCTGCAGGTTGATCGCGGTGGCGTCGCCCTCGTTCCGGAAAAACAGCATTTTGGCGCCGTCGGCGACCAGCACATAGCTGTCGTGGGGAACGCGCATGGCTTCATCTCCTCTGATCGATGTCGCCCGACCAACGCCGCATCGCGCGAACGGGTTGCAGCTTGCGTGGGCGCGGGGGCACGGCCATTAGGCTGGCCCTATGCACGACATACGCGCGATCAGGGACGATCCGGCCGGCTTCGACGCCGGGCTGGCAAAACGAGGGGTGGCCCCGCAGGCGGCCGCCCTGCTGGCGATGGACGAGGTGCGCCGCGCGCGTATCGCCGACGCGCAGGCGCTGCAGACGCGCCGCAACGAAGCGTCGAAGGAGATCGGCAAGGCGAAGGCGGCGAAGGACGAGGCGACCGCCGAGAGCCTGATGGCCGAGGTGGCGGGCATCAAGGACCGGATGGCCGACTGCGACGCCGCCGCCCAGCAGGCCGCCGCGCAACTGGCCGATGCGCTCGCCGCCTTGCCCAACCTGCCCGACGCGACCGTGCCCGAGGGCGCGGACGAGGACGGCAATGTCGAGCAAAAGAGGTGGGGGACGCCGCGCGCCTTTGCCTTCACGCCCGGCGACCATGCCGATCTCGGGCCCGCGCTGGGGCTGGATTTCGAGGGTGGCGCGCGCGTCGCGGGCGCGCGCTTCACCGTCCTGCGCGGCGGCGCGGCGCGGCTGCATCGCGCGCTCGGCCAGTTCATGCTCGACCGGCAGACGACCGAGAATGGCTATGCCGAGGTGGCGCCGCCGCTGCTGGTGCGCGACGAGGCGGTGTTCGGCACGGGCCAGCTGCCGAAGTTCGCGGAGGATCTGTTCCGGACGACCGACGGCCGCTGGCTGATCCCGACCGCGGAAGTTTCGCTAACCAATCTGGTTCGTGAGCAGATCTTCGCGGAAACCGATCTGCCCATGCGCGTGACCGCGCTGACACCCTGTTTCCGGTCGGAGGCGGGCGCCGCCGGGCGCGACACGCGCGGGCTGATCCGCCAGCACCAGTTCGAGAAGGTCGAGCTGGTCGCGGTCTGCGCGCCCGAGCATTCAGACGCGGAGCATGAGCGGATGACGCGCGCCGCGGAAGGCATCCTCGAGGCGCTGAACCTGCCCTATCGCCGGATGCTGCTCTGCGCCGGAGACATGGGCTTCACCGCGCGCCGGACCTACGATCTCGAAGTGTGGCTGCCCGGGCAGCAGCGCTATCGCGAGATTTCGAGCTGCTCGAACTGCGGCGACTTCCAGGCGCGGCGGATGGATGCACGCTATCGCCCGGCGGGCGAGAAGGGGACCGCCTTCCTCCACACGCTCAACGGATCGGGGCTCGCGGTGGGGCGGACGCTGGTCGCGGTGATCGAGAATTATCAGGAGGAGGACGGGTCGGTGACCGTGCCCGACGTGCTGCGCCCGTACATGGGCGGGCTGACGCGGATCGGGGCGGCCTGATGCGCATCCTCGTCACCAACGACGACGGCATCGACGCGCGCGGGATCAAGCTGCTGGAGGAGGTCGCGCGGACCTTCTCCGACGACGTGACCGTCGTTGCGCCGGCCGAGGAGCAATCGGGCAAGGGCCGCTCGCTCACCATCACCCAGCCGATGCGCATCCGGTCGTATGACGATCGCCATCATGCGGTGGGCGGGACGCCGACCGACGCGGTGATCGCGGCGCTGGCGCTGTTCATGAAGGATTCGCCGCCCGATCTGGTGCTGTCGGGCATCAATCGCGGATCGAACCTGGCCGAGGATGTAAGCTATTCGGGCACGGTCTCGGCGGCGATGGAGGGCGCGCTGGCGGGCATTCCCGCGATCGCGCTGAGCCAGGTCTATGCACGGCCCGGCATGGGCGATGCGGTGCCCTTCGCCTGCGCCGAGGCCTGGGCGCGGCGCGCGCTCGAGCCGTTGATCGCGGGGCTGGCCGACTGGGTGCCGAATACGCTGGTCAACGTCAATTTCCCGGCGATCGAGCCCGAGCAGGTCAAGGGCATCCGCGTCGTGCGGCAGGGCCTGCGCGATTACGGCGACCCGCAGCTTCAGAAGAGCGTCGATCCGCGCGGCTACGATTATTATTGGCTCAACGTCGGGCGGGTGAAGCATCGCAGCGTCGCGACCGACCTCGAACTGTCCGATCAGGGCTATGTCACGGTCACCCCGCTGCATCTCGACCTGACGCACGATCCTTCGCTCGCCCGGCTGGAGCAACTCTACCGGTGAAACACGCGCTCGCTCCGCTGGCGCTGCTGCTGATCGCGGCGGCACCGAAGCCGGTGAGCGAGCCCCCGCCCGTGTGGGAGGTGAAGACGGTCGCGCCCGACGCCACCGACGTCCGCCAGCAGACCTATGTCGTGAAAGCGGGCGAGACGATGAGTCACGTCGCGCTGCGCACCGGCGCCAGCATCGACGCGATCGGGCGCGCGAACCGGATCGCACCGCCTTATGCCGTGCGGCCGGGGATGCGACTGAAAATCCCCGCTGGCCGCTATCACCAGGTCGGCAGGGGCGAGAGCGGGATCGCGATCGCGCGCGCCTACGGCGTCGACTGGTCGCGCATCGCGACGCTCAACCATCTGGAGGAGCCGTATCTGCTGCGCGCGGGTCAGCGACTGCTGATCCCCAGCGCGAAAGAAGTGGCGACGATGACGCTGGAGCAGCGCGCCGCCGCCTTCCGGATCGACATCGACGATCTGGTCACCGGCGCCGAGCCGGCGCTTGCACCCAAAGCCAAGCCCGCCGCGCCGGTCCGCACCGCCGCGCGCAAGCTGCCCCCGACCGTGGCGGTGAGCGCGCCGCCGCAGCGCTTTGCCGGCCGCTTCGCCTGGCCGCTGACGGGCAAGGTGCTGCGCCGCTTCGGCCAGCTCGGCGACGGCGGGCGCAACGACGGGATCGATATCGCGACCTCGATCGGGATGCCGGTTCGCGCCGCCGCCGATGGCGTGGTCGCTTTCGCGGGCACGCTGGCGGGCTTCGGGGAGTTGGTCCTCATCCGGCACGGTGACGGCTGGCTCACTGCCTACGGCCATGCGCAGAAGCTGCTGGTGCGGCGCGGGCAGGCAGTGGCGCAGGGCGATACGATCGCGCAAGCCGGCGCGAGCGGCAGCGCACCGCGTCCCCAGCTCCATTTCGAGGTGCGCGAGCGCCGCCGCCCGGTCAATCCGCTCAGCCTGTTGCCCGCGCGATGATACGGCGGCCGATCCGTCAGAAGCCGCTCGGGGCGCTCCGCCGCAAGTCGGGCGTGTCGCCCGTCGTCTCGCTGCTCTGGCGGATCGCTTTGGCCTTCGCGCTGATCGGCGTCGCGCTGGCGGTGCACTGGTTCGACCGCGAGGGCCTGCGCGACAATGTCGATGGGCATATCAGCTTCATCGACGTCATGTATTTCACGATGATCACCGTCACGACGGTCGGCTTCGGCGACATCGTGCCGGTGACGCCGCGCGCGCGGATGTTCGATACCTTCGTCGTGACGCCGATCCGCCTGTTCGTGTGGCTGATCTTCCTCGGCACGGCGTATGACTTCCTTTTCAAGCGCACCTGGGAGCGATGGCGCATGGCGGTGATCCAGAAGCGGCTGTCCGGCCACGTCGTGCTGTGCGGGTTCGGGACGAGCGGGCAGGCGGCGTTTACCGAGCTGGTCTCGCGTGGCACGCCCGCCGAGACGATCGTGGCGATCGACGAGGGCAAGCAGGCCATCGCTACCGCCGAGTCGTGCGGCGCGACCGTGCTGGAAGGCGACGCCACGCGCAACGTCACGCTGGAGGCGGCGCGGATCGAACAGGCACGGGCGCTGGTCGTGGCCGCAGGACGCGACGACACGTCGATCCTGATGGTGCTCACGGCGCGCCGCGTCGCGCCCGACGTGCCGATCAGCGTGGTGATCCGCAATCGCGACAACGAGCCGCTGGCGCATCAGGCGGGCGCGAACACGGTCATCAACCCGGCCAGCTTCGCGGGGCTGCTGCTCGCCGGATCGACGCATGGCCAGCATCTGGCGGATTATCTGGCCGATCTGGCGGGCGCCGGCGGGCGGGTCGAACTGCACGAACGGCAGGTCACGCCGGAGGAGATCGGAAGACCCCTGGCGCATCTTGCGACAGGCCTCGGCGTGCGGCTGTATCGCGACAACGTCGCCTACGGCTTCTGGGAGACGCCGGCCGCGCGCCTGGAGGCCGGCGACCTGATCGTCGAGATCGTGCCACGCTGGGCGGCCGAGGGCGAACCCCGGCGCGATTAGACGATTCGACGCCGGAGGCGTATGATCGCCCGATCGACATCGACTCGTCCCGCAGGCAGGGTGCCGACCGACAGCATTATTATCAAGCTGCCGCTTGTAAGGAGATTGGAGGCGCGGTCATGCCCGCCCACGAAGACAACCGGTCCTATTTCGAACGTCGCGCGCAGGCTTGCCGGGAGCGCGCCGAAGCTGCCAAGGATCCGTCGATCCAGCAGCTCCACATCCG
This sequence comes from Sphingomonas sp., assembly GCF_048594985.1. Lineage (GTDB taxonomy): Bacteria > Pseudomonadota > Alphaproteobacteria > Sphingomonadales > Sphingomonadaceae > Sphingomonas_I. The sequence continues at coordinate 648 of NZ_JBMDXG010000248.1, read as the reverse complement.
TTTCGCGACCGCCTACGAACGGCGCGCGCGGGCCGAAACCGAATATCCGCCCGAAGCCGCCTGAACCGTCGCGCGCGCGTCAGTAGGCGCGCGCCACCGCGAATTCGACCGCCTCGACCAGCGCATCTTTCGCCTGCCCGCCGGGCAGGGATGCCAGCGCGTCGATCGCGCGTTGCCCATAAAGCCGCGCCCGCGCCTTCGTATCGTCCAGCGCGCCGGTGCGCTGGAGCAGGCCGGTCGCATGCGCCAGATCGGCGTCGGACGCGCGGTGCCCCTCCATCGCCTCGCGCCAGAAGCGACGATCGTCGTCGTTGCCGCGCGCATGCGCTAGGATCACGGGCAGCGTGACCTTGCCGTCGCGGAAATCGTCGCCCGCATCCTTGCCCATCGTCTTGTCGTCGGACGCATAGTCGATCGCGTCGTCGACGAGCTGGAACGCGATGCCGAGGTTGCGACCGTAGGAGTCGAGCGCCGACTCCTCGCTCTCCGGCCGCTCGGCGACGACCGCCGCGATGCGGCAGGCGGCGGCGAACAGCGCCGCGGTCTTCGCACCGATGATGTCGAGGTAACGCTCCTCGCCAAGATCGATGCGGCGCACGGCGGTCAGCTGGTTGACCTCACCCTCCGCGATCACGGCGGAGGCGTTGG
>NZ_JBMDXG010000247.1:0-3418 GCF_048594985.1 Sphingomonas sp. | reverse complement strand
ACCTGCGTGGCCGCATCGTTGTCGATCACCGGCCCCATGAAGGGGGCGGGCCGGTCGTGCGGCGCGCCGACGATGGTGCGGTCGATCAGTCCCTCGATCGCGGTCAGCAGAGGGGCTTCGCTCCCGTCGCGCACGATCAGGCGGCGCGCGCAGGTGCAGCGCTGGCCGGCGGAGAGAAAAGCGGATTGGACGGCGATCGCGGCGGCGGTGGCCACGTCCTCCGCATCCCACACCACCAGCGGATTGTTGCCGCCCATCTCCAGCGCGAGCATGCGGCCCGGTGTTTCGGCGAACTGGCGGCTGAGCGAGAGTCCTGCGCGGGACGAACCGGTGAACAACAGGCCGTCTATGCCTCCATGCCCGGCCAGCGCCGCGCCTTTCTCGCGCCCGCCCTGGATGATCCCGATGGCACCGGCGGGCACGCCCGCCTTGCGGTAAAGATCGATCAGAAAAGCGCCGCTCGCGGGCGTCTTTTCCGACGGCTTCAGGATCACGGCGTTGCCCGCGAGCAAGGCGGGCACGATGTGGCCGTTGGGCAGGTGCGCGGGGAAATTGTAAGGGCCGAGCACCGCCAGCACGCCGTGCGGCTTGTGCCGGATTGCGGTGCGAGCGCCCTGCGCGCCTTCCATCTCCCGGATGGGCGTGCGCGCGGCATAAGCGTCGATCGAGATGGCGACCTTGCCGATCACCGCATCGACCTCGGTCCGGGCTTCCCACAGCGGCTTGCCCGTCTCGCGTGCGATCAGATCGGCGAAGGCATCGGCTTGGTCCCGGACGGTGTCGGCGAACCGCCGCAGCGTCGCGGCGCGCTCCTCGAACGGGCGGGAGGCCCAGCCGGGCGCGGCGGCGCGCGCGGCGGCGACGGCCGCGTCGACCCCGCCGGTCGATCCGCGCCACAGCTCAGCGCCGGTCGCGGGTTCCCAGGAAATCAGCTCGGCCATCGATGCGCCTCTCCCATCCGCCGGATCGCATTTATCTTGTCGTGGAACGGCTGCCAGTCGTCGTCGCGATCGATCGCCGACCAGATCGCTTCCACCTCCTCGATAGGCATCGTGCAGGGATCGAGGTCGGACCAATAGGGATGGTCGGCCGGACGTGTCTCCGCATAGTCCGCCAGCAGCCGTTCGAGCGGCGCGAAATGCTCGGCATAGGTGCGGTCGTAGGGGCCAGCCCGCCGCCGTCCCCCGGACCAGTCGAAGAAGAAGCGGTCGATGCCGACCGTGCGGGTGGAGAGGCCCGCCTCGATCGCGGCGACCAGCGGCAAATCCTGCTCATCGCCGCGAGGCGCCACGCCCAGACGGGAGAGCATCGCCCGCGCATGGGCCTGTTCGTAGGCGGCGGGAAAGCCGTCGAGCAACGTGGCCAGCCCCTCGATATCGGTCAGTTTCGACAAAGCGATGGCGAGCTGGACCACGTCCCAGTGGATCGCCTGCGCCTGCCGCCCGAAGGCGTAGAGGCCGTGATGGTCGAAGTAGGCGGCGGTGAAATCGGGGTCCCAGAACGGCGTGAAGCGCCACGGGCCGTAATCGAAGCTTTCGCCCGTCACGTTGATATTGTCGCTGTTGAGCACCCCGTGGACGAACCCCGCCGCCATGTAGGACGCGGCCAGCCGGGCGGTGCGATCGATGACATGGCCCAGCAGGTGAAGCGCGGGCGCGTCCCCCGCCGGTTCGCCATACAGGGTTTCGAGCGTGTAGCGGACGAGGCGGTCAAGCTCGTCGGTCAGGCCCAGCGCCGCAAGCCGCTGGAAACTGCCGATGCGAATGTGGCCGTGGCTGAGGCGCACCAGCACCGCCGAACGCGTGGGGGAAGGCTCGTCGTTGCGCTGGAGCGCCTCGCCCGTCTCGATCAGCGAAAAGCTCTTCGAGGTGTGGACACCCAGCGCCTCCAGCATCTCGGTCGCCAGCACCTCGCGCACGCCGCCCTTCAGCGTGAGGCGTCCGTCGCCGAAACGGCTGTAGGGCGTGGTGCCCGATCCCTTCGTGCCGAGGTCGAGCCAGCGGCCGCGATCGTCGCGCAGCTGCGCGAAGGTGAAGCCGCGTCCGTCGCCCAGATCGGGATTGTACGCCCGGAACTGATGCCCGTGATAGCGCAGAGCCAGCGGGGCCGGCAGGTTGTCCGCGAGCGGGCGGAAACGGCCGAATTGCGCGATCCAGGCGTCGTCATCCAGACCGGCCAGACCGACGGTACGCGCGGCGCGGTCGTTGCGGAAGCGGAGGATCGCCTGCGGGAAATTGGCCGCCGAAACCGGATCGGCGAGGAAATCGGCGACGGTCACGATCGGCGGTTGCGAAGCGGAGGCCATCACCGCGATATGGGCACGGCATGGGGGGAGGCGCAAGCATGGCGGCCTGGCAGGACGGCTGGTGGCGTACGGCGGACGGACTTCGCCTGCATTTCCGCGACTATCCCGGCGATTCACGCCGGGCCCCGGTGCTGTGCATCCCCGGACTGACTCGCAACGCGCGCGATTTCGAGGGCGTCGCCGCGCGGCTGGCGGGAAAGCGGCGCGTGCTGGCGGTCGATCTGCGCGGGCGCGGGCTGAGCGACCGCGCGATCGATCCGCACAGCTATGTGCCCGCGGTCTACCTGCAGGATCTGCTCGCGCTGATCGCGGCGCAGATGCTGGAGCCGGCGGTGGTGATCGGCACCTCGCTCGGCGGATTGCTGGCGATGCTGCTGGGGCTGACGGCGCGCGGCTGTCTGGCGGGCGTGGCGCTGAACGACGTCGGGCCGGAATTGGGTGAAGAGGGCATGGCGCGCATCCGGTCCTATGTCGGGCGGGACGTGCGCTTCGCCGACTGGGACGAGGCGGCGCGCGCTATCGCGGACAATCATGCCGGCGGCTTTCCCGATTACGGGCCGGGCGACTGGTCGACGCTCGCGCGGCGGTTGTGCCGCCAGCGGGCGGACGGGACGATCGTCTTCGATTACGATCTCGCCATCGCCGAACCGTTCAAGCAGCCGCAGGGCGCCTTCGACCTGTGGCCCGCGTTCGAGACGCTGCACGGCCTTCCGGCCGTCCTGATCCGGGGCGAGCGGTCGGATATCCTGTCGGCCGCGACCGCCGCGGAGATGGTCCGGCGCGTGCCGACGATGGAGCTGGTGACCGTCCCGCGCGTCGGCCACGCCCCTACTCTCGACGAGCCGGAAAGCGTCGCGGCGGTCGATCGGCTTCTTGCCACGGTCGATCGCGAATAAAGCGCGCAATTCCGGCGGCCCTGGCCTATACGGCGCGCTTTCGAAGTCCGTTCGGAGGTGGTTTTGTTCAAGGGTTTGCGCCCGATGCAGTATGGCGGCCGTGAGGTCTGGCCGCTGATCGAGGGCGGCAAGGGCGTCGCCGTCTCGAATCACACCAGCGCCGGGGCGTGGGCCGCGGCGGGCGGCATCGGCACCATCTCCGCGGTCAACGCCGACA
>NZ_JBMDXG010000246.1:0-10638 GCF_048594985.1 Sphingomonas sp. | reverse complement strand
TCATTTCTCGGTCGCGCCAAATAACGGCAGTTCCAATGAATCGGTTTAGGGTCCGGCATTCGTGGGCTTATCATGTACCGGAGCGACCCCTTATTGACGGCCGGATCGATCGATAGGTGCTAATCCTGAATTGATGCTCGGCGTATAGCGACAAGGTTGGATAGCAATCCTTCCATCTCCGCCAGCGGCACCGCATTGGGCCCATCCGACAGCGCCCGCTCCGGCTCGGGATGCGTCTCCATGAACAGGCCCGATATGCCGACCGCGACCGCGGCGCGCGCCAGCACGGGCACGAATTCGCGCTGCCCGCCGGAGCTTTTGCCGTTGGCGCCCGGCAGCTGCACCGAATGCGTTGCGTCGAACACCACCGGACATCCGGTCTCCCGCATGATCGCCAGGCTGCGCATGTCGACGACCAGGTTGCCGTAACCGAAGCTCGTCCCCCGCTCGGTCACCATGACGGAGCCTGTGTCGTGCCCTGCAGCCACGGCCGCCGCCCGCGCCTTGTCGACCACGTTGGCCATGTCGCCCGGCGCCATGAACTGCGCCTTCTTGATGTTGGCGGGCCTGCCCGACGCCGCGACCGCCTCGATCAGGTCGGTCTGGCGCGCAAGGAAGGCGGGCGTCTGCAGCACGTCGACCACCGCCGCGACGGGCGCCACCTGCGCCACCTCGTGCACGTCGGTCAGCACGGGCAGACCGGTCTCGGCGCGCACCTTCTCCAGGATGCGCAGCCCCTCGTCCATGCCCGGCCCGCGGAACGACGTGCCCGCGCTGCGGTTGGCCTTGTCGAACGAGCTCTTGTAGATCAGCAACAGTCCGAGCCGCTCGGCGATGCCCTTCAGCGTCTCGGCCACCGACAGCGCCATCTTCTCGGATTCGATCACGCATGGACCGGCGATCACGAACAATGGCTCGGCCAACCCGATCCGGCGGCCGCACAATTCCCAACTCGCCTGCGTCATTGCGTCAGTTCAGGCCCCTTGCCAGCAACGCGGCCTCGATCGGGGCGACGTCCTCCGGATTGTTCAATTCCCACAGGTCATAGTCGGGCGCCGCCACTTCGACCAGCCGCACCGCCACGCCGTTCTCGAGGAAGCGGAGCTGCTCCAGCCCCTCGAGCAGCTCCAGCCGCCCCGGCGGCAGCGCGGCATAACGGTCGAGCGCGGCGCGGCGATAGGCATAGACCCCGACGTGGAGGAACACCGGCGCGTCCACATCGCCGATCCGGCCTTCGGGCACGTGCGGGATCACCGCCTTCGAAAAATACAGCGCATCGCCATTGGCCGCGCCGACCGTGGTCGTGCCGCCCACCCGACCCGCCTGCTGGTCGGCGAGCAGGCGGCGATGCACCTCGGGCGTCGCGCGCATCGCGGGCGTCGCGACCGCGATTCCCGCATTGTCGCGCATCGCGGCAAGCAGTTCCGACACGTAGAAAGCGGGCGTCAGCGGCGCATCGCCCTGCAGGTTCACGACCACGTCGATGTCATCGAGCCCGCTTACGGCGGCGCAGCGCTCGGTGCCGTTGCGGCATGCCTCGGGCGTCATTGCCACCTCCGCGCCGAAGCCGCGTGCCGCCTCGGCGATGCGCGCATCGTCGGTGGCGACGATCACCCGCGCGACCCCCGCAACCGCACTCGCCGCTTCCCAGCTCCGCTGGATCAGCGGCTTGGTGCTGCCGTCGGGTCCCGTCAGCGGGACCAGGGGTTTGCCGGGGTAGCGGGTGGATGCGTAGCGGGCGGGGACGACGATCGCCGCCCTCATGCCAGCCCGAGCCGCAGGAAATCGTGCACGTGGACGATGCCGACGGGGTAGCGTGCGTGCGGATCCTCGACCGCGAACATCGCGGTGATCTTGTGCTGGTTGAGGATGTCGAGCGCGTCTTCGACCAATGTGCCCGGCGCGATCCACACCGGGTCGCGGGTCATCACGTCGGCGGCCGTGGCCTCGAGCAGCGAATCGAGATGGCGGCGCAGGTCGCCATCGGTGATCACGCCCATCAGCGCGCCGTTCGCATCGACCACGCCCGCCATGCCGAAACTGCGCGCGGTCATCGTCACGATCACGTCGCGCATCGAAGCATTCGCGGCAACCAGCGGCATCGTGTCGCCGCGATGCATGATCGCGGCGACGCGCATCAGCCGCCGTCCGATCGTCCCGCCCGGGTGCAGTTCCTCGAACCCGGCGCGCGACATGCCGCGCGCGCGCATCGCGGTCATCGCCAGCGCATCGCCCAGCGCCATCATCATCGCGGTCGAACTGGTCGGCGCAAGGTTGGCGGGGCACGCCTCGTCGACGCGCGGCATCACCAGTTTCACGTCGGCGTGGCGCATCACCAGGCAGTCGGCACGCCCGGCGATCCCGATCACCGGCAGGCCCAGCCGCGTCGCGTGCGTCAGGATCGGCTGCAACTCCGCCGTCTGGCCCGAATTCGACATGGCGATCAGCCCGTCGCCGGCCATCAGCATGCCGAGGTCGCCATGCGCCGCCTCGGCGGGGTGGACGAAAGTCGCGGGCGTACCGGTCGAGGCGAGCGTGGCCGCAACCTTGCTCGCGATATGCCCCGATTTGCCGATCCCGGTCGTGATGACGCGCCCACGAAGGTCGAGGATCGTCGCGACCGCCTCGGAAAATTCCTCGCCCAGGCTGTTTGCCAGCAAGGCGAGCGAAGATGCTTCGGTGGAGATAACTTCGCGCCCGTAAGCGGCGACATCGGTCGTTGCGGCCGCAACCACGCGGCGCGGAAGCTCAGCTGCCCCCATTCTCATCCCTGTCTTCATGGCAGTCTTCCCGCCTTTAATCGGCGCTCAACGCGTTTGGCACCCTTTTGTTTCACGAAAATCGATCTCTTTTTAACCCCCTGGGGCGCGGCCGGCCCCGTTCACGACACATGCCGCCGGCGGGTCGCGATCGCACCCCCCCCCGCCGCCGGCTTGTCGCGGCGTATCCGCGCGTTGCGCGGTAAGCGCATCGCGACTCCCGATTTGTGCCGGCTCGACAGGTGCACCGAATCGAACGCGATCTCGAGCACCAGGCTCTTCGCGACCTCCCGCACCGGGCCGAAACGCTGCACGGTGTTGGTGCGCACGAACCGGTCGAGCCAGCGCAATTCCTCGTCGGTGATCCCCGAATAGGCCTTGCCGACGGGCAGCAATTCGCCGCCCTCCTCGGGCGGGGCGGTCCAGCAGCCGAACGTATAGTCCGAATAATAGCTCGACCGGCGGCCATGCCCGCGCTGCGCGTACATCACGACGCAGTCTGCGGTCAGCGGGTCGCGCTTCCATTTGTACCACAGTCCCGCGCGCCGCCCGGCGACATAGGGGCTGTCGCGGCGCTTGAGCATCATCCCCTCGATCGCGGCGTCGCGCGCGCCGGCGCGGATCGCCTCCAGCGCGTCGAAATCCGCCGCCTCGATCACCGCCGACAGGTCGAACCGGTGCGGGTCGAGCACGCCCGCAAACGCCTCCAGCCGCGCGCGCCGCTCGCTCCAGCCGAGCGCGCGCACATCCTCCGTCCCGTCGAACAGGATGTCGTACAGCAGGACGAAGGAGGGATAGTCGCTCCGCATCCGCGCCGACACCGCCTTGCGGCCCAGCCGCTGCTGGAGCGCGTTGAAGCTCGCCGCGCCCGCAGGTTCGATTCCGCCGCCCTGCGTCTCCCCCTTCACCAGCAATTCGCCGTCGAGCACGCCGTCGCGCGCGAACGCCTCGGCCACGTCGGGGAAGCTGGCGGAAATGTCGTCGCCCGCGCGGCTGTAGAGCCGCGTCTGCCCGGCGGTGCGGACGATCTGGACGCGGATCCCGTCCCATTTCCATTCGGCGGCATAGTCGGCCAGATCGACGCGCAGATCCTCCAGCGGATGCGCGAGCATGAACGGCCGGAATACCGGCACGTCGGCGGGCGTGGGCTGCGTGCCCGTGCCCTCGCCCCATGCGAACAGCGGCAGGTAGGGCGGGCGCAGCCCGTGCCACACCTCCTCGACCTGATCGACGTCGAGCGCGAACGCCTGCGCCAGCGCGGTCTTGGCCAGCCGCGCCGACACACCCACGCGCAACTCGCCCGTCGCCAGCTTGAGCAAGGCGTAGCGCCCCGACGCGTCGAGCTGGTCGAGCATGCCCGCCAGCGCGCGGGGCGCCTCCGCCCGGCCGAGCGTGGTCAGCCGGTCGATCACGGCGGAGATGCGCAAAGTGCCCGCGTCGATCTCGGGCGGCACCCCCTCGGGCTTGGGCCACAGCAAGGCGGTGGTCTCGGCCAGATCGCCGACGAAGTCGCGGCTCATCGCGAACAGCACCGGGTCGATCCGCTCCTCGACCAGCGCCTTGATCGCCGATGCCTTGACCCCCGGCAGGTCGAGCGCGCCGGTCAGCGCCGCCATCGCCCAGCCCCGGTCGGGATCGGGGGTCGCGCGCAGATAATCCGCGATCAGCTTCAGCTTGGCGTTGCGCGATCGGGTGTAGACCAGCCGGTCGAGCAGTTGCGAAAAGTCGCGCATCGGCCCGTAACGAAAAAGGGCGGCACCTAGTGCCGCCCTTTCGTCTTTCGCCTGATCGGTCGGATCAGGTCACCGCCCGTCCGGCCAGCAGCGCCAGGACGAGGAAGACCACGAACAGCGCCACCGCGATGAAGAACAGGATCTTGGCGATGCCGACGAACGCGCCGCCGATCCCGCCGAAGCCCAGCGCGCCGAGCACCAGTCCGACCACCAGGAAAATGAGCGCCAGCTTGAGCATGAAACCAACTCCTTCCGGCACTCAAACACGGTCGGGGCGCGGCGCGTTCCCTCGGCCGTCCGCACAGGCGCGGCCGATCGCGCTTACGCCTTGCGGCTCGCCTCGAACAGGAACCAGGCGCGCTCCTCGGCCTGGTCGGTCCATTCGTCGACGATCCCGCTGGTCGCGTTGTCCTTGGCCTCCTCGGCCTGTTCCTTCACGGTGCGGAAGCTTTCGACCAGCTTGAGATTGTCGTCGCGCAATTCGGCCAGCATGTCGGCGGCGCTGACGAACTCGGCGTCATTGTCCTTGATCGTCTGGCGGCGCGCGATGTCGCCGATCGAGCGCAGCGTGACATTGCCGGTCTTGCGCACGCGCTCGGCGATCGCGTCGGTCACGCCCAGGATCTGCGTCGCCTGGTCGTCGAGCATCAGGTGATAGTCGCGGAAATGCGGGCCCGACACATGCCAGTGCAAGTTCTTGGTCTTCAGGTAGAGCGTGTAGCAGTCGGCCAGCGCCGAATTGAGCGCGTCCGCCACGCTCGATACGGCGTTGGACTGCAGGTCGGTCGGGGTCGCGAGCTTGGGGGCAGGGGTGTCCGCCATGGATCTGTCTCCTGAAAACGGGGTTCGACGGTCTAACCGCTGACTACACATTTGGTGTCAGACGCGGGCGTCAATAATCCCGATCACGCTGATCGGCGAGACCGTTCAGGCGGCGAAACGAACCCCGATCGTCGCGAGCAAAGCGGGCGTCGCGTCGGGCGCGCCGCCGCATCCCGCCGCCATCGCCAGCGCGTCGAGCCAGGACTGGAGCGGTGCCGCGCGGCCCTGGCGGCGCAGCGCGTCGGCCAGTCCGTCGGCCATCGTCGCGGCGGGCAGGAAGCCGTCGCGCGCCGCCTGCCGCCGCAGCCGGGCGATCCGCGCACAGGCCTCCTCGGTGTCCAGCCGGCGGATGTCGCGGGCCAGCGCCCCGATCGCCTGTTCGAGGTCCGCTTGTGCTACGCCCGTTTCTGCCGCGCCTGCCTGCATGGTGTCGAACTCCGCCGATCCTGGATGCCACGATGGCATGCCGTGGTTACCGCGCGATTAAGACGGCGCTGTTGCAGCAGTGCCTTGACTTCCGCGCGCGCAGGCGGCAGAGGGGCGTGGTTTGGAGCGGCGGCGACGCCGCTTTATTTTTTGGGGCGCGCCCGCCGGCCGCCGTTCAGATAAAACAGGAATTCGGGTCATGGCGAAGCCGACCACCGTCAAGATCAAGCTCGTGAGCTCGGCCGATACCGGCTTCTTCTACGTGACGAAGAAGAATCCGCGCAACCAGACCGAGAAGATGTCCTTCCGCAAATATGATCCGGTCGTGCGCAAGCACGTCGAGTTCAAGGAAGCCAAGATCAAGTAATCCGCCCCCGGCGGATCGCTGCGGCCCTCTCGGGGTCGGCACGGGGCGGCCGATGGCCGCCCTTTTTGCGTCCGCCCGCGAATCGGCGCGGGATCGCACCGCGCGACCGTCCGTACCGGCCGCGCGGGCGCTCGCGTCACAGCGTCTGCATCATGCTCCCGCTCGGCACTATCGGCTGCAGCACGATGTCGGCGACCGCCGCCTGCCACACCTCGACCGCGACCTGATATTCCGGATCGTCGACCATCGTCTTGAAGACGGACCGGCGCGGATATTGCACCAGCAGGACGGCGTCCCAGCTCCGCGCCTCGCCGGTGGTCAGCACGGGCAGCCCGTCGCCGCCGAACAGGATTTGCGCGCCGTAGCGGGCCAGGATCGGCCTCACCATCCGCAGATAATGCAGATAGGTCTCCCGGCCGTGATCGGGCACGAACTGGAGGAGGTTCAGCATCACGACGGGAGAATCGTCGTCTCCCGCCAGGAAGGTTTCGAAAGCGGCTGGGGATAAAGCGGACATTCATGATCCTTTCGACGGGGCACCGGACGTAGGTGCGCCGCGCGCTGGATAGGGCGTCGGCGTGCCAGAAACTGTCAGGATGGAGCGCCAGTCGCGGTCCTGCTGCCGCCAGCGCGCGACGAGCGCCTGACGCCGCCCGGGATAGCGCTCGTCCAGGATCGCCCGCACCTCCACACGGTCGACGCGGAAATGGCGGAAGGCGGACCGCGCTTCGCACCATGCGGCCAGCAGCCGCACGTCGTCGAAATAGACGATCGCGATCGGCCAGATGACGCGCTCCGACGCCGCGCCCTGCGCATCCTCATAGCCGATCGCGACCTTGCGCTGCCGGCGGACGGCGTCGCGCAACGCCGCCGCCTGCGGGGGATCGGCGCTCTCGGATCGCGACGCCGCCGCCACCAGAGCGGGCGGCTCGTGGCCCGTCGCGGCGTCCGCGCTTCGGGCGGACAGGATCTTCCCCAGCGCGCTCTCGCTCGATCGCGCCAGGCTCGGGTCGGCGCGCTCGCGCACCCAGCCGAGACCCAGGATCAGCACGTCCAGCTCCTCGGGCGAGAAGGCGAATTGCGGAAGGAAGAAGCCCTCGCGCAATGCATAGCCGATGCCCGCCTGCCCCTCGATCGGCGCCCCCAGCGCGCGCAATGTCTCGATGTCGCGGTAGATGCTCCGCTGCGAGACCGCGAGCTCGCAGGCGAGATCGAGCGCCGTGACCGGCATCCTGCGGGCGCGCAGGACGCCGATCAGTTCGAACAATCGGCTCGTTCTCGACACGGGCGGGGTCCTGAAAGGCCTAACATTAGGTCGCGCGGTGGACCCTAGGCCGCCGCCCAGCGGCGTTCCAGATTCGGCGCGGTCGTCAGGCTCGACGGAAGCGGCGCGGAGGGCGGGGGCGCCAGCGCGGCCTGCGCCAGATAGCGGATCGCATTGACCATGCCCGAATGCGAGAAGGGCTTGGCGATGACGCCGTGCGCGCCCGCAAAATCGTCCGGGATCTTCGATACGTTGGCGGTCACGAACACGATCAGCGCGTCCGGCCAGCGTTGCCGGATCAGTTCGGATACCTCGATCCCGTTCGATCCTCGCGCCAGATGCAGGTCGACGAAGGCGAGCTGAGGGCGGATGTCGGCGGGCAAAGCCGCGACCTCTTCCAGACAGGCCGCCTCCGCCAGCACGCGGTGGCCGCTATCCTCGACCATCGCCTCGATATCCATCGCCAGCAGCATTTCGTCCTCGATGATCAGGACGTCCATCGCCTCGGTCATCGCGCGGCCTCGCTGCGCGGAAAGGTGATCGTCACGCAGGTGCCGGGCTTGTGGTCGCTCCAGGTCGCCTCGGCCCTGGCCTGTCGCGCCAGCCGCGTGATGAGCGCGGTGCCGATGCTCTTGGTGCGTTTCACCGACTGGATGCCGGGGCCGTCGTCGCAGATCCGGATGATGCCGCGATCATCCTCGTCGGCGACCAGCACGGTCATCGTCCCCGCGCGGCCTTCGGCAAAGCCGTGCTTGATCGCGTTGGTCAGGATTTCGTTCAGGATCAGCCCCAGCGCCGATGCGTGCGCGGCGTCGATCATCAGCGGCCGCGCCTCGATCGTCAGCGCGATGTTCGTGCGTCCGCTCGATCCGACCACGTCGCGCGCCAGGTTCGCGGTGAAGCTGCCAATGTCGAAAGTGGCGATGTCCTGCGACTGGTAGAGCTGGCGGTGCACGACCGCGAGCGCGTCGACCCGCTCCAGCATGCTGTCCAGCTTGGCGGAGATGGCCGGGTCGTCGATCGTGCGCGCCTGCAGCCGCAGCAGCGATCCGATCATGGTCAGGTTGTTTTTGACCCGGTGATCGACCTCGTGGAGCAGCAACGTCTTGGCGTCGAGCGCGGCGCGCAGGTCCGCCGTGCGCCGCTCGACCTCGCGCTCGACCAGTTCCTTCTGGTCGTGGATGATCTGCTGCGCCTCGACCCGATCGGTCACGTCGAGCTGCGACGCGAAGAAGAAGCGGATCACGCCCTCCGTGTCGCGCACCGGCGACAGGTACAAAGCGTTCCAGAAGGTCGATCCGTCCTTGCGGTAATTCAGCAGGTCGACCCCGACGTCATGCCCCGCGTCGATCGCCTCGCGCACCTGCGCGATCGATGCCGGGTCGGTGTCCGGCCCTTGCAGGAAGCGACAGTTGCGCCCGATGATCTCCTCGCGCGCATAACCCGTAAGCTCCTGGAACGCGACGTTGCAGAACACGATCGGATTGTCGGGTTGCGCCGGATCGGTGATGACCATCGGCATGCGCGTCGCGCGCACCGCCGCGGCGAACGGATCGCCCCGGCCATGCTTGTAATCGAGCTTATCGGTAAGGTGCCAGTCGTCGCGTTGTCTCAAGGTCTTCATTCCAGCGAGCGCCGGATACAGGCCTCACGCAAATTCGTAACGACATGCGTCCGATCCGGTTCCCGGAAGACGGGTTGACGCTGCCGTGGACAGGCACGGGATTGGCTTTCGCGCCTCGCCCGCTAAGAAGCGGCCATGCCCCATCTTCGGCTCGGCACACGCGGCTCGCCGCTCGCGCTCTGGCAGGCCCATGCGGTGGCCGACGCGCTGCGCGCCGCGCATGGATGGGGCCGTGCGGCGATCGAGATCGTCACCGTCCGCACCACCGGCGACAAGGTGCAGGATCGCGCGCTCGCCGAGATCGGTGGCAAGGCCTTGTGGACCAAGGAGCTCGATCGCGCGCTGCTCGACGGCGCGATCGACCTCGCCGTCCATTCGATGAAGGATGTCGAAACCTTCCGCCCCCCCGAAATCGCGATCGCCGCGATGCTGCCGCGCGCCGACGTGCGCGACCGGCTGATCGGCGCCGAAAGCCTCGCCGCGCTCCCGCCCGATCCGCGCGTCGGCACCTCCTCGCCACGCCGCGCCGCGCAGGTCCGCCGCGCGCGGCCCGATGCCCGGATCGAGCTGTTTCGCGGCAATGTCGACACGCGTCTGCGCAAGCTGGCCGAGGGCGCGGTCGATGCCACCTTGCTTGCCGCCGCCGGGCTCGATCGGCTCGGACGCGGCCATATCGGCACCGCGCTCCCGCTCGACGGGATGCTGCCCGCGCCGGCGCAAGGGGCGGTCGGGATCGAGGCGCGCGCCGGCGACGATCGCACGCGCGCCCTGCTCGCCGCGATCGACCATGCGCCGACCAGCGCCTGCGTCCATGCCGAACGCGCCTTCCTCGCCGGCCTGTCCGCCGGCTGCCATTCGCCCGTCGCCGCGCTCGCCGAACCCGACGGCACGATGCTCCGCCTGCGCGTCGAAATCCTCAGCGAGGACGGCGCCTTGAGCGAGAGCGGCGAGGCCAGCCTTGCCCCCGGCGACGCGGCGGTGCCCGTCGCGCTCGCGCGGACCCTGCTCGATCGCGCGCCCGACGCGCTCAGGCGGCTGTTCGCGGCGTGAGGCCGCTGCTCGTGCTGCGCCCCGAACCCGGCGCGGCGGCGACGCTGGCGCGCGCGGTCGCGGCGGGGTTCGATGCGGTCGCCGCGCCGCTCTTCACGGTCGCCCCGATCGCGTGGGCGCCACCCGACCCGCGCGACTTCGACGCGCTGATGCTGACCAGCGCCCATGCCGTGCGCCTCGCCGGGCCGGCGCTCGCCCGCTTCCACCCCCTGCCCGTGTTCGCGGTGGGGGAGGCGACCGCCCTCGCCGCGCTGTCGGCCGGCTTTGCGCGGGTCGAGGCGGGGGCGGCCGATGCCGCCGCGCTGGTCGCGCGGATGGCGGGGGAGGGGGTGGCCCACGCGCTCCACCTCGCCGGGCGCGAGCATCGCCGGATCGACGACGCACCCGTCCGGCTGACGCGCGTGATCGTCTACGGCGCCGATCCGGTGCCCGTGCTGCCGGCCGCCGCGCGCGCCGCGCTCGCAACGGCCGCGAGCGCTCAGCGTCATTCTCCCCGCGGGGGGGCGGTGCTGGCGGATCTGGTGGCGCGCGCCGGGATCGATGCCGGCGCGCTGCGCGTGGCGGCGATCAGCGCGTCCGCCGCGCGCGGCTGG
>NZ_JBMDXG010000245.1:0-7505 GCF_048594985.1 Sphingomonas sp. | reverse complement strand
TGGAAGCGACCGGCCCGCTGCTGGCCATAGCGCGCGCGAACGACATCGAGGGCGCAATCGCCAACATCATGGGCGGGACGGGCGACGCGAGCGAAGGGCTCAGCCTTGCCGCTCTGGCGAAGATCAACGCCAAGCAGGCGCAGATCGCGGCGGACAACGGGCTGAAGCTCGCGGTCTATGAGATGAACGCGCACCTGCACCTGAGCGCGCATCCGGCAGCGGTGCAGGCCGAGCTCATCGAGTTCGTCACCCGGTTGCAGCGCGACCCGCGTGCGGCGGTCATCGCCGAAGGTATTCAGGCACAGGCGCGAGCGATCGGTGCCGAGGAGGCGTGCTGGTTCGCCTGGTCGTCGCCGCCGACGAAGAACGGGTACTTCGCGGTCAAGGGCACGGCGGCCGAGCCGGTCGTGCGAGGGGCGCGGGTCAGCCAGTTCGATGCGCTCAAGGGCAAGATCGTGCGGATGAGCGGCGAGTTGAGTGCGGCCGTGGCGCAGCTGGCGTCGTCCGAACGCTAGAGCAACGTCGGCGCCGCCACCTTCCGCGTCGGAAATTCCGGCCCGCGCACCGTCATGAGCTCGGCGGGGTAAGGCCGCTGGAGCGCCACCACGTCGTCATAGCTGCCCGTCAGCCACCGCTCATGATCCTCCGGTCGCAGGATCGTGATCATGGCCTTGGGATGGATCTTCTCGACGAGCTCGTTCGGGTCGCACGTGACCATTGTGAAGCCCTTTCGCCCTTCCGCCAGATGCTGCCAGAAGCCGGCGACGGCAAAGGTCGGTTGGTCCGTCACGTCAAACCACATCTCGCCCCGAATCGGCTTCTTGCCGTCGCCCAGGTCGATCGGCTCCGGCGTCCATTCGCAGAACTCGGTCAGCGGAACGAGGCAGCGGTTCTCGGGATTGGCGGCGAGGCGTCGCCATTGCGGCAGGCCGAGATTGCGCACGTTCGTCATCGGCCACTTGGCGCCCCCGCCGAGCACGTCCCAGCTCATCAGGTCGAACACGCGGCCGGCGTCGCCCGTTCGGATTACGGGCGCCAGCGACTTGGGCGTCAGTTCAACCGGGAAGCGGTTCGGGATGGCGTCGGCCCAGAGCGCATCGAACGTGGCGTGAAGCGTCTCGGGCTCGGTCGACAGGCGGGCGCGGTTACACATGAGCGGCAGCAGACACGAAGTAGCCGGCGGTCCGCAATAGCTTGGATCACATATCCAGATCAGCGTCAGTGATAACGAACGGCTCGCTTAGCGGCCCTTCGGCGACGCGCTCGGCCACCATGGCCGCAATGATCCGCATGTTCTGCGCGACAATCTCGGGCCCGGTCTGAGGCCCGGTGCCAGCGCCCCAGAGCGCGTGGATCGCGTTTGCTTCGACGATTACAGTGTAGGTCGCGCCGTCGAGATCCACCTGTGTCGAGACGGGCTCGAACTCTGGTTCGGGGAATGTCAGATCGTCGGTCATTCTTTCTCTCTTTCCGCCGCCGCCTTCCGCTCCTTCCAATCCTCCTCGATCCAGCGCATCTCGGTCTGCTCGTCATAGGACTTGGTGAACCAGCCCGGCCCGATGAAGAACCGGTTCCATCCGGGGCAGTCCTTCTTAAGGCGACACCGACACCGGCGGTTCCACAAGCTGTATTCCGGCCCCACTTTCTCGATCAGCGCCGGGATGTCGATTTCCCTAAGGCGCTTGCACTCCGTGCATGAGACGCGCGCCGTCATGCCGCAGTCGATAAGAGTGCCGAGCGTGCGGCGTACCCGTGCCGGCATTTCTCACATCGGAGCCCCAAGCTGCTGCTCCGGTATGCCGAGATACTCCGCCAGGATGCCTCGATCGCGCTCCGCCAGCACCTTGGGCGACCCGCGCAGGTAGCGGCCCACGTACCCGGGCGACCGTCCGATCAGCCGCGACAGGCCGGCGCAGTCCTCGTGTCGCTCTTGGACCAGCCTCCCCAGGTTCGCTCGGGCCTGCTGTTCGGTGGCTTGGGGGACGACTCGGATACGCATGGTGGCAGGGTATTTGTTCGCGGTGTGTTCTGCAATGGAAGTTGATAGCAGTACGCCAAGTATTGACATCCCACTTTGCGCAGGACATTATCTGACTTGGATAACGCTCAAGGTCCGACGCGCCGCCCGGGATCGGGGATAGCGTCCTTGTCGAGCTCTTCCGCAGATTAGGCCGGATGGCCTCCGCGATAGCGCTATCATTCGAAACTCGTTGCAGTCGACTGTGACATGCTGGAAACCTAGCATGCTTCACGATGCACTTTGCTCGATCCCAGAGTGGGTCATGGCTATCATGGCCGTCGTCCGCGAATTTCGCAGGCGTTAACGTGGGTCCGCTCCGTGTTTTAGGAGCGGACCCATCACCGCCCCTCCCCCGGCAGCCCGGCGGAAGGGGTGTCCTTGGGTTCCAGAATGAAGCAGGCGATATGCCGCCCTGTGCCCTTACCCTCGGATCCGTCTTCTGTGGCTCGCCAGCGAACGTCACCAAGATTCTCGACCTTCGCGCCTGCCGCGAGCAGCATCAGGAGCCACTTATCCACGGGATAGACCAGCACGACCCGCTTGCCCTTGTTCTGTTCCTCGATCGCCTTCCGCGCCCACGCAGTCGGTCCCTTTTTCTTGGGGGCTTTGTCGCCCGGTCCCTGGTGCAGGATCGAGCCGAATGGTGGATTGACGTAGCTCGATTGGCCCCATTCACAGGTCAGGCCATCAAAGCCGTCTGGCTTGGGGAATGGGCACGGATCGAAATCGAAACTGAACCGCACGTCGAGCGCGCGATAAATATCCGGCGGCGTCAGCCAGTAGTGCTTGCCATCATCACCGTTGCCGACGTGAAATTTGTTTGCTGCCGGAGCAAGCTGGCTTTGGTGGATCCCCATCACCGCCCCTCCCGCTTCACGGGCAAGCCTGAGTAAGGCTCGTCCCACCAGGCGTGGTCGGGATGGTCGGAAGCCTGAAACGGTTTACACAGAAAGGCTAAGCTATTGACGTAAAAGGCCCGATTTGAGCGGAGGTTTACACACAACCCCGCGAAAATCTGCCGATACCTCTTGCTTTGGGACCAGGGGGTCGCAGGTTCGAATCCTGTCTCCCCGACCAGAAATCCGCCAAAAATCTCGGCCGCGCTTTCGGTTTTTGCAGCCTTTTTAAAGGACGGCGACAGTCTGCCGCGCATGGACAGACCAGCTAAGCGAGCCGGTCGATCAGCGCGAGCGCGTTAGCCGGCGCTTTCCCGAGGGTGGTATTGTCGAATATCACCCACACGTCCGCACCGTCAGCCACGAGCGCGCGCACTGTCGCGGCATGCTGCCCGATCGCGGCCGGGGAATAGTCGGATCTGTAGATGTCCGGCGAGCCGTGCAGCCGGAAATAGGCGAGACGCCGCCACCCGCCGGGCAAGGATGCTCCAGGCACCAAGGCGGGATCGGCGGCGACGCGCGCAAACCCTAGCTCAACCAGCAGCGCATCGGCCGCCCCGTCGAACCAGCTCGCATGACGTGGCTCGCATACCAGCGGCCCGCCCAAGACGGTGCCGGCTTCCTCGAAGAAGGCGCGCGCGACATCGTGGTCGAACCGGAGGCTTGGCGGAAGCTGGACCAGAACCGGGCCGCGCTTCCCGCCGAGCCCGGCAATCTCGTCGGCAAAGCGCCGCAGCAGATCGCCGCAATCGCATAGCCGCCGCTCGTGCGTGATCGTGCGCGGCAGCTTGACCGCGAACCGGAAGTCGTCCGGCACGCTTGCCGCCCAGCGTTCGTAGGTCGCGCGCCGATGCGGACGATAGAAACTGCTGTTGATCTCGACAGCGGAAAAACGCGTGGCGTAGCGCTCGAGATGGCTGCCCGCCGATCCGAACGCACCCGCGACCGCCGAAGGGATCGACCAGCCCGCTACGCCGACATGAATGACGGGTCTTTCGGATTCCATTCTATCGGCCGTCGGGCGCCTCGTCCGACCGCGCGCTGCTGGCCGCCCGCTCCCGCTTCGCTCGCTTGCGTTCCTCACGCGCGCGACGCTCTTCCTGCTTGCGCATCTCGCGCCCGCGATTGCGATCGGCCTCGTCCTGGCTGGTCGTGGCCCAATCCACCCCTTGTGACGCCGCACGCACCGGAAAGGTGACGACGTTGGCCACGGTCCGCACGCAACCCGTCAGGGCAAGAAGCATGACAGGCAGGAGCAGGAGACGGATCATGCCCGTATCCGGCGCTCTCGCACGCCTTCTGTCAATCGGCGAAAGTGGGGTCCGCCATCCGCACGTTGCGGAGCAGATACGGTTGCAGACGCAGCGGACCCCAAAAAGAAAATGCCGCCGCTCCGGGGAGCGACGGCACAGTCTTCACCTCAGCGCGATGCGCCTCAGTTGTTCAGATATTCGCCAGCATCGGCGTCGGTGCCGTGTCCGCTGGGCGCGACCTCCGCCAGCGGGTCCTGGCCCGCGCCGCCCGAGTCACGCGGCGTACGCGCGAGTTCGGCGGCATGCTCCTCGGCCGCGTTCTTCGGCGCGACGATCGCGGCCTGCAGGCTGCGCTGCGAGGCGCGGAGCGCCGCGTCGCGCGAGGAGGCGGTGACGCGCAGCCGGTTCATGCCTGCGCCGGTGCCGGCGGGGATGAGGCGGCCGACGATCACATTCTCCTTCAGGCCGTTCAGGCTGTCGACCTTGCCCTGCACCGAAGCCTCGGTCAGCACGCGGGTCGTCTCCTGGAACGACGCGGCCGAGATGAACGAGCGCGTCTGGAGCGAGGCCTTGGTGATGCCGAGCAGGATCGGCTTGCCCTGTGCGGGCGCCTGCCCCTTTTCGAGCTTGGCGTTGATCTCGTCCATCTCCTCGCGATCCACCTGCTCGCCGGGGAGCAGGGTGGTGTCGCCGGCGAAGGTGATCTCGACCTTCTGCAGCATCTGACGGACGATCGTCTCGATGTGCTTGTCGTTGATCTTCACGCCCTGCAGACGATAGACCTCCTGAATTTCCGACACGAGATATTCGGCAAGCGGCTCGATCCCGAGCACTTCCAGAATGTCGTGCGGATCCGGGCTGCCGCCGATCAGATTGTCGCCACGCTTGACGTAGTCGCCTTCCTGCGCGTCGATCGTCTTCGACTTCGGCACCAGATACTCGACCGGCTCCGATCCATCGTCCGGACGGATGATGATCTTGCGCTTGGCCTTGTAATCCTTGCCGAACTCGACCCGGCCGGAGACCTTGGCGATGATCGCGTTCTCCTTCGGCTTGCGCGCCTCGAACAGCTCGGCGACGCGCGGCAGACCGCCGGTGATGTCACGGGTACGCGCCGCTTCACGCGGAACGCGCGCCAGCACCTCGCCGGCCTCGACCATCTGCCCGTCCTCGACCGCGATGACCGCGCCCGGCGCCAGGCGGCTGACGCCCGCCTCGCCCGAGCCCTCGTCGAGCAGGGTGATGCGCGGACGCAGGTCCTCCTTTTTAGAGCGGCCCTGGTCCTCGATCACCACGCGCTGGGTGAGGCCGGTCGTCTCGTCCGATTCCTCGCGGACGGTGCGGTTCTCGATCAGGTCCTGGAACCGGACCATGCCCTTCTTGTCGGTGATCACCGGCATGTAGGCCGGATCCCACTGCGCGATGCGGTCGCCCTTCGACACGATATGCCCGTCGTCGATCAGCAGCTGCGCACCGTAGGGCAGACGATGGGTCGAACGCTCGCGTCCGTCCATGTCGACGATCGCGATTTCCGCCGAACGGCTGAGCGCGATGCGCTGGCCGCGCGGATTGACGATCGTCGGCAGGCCACGGAACTCGACCTTGCCGTCGGCCACCGCCTCGAGGTTCGACTGCTCGTTGAGCTGCGCCGCGCCGCCGATGTGGAAGGTCCGCATCGTCAGCTGCGTGCCCGGCTCACCGATCGACTGCGCCGCGATGACGCCCACAGCCTCACCGATGTTCACCGGCGTACCGCGGGCAAGGTCACGCCCGTAGCAGGCCGCGCACACGCCGCCCTTCGACTCGCAAACCAGCGGGCTGCGGATCTTGAGCGCCTGGACGCCGATTTCCTCCAGCTTCGCCACCATCGCTTCGTCGAGCAGCGTGCCGTGCGCGACGACCGTCTCGCCATTCTTGCTGTCGACCACGTCCTCGGCCGTGGTGCGGCCCAGCACGCGCTCGCCAAGCGAGGCAATGGTCGAGCCGCCCTGGACGATGGAGCGCATTTCCAGCGCCCGCTCGGTTCCGCAATCGAGCTCGACGACGACGCAATCCTGCGACACGTCGACCAGACGACGGGTGAGATAGCCCGAATTCGCCGTCTTCAACGCGGTGTCCGCGAGGCCCTTGCGGGCGCCGTGGGTCGAGTTGAAGTATTCAAGGACGGTCAGACCTTCCTTGAAGTTCGAGATGATCGGCGTTTCGATGATCTCGCCCGACGGCTTGGCCATCAGGCCGCGCATGCCGGCCAGCTGCTTGATCTGCGCCTGCGAACCACGCGCACCCGAATGGGCCATCATGTAGATCGAGTTGATGTCCTTCTCCCGGCCGTCGTCATTCTTTTTGACGGCCTGGATTTCCTTCATCATCTCGTTCGCCACGCGGTCGCCGCAGCGCGACCAGGCGTCGATCACCTTGTTGTACTTTTCCTGCTGGGTGATCAGGCCGTCTTGATACTGCTGCTCGTAATCCTTCACGAGCGTGCGCGTCTCTTCGACCAGCGGCTCCTTCGCGGCGGGGATGACCATGTCGTCCTTGCCGAACGAAATACCCGCCTTGAAGGCGTGACGGAAGCCGAGCGCCATGATGCCGTCCGCGAACAGCACCGTCTCCTTCTGGCCGGTGTGGCGATAGACGGTGTCGATGACGTCGCCGATCTCCTTCTTGGTCAGCAGGCGGTTGATCGTCTCGAACGGAACCTTGTGGCTCTTCGGCAGCGTCTCGCCGAGCAGCATGCGGCCCGGCGTCGTCTCGAAGCGCTTGAGGTAGGTCTTGCCCTCCTCGTCGGTCTGCGGAACGCGGCTGATGATCTTCGTGTGCAGCGTGACCGCGCCGGCGTTGAGCGCCTGGTGCACCTCGGTCATGTCACCCAGCAGCGATCCCTCGCCCGGCTCGCCTTCCTTCATCATGGAGAGGTAATAGATACCCAGCACCATGTCCTGCGACGGCACGATGATCGGCTTGCCGTTCGCGGGCGAGAGGATGTTGTTGGTCGACATCATCAGGACGCGCGCTTCCAGCTGCGCCTCGAGGCTCAGCGGAACGTGGACGGCCATCTGGTCGCCGTCGAAGTCGGCGTTGAACGCAGAGCAGACCAGCGGGTGGAGCTGGATCGCCTTGCCCTCGATCAGCACCGGCTCGAACGCCTGGATGCCCAGACGGTGGAGTGTCGGCGCACGGTTCAGCAGAACCGGGTGCTCGCGGATCACTTCGTCCAGAATGTCCCAGACTTCCTTGCGCTCCTTCTCGACCCACTTCTTCGCCTGCTTCAGGGTCATGGACAGACCCTTGGCATCGAGACGCGCGTAGATGAACGGCTTGAACAGCTCGAGCGCC
>NZ_JBMDXG010000244.1:0-5520 GCF_048594985.1 Sphingomonas sp. | reverse complement strand
TTTCGGCTTGCAGGGTCTGCATGAGCGGGCCCATGATCAGGTCGCTTGTCTGCTTGGCGACATCCGCCGTGATGGCGGGCGTCTTTTCGAGCAGCGCCTGCCCCGTGGGGGTGCGATAGAATGCGGTCATGTCGCCGATCTGGGCGGGCGTGAATTCGCGCGCATAGATGGCGGTCATCTGTTCGACGATCTGCGGCAGCGCGGTCTTCGTCTGGTCGCCCACCACCGCCATGATCCGTTCGAGATGGCGCTGGAGGATGGCGCGAAAGTCCGCGTCGTTCGCCAGTTCGGCCGGAAACGCGCCCGACCGGAAGATCTGGTCGGTCATTCCGGGCGCGAGCGCCTTCATCTGCGTGTCGAGCGTCCGGCGGATCACCTCCTCGGCACGCATCACGCGCATCAGCGTGCGCGCCTCGGCCACGCCCTGCCCGGCGCGCGCCGGCGGCCAGCAGCATCGCGCCGAGGATCGCGACGGCTCTCACGCGGCGACCTTCTCGGCCTGGCCCGTGCGCGCCTTCGCCTTCAGATATTCGTGCATCCGCTCGGCCACATCGCGGCCGTCGCGCACCGCCCACACCACCAGGCTCGCGCCACGCACGATGTCGCCGGCGGCGAACACGCCGTCCAGGCTGGTCATCATCGTCTTGTGATCGACCCGCACCGTGCCCCAGCGCGTAACCGCCAGCTCCGGCGCGTCGAACAGCTTGGGCAATTCCTCGGGATCGAAACCGAGCGCCTTGACGACCAGGTCGGCCTCCATGCGGAACTCGCTGCCCGGCTCGGGCTCGGGCGCGCGGCGGCCGCTTGCGTCGGGCTCGCCCAGTCGCATCCGCACCACGTTGACGCCCGCCACGGTGCCGCCCGCGTCATGGAACGCGTCGGGGGCGGACAGCCAGACGAACTCGACCCCCTCCTCCTCCGCGTTCTTCACCTCGCGCTGGCTGCCGGGCATGTTGGCACGGTCGCGGCGATAGAGGCAGCGGACCGAGGCCGCGCCCTGCCGCACGGCGGTGCGCACACAATCCATTGCGGTGTCGCCGCCGCCGACCACGACGACATGCTTGCCGGCGGCGTTGAGCCGGCCTTCATCATAGTCCGCCACCGCGTCGCCGAAGCCCTTGCGATTCGACGCCGTCAGATAGTCGAGTGACTCTACAACGCCGCTGGCGCCAACGCCCGGCGCGCGGATCGCGCGTGGCTTGTAGACGCCGGTGCAGACCACGACCGCGTCGTGGCGCTGACGCAATTCAGCCAGGCTGGCATCGCGGCCCACCTCAAATTTCTCGTGGAAGACGACGCCGCCGTCACGCAGCCGATCGACCCGGCGCATCACGACGTCCTTCTCCAGCTTGAAGCCAGGGATGCCATAGGTCAGCAGGCCACCCATCCGGTCGTGCCGGTCGTAGACATGGACCTCATATCCGCGCGACCGCATCAGATCCGCCACGGTGAGGCCGGCGGGGCCGGCGCCGATGATGCCGATCGACTGCCCCCGGTCGGCGGCGGGCATGATCGGCTCGACCCAGCCTTGCTCCCACGCGGTATCGGTGATGAACTTCTCGATCGAACCGATCGTGACCGCGCCGTGGCCCGAAAACTCGATCACGCAATTGCCTTCGCACAGCCGATCCTGCGGGCAGATGCGGCCGCAAATCTCAGGCATCGTCGACGTGGCGTTGCTGAGTTCATATGCCTCCCGCAGCCTCCCCTCGGCCGTCAGCCGCAGCCAGTCGGGGATGTGGTTGTGGAGCGGGCAATGATTGGCGCAGTAAGGCACGCCGCATTGCGAGCATCGCGACGATTGCTCCTCGGCCTTTTCCGTCGCGAAGGCGCGCGAGATTTCCGCGAAGTCACCCGCGCGCTCCCCGGGGGCGCGCTTTTCCGGATAATCCTGCTCGACGAGCGGGAAACTCAACATTCCAGCCATGTGCATCACCCTTCCCCGGCTGGATGACGAGGAAAAGCAGGCGAGTCACGAGCAAAAACGTGGTTAGGACAGAATTGCTGCCCCTTATTTCTAACCTAATCGTCCGAATTTAAGAATAATGCGAATTCCTCGCAAATAATCGGTCCGTTTTGCACCCTATCGATTTGCGAGCCACACGAGTGCAAGCGCCCCGGCGGCAATACGATACCAGCCGAACGGGGCGAAGCCGTGCCGCCCCACGAAGGCGACGAAGGCGCGGATCACCGCGATCGCGACGACGAACGACACGACGAACCCGATCGCGATCGAGCCCCACCCCACCCCACCCGACGCGGTCAGCGCCTCGTGGTTCTTGGCCAGTTCGAGCGTGGTCGCGCCCAGCATCGTGGGGATGGCGAGGAAGAAGCTGAATTCGGCCGCCGTCCGCCGCTCGACGCCCAGGCTCACCGCTCCCAGGATCGTGGCGCCCGACCGGCTCACGCCCGGGACCATGGAAATGCACTGGATCAGGCCGACGCCGATCACCGTGCGCAACGGCATGTCGGCCACCCCCACCACATCGCCGGGCTTTGCAAAGCGCTCCACCAGCAGGATGGCGACCCCGCCGATGACGAGCGCCATCGCGACCACGTCGGCCCGGCCCAGCAACGCCTCCACCTGGCTATGCAACGCCAAACCTATGAGCGCCGCCGGCATGAAACCGACCGCCACGTTACGAACGAAGCGCCACGCCTTGGGATCGCGACGGACCATGCCCATCAGCACGGCCCAAAAGGTCCGCCAGTACAGCACCACCACCGCCAGGATCGCGCCGAGCTGGATCACGACGTTGAATACCGCCCACGTTTCCGCATCGTAGCCAAGCAGCGCGCTGGCGAGGATCAGGTGCCCTGTCGATGAAACCGGCAGATATTCGGTAAGCCCCTCGACGATGCCGAGCAGGACGGGTGTCAGAATGTCCATGCGCGTCTTGGCTCAGGCGGGCGCGTTGAGGCTGAAACGGCCCTGTCGGCGATATCGAACCAGCCACTGCGGCGCGACCGCCGCCAAGGGCACCGGATCGATACCGAACGTGGCAAAGCCCTCCGCGTCGGGCGACACCACGTTGTCGCGCTGCAGCATCAGCCATTGATCCTGCGTGATCGGCGCACCGGGCAGCCATCCGCCGAACCGCGCCAGCCCCGCCGCGATCGGATCGGGCAGCGCGATCAGCGACGGCGTGCGCCCGATCGCCTGGCCGACCCAGCGATGAAGCTCAATCATCGAAATCTGCTGCGGCCCGCCGAGCTCGAACACCTTGCCCTCATGCCCCTCCGTCAGCGCGGCCGCGGCAATCGCGCGCGCGACATCCACGACCCAGGCCGGCTGGAAGCGCACGTCGGGGCGGACCACCGGCATCACCGGCGCCACCGACATCATGCAGGCGAACCGGTTCACGAACTGATCCTCGGCCCCGAACAGGATCGAGGGGCGGATGATCGTGGCGCGGGGGAAGGCCGCGCGCACCGCCGCCTCGCCGCGTCCCTTCGACGCGGCGTAAGCCGACGCCGCGCCCGCATCGGCACCGATCGCCGACAGATGGACCAGGCGGGTCGCACCGGCACGGGCGGCGGCCTCGGCGACCGCGCTCGCCCCGTCGACATGGACCGTCTCGAACCGGCCCTTCAGAATGCCGACAAGGTTGATCACCGCGTCCGCGTCCCGCACCGCATACGCGATCGTGGCGGGCTTGGTGATGTCGGCCGGCACCGCCTGCGCCTGGCCAAGCCCCGCCAGCGGCTTCAGATGTACGGTGTCGAGCGGATTGCGCTCGGCCACGCGCACGCGCGCGCCCGTCCGCAACAGCTCCTGCACCACATAGCGGCCGAGAAAGCCGCCGCCGCCGAACACCGTCACAAGCTTCTTCATCTCAGGTCATTCCATGCTGCGCACGCTCACGCCACCCAATGCCCGCGCGGCCCGACGCACGCAAGGCTTCGCAACCCGTTGACAAGCCGCCGCCTGCGCACCTAAAGGCCGCCGCCTACCCCGTGCCCAGATGGCGGAATTGGTAGACGCACCAGCTTCAGGTGCTGGCGATCGCAAGGTCGTGGAGGTTCGAGTCCTCTTCTGGGCACCAATACTGGCTCTGGATACGTCCAGCAGCGTCCAGTAAGCGGCTGGTTTCACAGCATTTTTAGACCGAGAATCGCCAGACACCGTCCGGCGAAATCCGGCCAAGAGCACCAGCAGCGGCAACAAATGTTGCTCTTTTTGGGGCTCTCGGATCGACCCGGCTTTGCTGGGAAAACGACCATGCTGACCTACATCCAGATCAATGCGGCCAAGCCGAGAGAGAAGGCTTGGAGCCTTTCCGATTCTCAAGGCCTCTACCTCATCATCCAACCAAACGGATCAAAGCTCTGGCGCTTCCGATACCGTTTTCTCGACAGGCAGAAGACGCTCCACCTCGGCGGCTGGCCGCAGATCAGCCTCGCCGATGCCCGTCTGCGGCGCGACGACGCGAAAAAGCTGGTTGCCAACGGGATCGACCCGGCGCTCGAGAAGAAGCGCGCACGGATCGCAGCCAAACATGCCGCAGCCAACACGTTCGAAGCGGTGGCCAGGGAGTGGCTGATAAAGTGCGAGCGGGACGGTCTAGCGACGGTGACGATCGACAAGATCAGCTGGTTGCTCGACAAGGCCTATCCGCTCATCGGCATCATTCCGATCGCGCAGATCACGCCGCATGAGGCGCTCGCAGTCCTCCGCAAGGTAGAGGCGACCGGTGCCTATGAGAGCGCGCGACGGATGCGAAGCGTCTTGAGCCGTGTCTTCCGCTATGGCGTAGCAACAGTCCGGTGCGACAAAGATGTCGCCGCCGACCTGCGGGGCGCGATCGCCGTGCCCAAGGTGAAGCATTTCGCGGCCATCACGCGACCGTCCGAAGTCGGCGCGCTGCTCAGGGCGATAGAAGGCTACAGCGGGCACAAAGTGACCGTCATGGCGATGCGGCTTTCGCCGCACGTGCTGCTGCGACCCGGCGAACTTCGGCAGGCCAAGTGGACAGACATCGACTTCGAGGAGGCGACTTGGTTCATCCAGCCGAGCGCATGAAGATGCGGCGGCCTCATCGGGTGCCGCTATCTAGGCAGGTTGTCGCGATGCTCAAGGAGCTTCACGAGCACACGCACTGGTGGAAATTCCTGTTCCCCTGTCTCGGCAAGCCCCGGAAGGCGATGTCGGAGAACGCCGTCAACCAAGGCCTGCGCAAGCTCGGCTACACAACAGATCAGATGACCGCACACGGCTTCCGGGCGATGGCCACGCTTCTCAACGAAATGGGCCAGTGGAACCCCGACGCGATCGAGCGCCAACTCGCGCATGTGGACACCAATCAAGTGCGTCGCGCTTACGCGCGCGGCGAATACTGGGACGAGCGGGTCATCATGATGCAGCATTGGTCCGATCATCTCGACAAGCTACGCGACGGCGGAAAAATCATACGTCCGGAATTCGGGGCAAAGCGTGCTAGTGCCTGAATAGACTATACCCTGCAGGGCATTTGGTCCCTGCAGGGTTACAACACTTACACTCGTAAACTCATAGCGGAC
>NZ_JBMDXG010000243.1:0-11194 GCF_048594985.1 Sphingomonas sp. | reverse complement strand
GGCATAATCGGGCAGGGCATCGGAAAATTCGCGGAGCGACATGGGGCATCTCCTGAAGGCAAAGAAAAGGGCGCGGGCGATGCGATCGCCGCCCGCGCCCCGATAGTGTCAGTCGTGAACCGGATCAGGCGGCGGGCTTCAGCACCTCTTCGCCCTGCTGCCAGTTGCACGGGCAGAGCTCGTCGGTCTGGAGCGCGTCGAGCACGCGGATCGCCTCGGCCGGGTTGCGGCCCTGGTTGAGGCCGTTGACCGTGACATGCTGGATCACGTTGTGCGGATCGACGATGAAGGTCGCACGATAGGCGACACCGGCGTCCGGCGCGACGATGCCGAGCGCGTTCGCCAGTTCCTTCTTGTTGTCCGCGATCCACGGGAAGTCGCAATTGGCCAGGCGCTCGTCCGACTTGCGCCACGCAAAGTGGACGAAATCGGTGTCGGTCGAGGCGCCGATCAGCACCGCGTCGCGATCCGCCAGGTCGTTCTTCAGCTCGCCATAGCCGATGATCTCGGTCGGGCAGATGAACGTGAAGTCCTTCGGCCAGAAGAACACGACCTTCCACTTGCCGTTGGTTTCGGCGAGGTCGAGCGTCTCGCCGGCGGGGAGCGCCGACACGCCCTGCTGGACCGGAACCGTGATTGCGGGGAACTTGTCGCCGACGGTCAACATGCATTTGTCTCCTGAGTAGGGGTGAAAGCGTCGCCACGCTCTTTGCCGGGGTGGCGATATCAAGGCAAATCGATTATTTGACACGCATTGATCGATTAGGACGATGAATGAGCGTTTTCCTGCCGACCCTCAAGCAGCTTCAATATCTGGTCGCGCTGCGCGACACGGGCCATTTCGGGCGTGCGGCCGAGGCCTGTTTCGTCACCCAGTCGACGCTGTCCGCCGGGCTGCGCGAACTGGAGTCGCTGCTCGGCGTCGTCCTCGTCGAACGCACGCGACGGGTGGTGCGCTTCACCCCGCTCGGCCTCAAGATGGCGGCCAAGGCCGAACGCGTCCTGCGCGAGGCGGAGGAACTGGCGAATCTTGCCCGCGCCGCCGGAAAGCCCCTGTCGGGCGAATTGCGGATGGGCGTGATCCCGACCATCGCCCCCTTCCTGCTCCCCCGCGTGCTCAGCCGGCTGCGCGAGGAATGGCCCGAGCTCAAACTCTATCTGCGTGAGGAAACGTCGGGTGCGGCGTGCGAATCGCTTCATCGTGGGCATGTCGATTGCGTGTTGCTGGCGCTGCCCTTCGCCTGCGGCGACATCGAGCATGAGGACCTGTTCGACGACCGGCTGATGGTTGCCTATCCGCGCGCGCAGGCGGAGAACCTGCCCGATGTCGTGCCGTCGAGCGCGATCGACGAGAGCCAGTTGCTCCTGCTGGAAGACGGGCATTGCCTGAAGGACCATGCGCTCGCTGCGTGCAACCGCCCGGAATTGCGCGCGGAGGCGGCGATGATGGGCACCTCGCTCCACACGCTCGTGCAGATGGTCGACAACGGCCTGGGGGTCACGATGCTGCCGCAGATGGCGGTGGATGCCGGCATCCTCGACCATACCGACGTGGTGGCGCGCCCGCTAGCGGCCGACCATCCGTCGCGGCGGATCGCACTGGTCTGGCGTAACGGCTCGCCGCGCGACAAAGAGTTCCGTCTGCTGGGCGGGGCGCTGCGCAAGGCGCATGCCGCATGACAGGGACCGCGTGACGCGTTAAGCGCCCGCCCCCAATGGCCCTTCGCACCACCGCCTTGATCGTCGCCGCCGGACAGGGAGTGCGGGCTGGCGCAGGCCTGCCCAAGCAGTTCCGCACGCTTGGCGGCAAGACCGTGCTGGCACATGCGATCGACGCGCTTGTCGGCCATCCCCGGATCGACGCCGTACGGGTGGTGATCGGCGAAGATCAGGACGCGGCCTATCGCGCGGCAGTCGGCGACCGCGATCTGGAGGATCCGGTGATCGGCGGGGCAAGCCGGCGTGAGTCCGTGGCGGCGGGGCTGGCCGCGATTTCGGGCGATCATGTGCTGATCCACGACGCCGCCCGTCCCTTCCTGCCGGCCGAGGTGGTCGACCGGCTAATCGACGCGCTTGTCCACGCCCCCAGCGCGGTGCCGGTCCTCCCT
This sequence comes from Sphingomonas sp., assembly GCF_048594985.1. GTDB lineage: Bacteria > Pseudomonadota > Alphaproteobacteria > Sphingomonadales > Sphingomonadaceae > Sphingomonas_I. Next base: position 9,086 of record NZ_JBMDXG010000243.1, on the reverse strand, counting down.
ACCGTCGACACGCTGGCGCGCGCGGACACCTCGCTCGGACCGGTCGTCCCGCGCGACGGGATCGTGCGCGTGCAGACGCCGCAGGCTTTCCGTCTCGACGCGATCCGGCGCGCGCACGCGGCATGGGATGCCACGCGCGAGGCCACGGACGATGCGCAGGTGGCGCGCGCGGCGGGGCTGGAGGTCGCCATCGTGGAAGGATCGCCCTTGCTGGACAAGCTGACGCATCAGACGGATTTCGAGGCGGCCGAGCGGCGGCTGGCCGCCAGCCTCGTCTCGCGCACCGCGCTCGGCTTCGACGTGCATTGCTTCACCGAGGGCGATCATCTCTGGCTCGGCGGCGTGAAGGTCGCGCATACACGTGGGCTGGCCGGCCATTCGGACGCGGACGTGGCGCTGCACGCGCTGACCGACGCGCTGCTCGGAACGATCGGCGACGGCGATATCGGAACGCATTTCCCGCCGAGCGATCCGCAATGGCGTGGCGCCGCGTCGCATCGGTTCCTGACGTACGCGCGCGACAAGATCGTCCGCGCGGGCGGGCGGATCGATCATGTGGACTTAACCATTGTCTGTGAGCAGCCCAAGGTCGGGCCGCACCGCGCCGCTATCCGCGCGCGCGTGGCAGAGTTGCTGTGTCTGGAGGAAACGAAGGTGAGCGTGAAAGCGACAACCACCGAGAGACTCGGCTTCACCGGGCGACGCGAGGGGATCGCCGCGCAGGCCGCCGCGACCGTCCGTTTGCCGGAGACCTTGTGATGAAGCGTGCGGCGATCGCCCTGATGCTGGCCTCGGTCCCGTCGATGGCGGCGGCGCAGACCGCGCCCTGCGTACCGCAGGATCAGGCGGCGGCGCTCGTCACCTTCGCTTTGCCGACCTTGGTACAGCAGCTTTCGGCGCGTTGCGGCCCCGAACTGCCGTCTTCCGCCTACATCACTGTCAATGCCGGTGCGCTGGCCGACCGCTATCGCGCGGATTCGGCGGCGGCGTGGCCGACCGCGCGCCGGGCGATCGCCAGCCTGTTCAGCCAGTTCCTGGGCCAGCCGATGCCGGCCGACATGAATTCCGACACGATCCGCGTGCTGGCCGAGCCCATGCTCGGCAACCTGCTCGCCAAGCAGGTCAGCCGCCAGGATTGCGGGATCGCGGATCGTGCGATCGGGGATGTGGCGCAGCTGAGCGGGCAGGCCATCGGCCGGCTCGCGGTGCTCGCGCTGACCGTGGCGGATCGCAAGGACAAGGGGATTGCGGGGATGCTCCACGTCTGTCGGCCAGCCGGGGCAGCGCCGCGTGGCTGACGACCTGCTGCCCGCCGACCTCGTCGCGCTTGCGCGCAGGGTGATCGACGCCAATCGTGCCGCCGGCCGCCGCATCTCGGTCGCAGAAAGCTGCACCGGCGGGCTGGTCAGCGCAGCGCTGACCGAAATTCCGGGGTCTTCGGACGTGTTCGACGCCGGCTTCGTCACCTATTCGAACGAAGCCAAGATGGCGGTGCTGGGCGTCGCGCGCGACGTGATCGAGACGTTCGGCGCGGTCAGCCTGGCCACTGCCTGGGCGATGGCGCGGGGGGCCGCCGTCAAGTCGGGCAGCGACATCGCGGTCGCGATCACCGGCATCGCCGGGCCGGGGGGCGGGAGCGAGAAGAAGCCGGTCGGTACCGTCGTGTTCGCCTGCGCGCGCCAGGGCGACGATCCCGAACATGCGGTGACCGACCTGCGCCATTATGGCGATATTGGCCGGGCGGGCGTGCGGTTTCAGGCGGCGCTGTGCGCGCTCGAACTGCTGTTGCCGCCGGCCGGCGGCGCGGATGACGCCACGCCGTAGAGCTTGGCGGCGCGTTCCTCGAACGCGTTGATCATCCGCCGCAACGCGCGATCGAACACCTGCCCCGCAATCGCTTCGAAGATCCGGCTGCGGAAGGCGAAATCGACGCAGAAGTCGACCAAAGTGCCCCCCTCCCCGTCCGGCGCGAACCGCCAGTCATTGTGGAGGTGCGACAGCGGCCCTTCGATATAGTCGACATGGATGTGGCCCGGCCGCTCCTTGGTCACGCGCGACGTGAACTTCTCGCGCAGCGCCTTGAAGCCGACCAGAAGGTCCGCGACCATCACCGTGTCGCTATTCTCGCGCACGCGGACCGCCGTCACCCAGGGCAGGAATTCGCCGTAGCGGCCGACATCGGCCACCAGATCGAACATCTGCTCGGGGGTGTAAGGGAGCCGGCGCGTCTCGTTATGCCTGGGCAAGGCTCTTCTGCCGGAGCTGCGCCTCGCGGGCGGCCTTCATCTTCGCGAAATCGTCGCCGGCATGATAGCTCGACCGCGTGAGCGGCGTCGCCGCAACCAGCAGGAAGCCCTTCGCGCGTCCGATCGCGCCATAGGCCGAAAAGGCCTGCGGCGTCACGAACTCGGCCACCTTGGCATGCTTGGGCGTCGGCTGGAGATATTGGCCCATTGTCAGGAAATCGATGTCGGCCGACCGCATGTCGTCCATCACCTGATGGACCTCCAGCCGCTCCTCGCCCAGTCCGACCATGATGCCCGACTTGGTGAAGATCGACGGATCCAGCCGCTTGACCTGCTCCAGCAGGCGCAGCGAGGCGTAATAGCGCGCGCCGGGGCGGATCGTCGGATACAGCCTCGGCACGGTTTCGAGATTGTGGTTGTAAACGTCGGGCCGCGCGGCGACGATCGCCTCGACCGCCGCCTCGTGCTTGTTGCGGAAATCGGGGGTCAGGATCTCGATCGTGGTCGCGGGGGTCGCGCGGCGCAGCGCCTCGATCACCTTCACGAACTGGCTGGCACCGCCGTCCTTCAGGTCGTCGCGGTCGACCGAGGTGATGACGATATGCTCCAGCCCCATTTCCGCCGCCGCGTCGGCGACATGCTGCGGCTCCAGCGGATCTACCGCGCGCGGCATGCCGGTCTTGACGTTGCAGAAGGCACAGGCGCGCGTGCAGGTGTCGCCCAGGATCATCACGGTTGCGTGCTTCTTGGTCCAACACTCGCCGATATTGGGGCAGGCCGCCTCCTCGCACACGGTCGCGAGGTTGAGGCGGCGCATGAGTTGCCGCGTTTCGTTGAAGCCGTGGCTGGTGGGCGCCTTGACGCGGATCCAGTCGGGCTTGCGTTCGCGCTGGGGGCGGATGGGCAACGGCTCGTTCATTGGGCGCAGATAGCGCCTCGACCCCATAGCCGCCACCCCTCGTCGCGTGCATGGGTTGAACCGGCGCGTGCATCTCCGTACCCCAGGCGAATGAGCGATACGGATTTCGAAGGCCTGATCGAAGGCTATCAGCGTTTCCGGGAACATGGCTGGGCGGAGCAACGCGCGCGCTGGGCCGAGCTGGCGGAGGGCCAGCGTCCCCGCGTGATGGTGATCGCCTGTTCCGACAGCCGGGTCGATCCGGCGCAGATCTTCGACGTGTCGCCGGGCGAGATCTTCGTCGTGCGCAATGTCGCCAACCTGGTCCCGCCGTTCGAAACCAGCGCCGGCCATCACGGCGTCTCCGCCGCGCTGGAATTCGCGGTGACGCAGCTCGAGGTGCCCGAGGTCGTGGTCATGGGCCACGGCGCGTGCGGCGGCGTCAAGGCATCGCTGGTCCGCGCTTTTCGCGATGCGCCCCCGGGCGAGGGCGGCTTCATCGCGGACTGGGTCCACCTGCTCGACACGGCGCGCGACAAGGTCGTGGCCGCGCACGGAACGACGGACGAAGCGGCGCACGCGCTGGAACTCGAAGGCGTCAAGCTCAGCCTCGCCAATCTGCGCACCTTCCCGTTCGTAGCGGAGCGCGAGAAGGCGGGCACGCTGCGCCTGCGCGGGGCCTATTTCGCGATCGCCGACGGCGTCCTCCATGTGCTCGACGAAGCCGAGCAGGAGTATGCCCCGGCGGCTTGAGCCCCCCTCCCCTTGGAACGGCGTGTGCCCGGCCGGGTTTTGACCGGCACACGAGACGTTCAAGGAGAGTGACGATGCGCAAGACGCTGTTCACCGCGCTCATGCTCGGTGCGATCGCGGCAGGCCCGGCCACGGCGCAGGAGACCGACGCCCAGACCGGCCGCACCCCGGCCGAACTGTATCAGCGCGGCTATCGGAGCGCGACCACGGCGGGCCAGCCCACCGATCCCGCCGCGCAGGCGCGCGTGGCGACGCTCAACAATGCTGCGGCCGCGGAAAGCGGCGCGCGTAACGCGATGGATGCCGCGACGCAGGCGCAGTACGAGGCCGATCGTCAGGCCTATATGACCGAGCTGCTGCGCCATGACGCGGCGGTCGATCGCACCGACGCCCGCTACGTGCGCCAGCAGAGCGCCTATGCCGACGCCATGGCCGCATGGCGGCTGCAGGTCGCGGCGTGCAAGAAAGGCAAGCGCAGGGCCTGCGATACGCCGCCGCCCAGCGCGGCCGACTTCTATTGATCCGCGCGGCCGTCGGCGACGCCGATTGTCGTGCTGTCCTCGCGATGGCAAAGGTTGCGGCCTATCCCGTCGCGAGGACTTCCTGCCGATGTTGCACCGACTGCTCCTGTCCGTCTCCATTCTTCCCCTGTTCGCTGCCCAGGCGGCACACGACGCCGCGGCGCTGCGCGATACCGCCGCGCGCGAGGATGGTCTGGCATGGGAGATCACCGAGGGGCTGACCACCGAGATCGGCCCCCGCCTCGCCGCGACCGATGCCGAGCTGCGCGCGCTTGATTGGGGCGCGGCCAAGCTGAAGGCGCTCGGTTTTGCCAACGTCCGCGTCGAGCGTTTCACGATGCCGCGCTGGGAACGTGGGCCCGCATCGGCAGAAATCGTCGCGCCTTTCCCGCAGTCCATGGCGCTCGCGGCGCTCGGCAATAGCGGCGCGACGCCGAAGGGGGGCCTGACCGCCGAGCTGGTGGCATTTGACGGGCTGGAGGCGCTGCGTGCCGCCCCGGCCGATACGGTGCGCGGCCGGATCGTCTACCTCACCCATCACATGCGCGCGCAGCAGGATGGAGGGAGCTACGGCGCATTGAGCGCAATCCGCACGCAAGGCCCCGCGCTCGGCGCGGCGAAGGGCGCGGCGGCGGTCGTGATCCGCTCGATCGGCACCGACAGCCACCGCCTGCCGCATACCGGCGTCACCCGCTTTCCCGATGGCACACGCCCCATCCCCGCCGCCGCGCTATCCGCGCCCGACGCCGATCAGATCGAGCGGATCCTGGCGCGCGGCCGGCCGGTGCGGCTCCGTCTCGACATCGCGACGCGCGTCACGCCGGGCGCGCAGTCTGGCAATCTGATCGCGGAAGTGCCGGGCACCGATCCGAGCGCCGGCATGATCCTGATCGGCGGGCACCTCGACAGCTGGGACCAGGGGACCGGCGCAATCGACGATGCGTCGGGCGTGGCGATCGTCACCGCCGCCGCCAAGCGGATCATGGACGCTGGACGCCCCCTCCGCACGATCCGGATCGTCTGGTTCGGCGCGGAAGAGGTCGGCGGCAATGGCGGCGAGGCCTATGCCAAGGCGCATGGCGCCGAACGGCACATGGCGGTCGCCGAATCGGATTTCGGCGCCGATCGCGTGTGGAGCTATTCGGTGACCGCCGGCGCGGCCAGCGCGCCTCTGGTCACACGGCTCGGTACGGCGCTGGCGCCGCTCGGCATCACCTATTCGCGCAGTGCCGCGCATGGCGGCACCGACGTGGCGCCCACCGCGCAGACCGGCACGGCGGTGTTCGACCTGCGCCAGGACGGCACGCGCTACTTCGATCTGCACCACACGCCCGACGACACGCTCGACAAGATCGATCCCGTGCAGCTTCGCCAGAATGTCGCCGCGTGGACCGCGACGCTGGCCGTGCTGGCGAATGATCCCGCAGGGCTGGCCCCGCCGGCCAAGGATGCGGCGCATGACTGAGGAAGCGGGCACGCGCAACGTCGCGCTGCTGATCGACGCCGACAATGCGTCGGCGCGCGATCTCGATCCCGTCCTCACCGTTCTGGCCGAGCTTGGGACGGTCAACGTCCGGCGCGTCTACGGCAATTGGTCGAAGCCCGCGCTGAAGGGCTGGCGCGACATGACCGTGAAGCACGGCATCGAGCCGCAGCAGCAGTTCGACCTGACCAAGGGCAAGAACGCGACCGACATGAAAATGACGATCGACGCGATGGACCTGCTCTTCCGCGGCCGGGTGCAGGGCTTCGGCATCATGTCGTCGGACAGCGATTTCATGCCGCTGGCGATGCGTATCCGGCAGGATGGCCTGCCCGTCTACGGCTTCGGATCGGACAAGACTCCGGAGGCGTTCCGGCAGGCCTGCACGCGCTTCATCGACGTGGGCAAGCTCGATCATCCGGCGGGCGACCCGGCCCCCGCCGAGGCCGAGACACCGGCCGAGCGGCCCAGGGCGACGGCCGTCGATCCCGAACTGCTCAAGCTGCTGGTCGATGCATACAACGCCTCGAAGCGCGACGAGCGGGGCTTCGTCAGCCTGTCCGGCCTGGGGCAGCTCGCGGGCAACCGGTCGAGCTTCGACGTGCGCAATTACGGGTTCAAGCGCCTGTCGGACCTGATGGAATCGATCCCCAATTTCCAGACCGAGCGACGCGAGGGCGGCGCGACCTTCGTCAGGCGGGTCCGCTAGACTCGTCGAGCGCGGCGAGCACCATCCGTTCCCACACCGCCGGGTCGCCGGCCGCCGCCATGTGCGCGTCGGGCTCGCGCAGCGTCTTCAATACGGCGATCGCGTCATTGACATGGTTGTGCCATTCGGCATCGACCGCTGCACCGGCCGACGCGGCATCGCCCTTGGCGTTCGCGCTCAGCCGCTGACCGGCCAGCACCCGCGCCACGCGCTCGACCACTCTGCCCTTCGAAACGTCCATCATCGCTCTCCCTGATCATAAGGCAACGACGGATCAGTCGGTTGCGTTCCCGCAACGACCATAGCTGTCGATCGCGCGTGCAATCCGGTCGCGCACCTCAGCCGGCTTGAGCCGGGCAAGCTGGTCGAGCGTCAGGTCACGGCCCATATGTTCGGCGATCCGATATCCCAGATAATAGCCGAAGCGCGCCGGATATGGTCCGCCTTTATGGCTGCCATCGGTAAAGCTGCTCAGAAGCGTCTCGTCGGTCGTGTCCAGATTGGCGCGGGCGTGGCACAGCGCCTGCCTCATTCGTGCATCGGTCGCGGCCCGGATCGGTGCGGGATAATCGAGCAGGAGTTCGCTGTCGGTCGCATTCGGGTTCATGCTGACCGTCACGTAGGTGGCAAGTCCTTCCGCCCACAGCGGGCACCACAATTGCGGGCAGTCGGCAAAGAAGCGCTGGTGGTAGGTGTGGAACAGCTCATGGTCGACCAGCGGCGCGATCGCCTCGCCAGCGTGGATGTCGGCAATCACGTCAGCGCCGAACATCAGCACCGCGCGACCGCGGATCTCGCGCGTCCCGCCATCCATCTGCCCGAGTGAGTGGATGAGGTAGACCGGCATGGTCGGCCGAAATCCCGGAAAGGCCCGGCCGAAGCGAACGAGGCCCGTTCGATAGGCTGCACGCGCGCGGTCGCGCGCATCGAGAATGGCGCCGCGCTTGACGGGCCATTGCGCAAGCGCACGCGCCACCGCCCTGTCGCCCGCGCTGGAGGTCGGATCATAGATACCGGGCAGGATCGGCCCGAGCGTGCGCTTGAACGCCGCAACCCGCGCCCCTTCCGCCATGCCTGCCGTCCGGGCAGCGAAGGCGTCAAAGTCCGCCACCATGTCGCGCATGGCCTGAGCCCGCGCCGCACCGGCCGTGAACATTGCCAGCATGAGGAAGGCGAGCAGGCGTCCCATCATCGATCAGCGCCCCAATGGTCGAACACGCGCTGCTGGAGCGCGCGCACGAAGGCGTGGGCCTCTTCGCCGGTCCAGCTGCCGCGATAGTCGCGCGCCTCGGCCACGCCGGTCCACCAGCCCTGGCCCGGCAACCGGTCTCCCTCGCGCACCACCAGCACCGCCAGTCCGGGCTCGCCGACTGCCGAGGCGGATCGGTCAATCGCCTCCAGCGTCTTGCACAGCGCGCGCATCTTGGGGCGCGTGAAACGATGGCCGAGCAGGCCGAGCAGATCGGAATAGCTGACCGCCTCGCCCCGCCGAGCCGCCGCAATCAGCAGATCGCGAACACGCGCCACGTCCGCGATCGCCCCGGGCCCGGAGGCCTCCGGCACGATACCCTCGGATTCCAGCCATTCGGAGAGAGTTTCGATCGCCACGCACCCTCCTCCCCACGCAGCTAGAAGGCAAGCTGCCGTCCGCCGGCTACCCGTCGGACGGCACAGACCTAGCGCGTCAGCTTCTTGTATGCCCCCGCGCCGGGCCGATCGGCGGCATCGCCCAGGCGGCGGCGCTTGTCTTCCTCATAGCTTTCGAAATTCCCTTCGAACCATTCCACATGGCCGTCACCCTCGAACGCGAGGATGTGCGTGGCCAGACGGTCGAGGAAGAAGCGGTCGTGGCTGATGACCACGGCGCAGCCGGCGAAATTTTCGATCGCCTCCTCGAGCGCGCCGAGCGTCTCGACGTCGAGGTCGTTGGTCGGCTCGTCGAGCAGGAGGACGTTTCCGCCCTTCTTGAGCATCTTAGCGATGTGGACACGGTTGCGTTCGCCGCCCGACAGCTTGCCGACGTTCTTCTGCTGGTCGGCACCCTTGAAGTTGAACGCGCCGACATAGGCGCGGGTCGACATGTCGTGGCCGTTGACCTTCACGTAATCATGGCCTTCCGACACCTCTTCCCAGACGTTCTTCTTGGGATCGAGATGGTCGCGGCTCTGATCGACATAGCCCAGGCGGACGGTGGTGCCCCGCTCGATCGTGCCGCTGTCGGGCTGCTCCTGACCGGTCAGCAGCTTGAACAGGGTCGATTTGCCTGCGCCGTTGGGACCGATCACGCCGACGATACCGCCCGCGGGCAGCATGAACGACAGCCCGTCGAACAGCTTTTTGTCGCCATAGGATTTCGAGATGTTCTCCACCTCGATCACCTTGCCACCCAGGCGCTCGGGGACCTGGATGACGATCTGGGCCTTACCCGGCGTCCGGTTCTGCTGCGCCTCGACCAGCTGGTCGAACTTGGCGATGC
>NZ_JBMDXG010000242.1:0-5649 GCF_048594985.1 Sphingomonas sp. | reverse complement strand
TCGATCACCGACGGCCAGATCTTCCTCGAAACCGACCTGTTCAACGCGGGCATCCGTCCGGCGATCAACGTCGGCCTGTCGGTCAGCCGCGTCGGCTCGGCCGCGCAGACCAAGGCGATGAAGAAGGTCGCGGGCTCGATCAAGCTGGAGCTGGCGCAGTATCGCGAAATGGCCGCCTTCGCGCAGTTCGGCTCGGACCTCGACGCATCGACCCAGCGCCTGCTCAACCGCGGCGCGCGCCTGACCGAGCTGCTGAAGCAGCCGCAGTTCAGCCCCCTGCCCTTCGAGGAGCAGGTCGCGTCGATCTTCGCCGGCACCAACGGCTATATCGATGCGCTGCCGGTCGGCGACGTGACCCGCTACGAGGCGGCGATGCTCGCTTACCTCCGTTCGGATCATGCCGACGTGCTCGCCGCGATCCGCGACAGCAAGGACCTTTCGGACGACAGCAAGGCCAAGCTCAAGAGCGCGCTCGAAAGCTTCGCCAAGACGTTCGCGTAACACATCGTCGCCCCTGCGCAGGCAGGGGCCCATGTCTCTCACTCACGAGGGACACCGTACGTGGTTAGAGAGATGGACCCCGGCCTTCGCCGGGGTGACGGAAGAAGGAAGAGGTAGGGACAGTGGCCAGCCTCAAGGCGCTCAAGAACCGGATCAGCTCGGTCAAATCGACCCAGAAGATCACCAAGGCGATGAAGATGGTCGCCGCCGCCAATCTGCGCCGCGCGCAGCAGGCGGCCGAGGCCGGGCGCCCTTATGCCGAGCGTCTCAACGCGGTGATGGCAAGCCTCGCGTCGAAGGTGACGATCGGCCCGAACAGCCCGAAGCTGCTCGCCGGCACCGGTTCGGATCAGAAGCACCTGCTGGTGGTCGCAACATCGGAGCGCGGCCTTGCCGGCGCGTTCAACACCAACATCGTCCGCGCCGCGCGCAAGCAGGCCGACGATCTGATCGCGCAGGGCAAGGACGTCCGCTTCTACCTGATCGGCAAGAAGGGCCGCGCCGTCCTCCAGCGCCTCTATCCCGGCAAGATCGTCCACCAGGTCGACCAGAGCCACATCAAGAACGTCGCCTTCACCGACGCGCTCGAGGTCGCGCGCGATCTGACCGCGCGGTTCGAGGCGGGCGAGTTCGACATCGCGCACCTGTTCTTCGCCAAGTTCCAGTCGGCGCTGGTCCAGCTGCCGACCCAGCTTCAGATCATCCCGGTCGCGATCCCCGCCAACGATACGCAGCTGTCAACTTCGTCAACTTCGGCGGCGGTCGAATATGAGCCCGACGAGGAATCGATCCTGGCGGAACTGCTCCCGCGCAATATCGCGATCCAGCTGTTCCGCGCGATGCTGGAAAATGCCGCGTCCGAACAGGGCAGCCGCATGAACGCGATGGATAATGCCACACGCAACGCGGGTGACATGATCAACCGTCTCTCGATCCAATACAACCGCACCCGCCAGGCCGCGATCACGACCGAGCTGGTCGAAATCATCTCGGGCGCCGAAGCGCTCTAAGCAGACACGAAGGCAAGGAAACACCCATGGCCACCGCCCCCGCAATCAGCTTCGGCACCAACAATGTCGGCCGCATCGCCCAGGTGATCGGCGCCGTCGTCGACGTGCAGTTCGACGGCGATCTGCCGCCGATCCTGACCGCGCTCGAAAACACCAACCAGGGCGCCCGCCTGGTGCTCGAAGTAGCGCAGCATCTCGGCGAGAATACCGTCCGCACGATCGCGATGGACTCAACCGACGGCCTGACGCGTGGCCACGAAGTGACCGACACCGGCCAGCAGATCCGCGTGCCCGTCGGCCCCAAGACGCTCGGCCGCATCCTGAACGTCGTCGGCGATCCGATCGACGAGCGCGGGCCCGTCGCGTCGGACCTGACCGGCCCGATCCACAACAAGGCGCCCGAATTCGTCGACCAGTCGACCGAGGCGTCGATTCTCGTCACCGGCATCAAGGTGATCGACCTGCTCGCGCCTTATGCGCGTGGCGGCAAGATCGGCCTGTTCGGCGGCGCCGGCGTCGGCAAGACGGTGCTGATCCAGGAACTGATCAACAACATCGCCAAGGGCCATGGCGGCGTGTCGGTGTTTGCGGGCGTCGGCGAGCGCACGCGTGAGGGCAACGACCTCTATCACGAATTCCTCGACGCGGGCGTGATCGCCAAGGATGCCGACGGCAACCCGACCGAAGAAGGATCGAAGGTCGCGCTCGTGTTCGGCCAGATGAACGAGCCGCCCGGGGCCCGCGCGCGCGTTGCCCTCTCGGGTCTCGCCAACGCGGAATATTTCCGCGACGTCGAGGGCCAGGACGTGCTGTTCTTCGTCGACAACATCTTCCGCTTCACCCAGGCGGGTTCGGAAGTGTCGGCGCTGCTCGGCCGCATCCCCTCGGCGGTGGGCTATCAGCCCACGCTGTCGACCGACATGGGCGCGCTGCAGGAGCGGATCACCTCGACCAACAAGGGGTCGATCACCTCGGTGCAGGCGATCTACGTGCCGGCGGACGACCTTACCGATCCGGCGCCCGCCACCTCGTTCGCCCACTTGGACGCGACGACCACGCTGAGCCGCGCGATCTCCGAGCTCGGCATCTATCCGGCGGTCGATCCGCTCGACTCCACCAGCCGCGTGCTGACCCCGGCGGTCGTCGGGCAGGAGCATTACGAAACCGCCCGCGCCGTCCAGGAAGTGCTGCAGAAGTACAAGTCGCTGCAGGACATCATCGCCATCCTCGGCATGGACGAGCTGTCGGAGGAGGACAAGCTCACCGTCCAGCGCGCCCGCAAGATCCAGCGCTTCCTCTCCCAGCCGTTCCACGTCGCCGAGGTCTTCACCGGCATCTCCGGCAAGTTCGTGCAGGTCGAAGACACGGTCCGTTCGTTCAAGGCGGTCGTGAACGGCGAATATGACCACCTGCCCGAGGCCGCCTTCTACATGGTCGGCGGCATCGAAGAGGCGGTCGAGAAGGCCAAGAAGCTGGCCGAACAGGCCTGATGGCCGGACCGCTGCGCCTGGCGGACGCGGTCAACACGGTCTGTCCCTGGTCGGGCGATCCGATCACGGAGGACGCGTTGACGGTCTATCGCGGCGCGGTGGTCGGCTTCTGCAATCCCGGCTGCCGCGATAAGTTCGCGGCCGCCACCCGCGCCTTCGACGGCGCGATCGAGGAACGGTAATGGCTCTCCACTTCGAACTCGTCACGCCCGAGCGACTGGTCCGCGCCGAGGACGTCCATATGGTCGTCGTGCCCGGCACCGAGGGTGATTTCGGCGTGCTGGAGGGCCATGCGCCGGTCATGTCGGTCATCCGCACGGGCGAGATCGTCGTCTATTCCGCGCCGAGCACCGTGTCGGCGCGGATCACCGTCGAGGGCGGCTTTGCCGAGGTCAACGATCGCGGCCTGACCGTCCTGGCCGAGGCCGCCAGCGAGGCCTGAGCGCCCGCTCCTTAAACAGCCGTCAAGCATTCTCGTCTACGCGCGTCCCTGCCCGGCCATCGCCGGAGGGGAGACCGGTATGGGTGCGTTCGGACGGCGGGGTGGCATCGGCGCCGCGCGGGCAAGCTTCGGGTCCGCCCGCCCCGCCCCCGCCGCGATTGACGGCAACGTCCTGGCTCTTGCCGCCGATCCCCCTCCTGTCGAGGGCAACCCCGTCCACGATGCGATGGCGCGGCTGGCCGATCGGATCGCCAGGTCGGGCGAACCCGCCTGCGCGACGCCGAAGGGCTTCGAAGCATCGGTCCACACCATCAAGGAACAGGTGCTCCCCCGCCTCTTGGAACGCATTGATCCCGAGGCCGCCGCAGCGCTCGACAAGGACGAGCTTGCCGAGGAATTTCGCCCGATCGTGAGCGAGGTTCTCGCCGAACTCCGCATCACGCTCAACCGGCGCGAGCAGACCGCGCTGGAGAAGGTGCTGGTCGACGAGTTGCTCGGGCTCGGCCCGCTTGAGGAGTTGCTGTCCGACCCGCTCGTCAGCGACATCATGGTCAACGGCCCCGGCCAGACCTATGTCGAGCGCAAGGGGAAGCTGGAGCTTGCCGCCGTCCAGTTCCGCGACGAAACGCACCTGTTCCAGATCGCGCAGCGGATCGTCAGCAAGGTTGGCCGCCGTGTCGACCAGACCACGCCTTTGGCCGACGCCCGCCTGCCGGATGGCAGCCGCGTCAACGTCATCGTGCCGCCCCTGTCGCTGCGCGGCACGGCGATCTCGATCCGCAAATTCTCCGCCAAGCCGATCACGCTCGACATGATGGCCAAGGGCGACAGCATGTCGGACCGGATGGCGACGGTGCTCAAGATCGCGGGCGCGAGCCGCTTCAACATCGTCATTTCCGGCGGCACCGGATCGGGCAAGACGACGATGCTCAACGCTATCTCGAAAATGATCGATCCCGGCGAACGCGTGCTGACGATCGAAGATGCGGCCGAACTGCGCCTTCAGCAGCCCCACTGGCTGCCGCTCGAAACGCGCCCCGCCAATCTGGAAGGACAGGGCGAGGTTTCGATCCGCGACCTCGTCAAGAACGCGCTGCGCATGCGCCCCGACCGGATTATCCTGGGCGAGGTGCGCGGGCCTGAATGCTTCGACCTGCTGTCCGCCATGAACACGGGCCACGACGGATCGATGGCCACGCTCCACTCCAACTCCCCGCGCGAATGCCTCGCGCGGATGGAGAATATGGTGATGATGAGCGACATCAAGGTGCCGAAGGATGCGATCAGCCGCCAGATCGCGGACTCGGTCGACCTGATCGTTCAGGTGAAGCGCCTGCGCGACGGTAGCCGCCGCGTGACCAACATCACCGAGGTGATCGGGATGGAAGGCAGCGTGATCGTCACGCAGGAATTGTTCAAGTTCGAATATCTGGACGAGACAGCCGACGGCAAGATTCTCGGCGAATATCGATCGATGGGCCTGCGCCCTTACACATTGGATAAGGCCAAGCAGTTCGGCTTCGAGCAGCCCTATCTCGAAGCCTGCCTGTAAAGGGGCGGCGCCCTAGCTGGCGAGCTTGTTCAATTTGTCCTGCAGCGCGGCCATCTGCTCCTTGAGCGCCGCCAGGTCGTCGGTGCTCTGCGTCGCGGGCGGGGTGGCGGACGGCGCAGCGAAAGGCGTCTGCCCCGGCACGCCGGCCTTGTTGAAGGCGGCGGCGGCAGCCTCGAACATGTCCATGTTGCGCTTGGCGAGTTCCGCGAACGGTCCGCCCGCAAAGGCGCCTTCCATTGCGGCGCGGAACTGCGTCTGGTTGCGGCGGAAGGCCTCCATCGACGCTTCCAGATATTGCGGGACCATCGACTGCATGGAGTCGCCGTAAAGCGAGATGAGCTGGCGCAGGAAGCTTACCGGCAGCATCGTCTGGCCGCGATTCTCCTCTTCCATGATGATCTGGGTGAGAACGTTATGGGTGATGTCTTCTTCGGTCTTCGCGTCGATGACCTTGAAGTCCCGGCCGTCGCGCGTCATCTGCGCCAGGTGATCCAGCGTGATGTAGCTCGACGATTCCGTGTTGTAGAGCCGGCGGTTGGCGTATTTCTTGATGATCACGGTACCCGATTGATCGGTCGATTTCGCCATGCCGCAAGCCCCTCCACCTAGAATGTCGACATTAACACCACATCTTGACGCGGCGCAACACAGGCC
>NZ_JBMDXG010000241.1:0-3549 GCF_048594985.1 Sphingomonas sp. | reverse complement strand
GCGATCGTGACGGGGTGGTGCATCTGGTGGAGGAAGAGGACGCGGTGGCGATGGGCCATTCGCAGTCTTTCGGGCGGATGAGCGCGTTCCATGGCCAGATGGGCATGTTCACCCGCGCCGCCGCCTACATGCTCAGCCATGGCGCGGACGGCCTGCGGCAGGTGTCGGGCGACGCGGTGCTCAACGCCAATTACGTCCTGCGCCAGCTGGAGGACGTGCTCGACGCGCCCTTCGGGCAGGCGGGGCCGTGCATGCACGAGGCGCTGTTCTCCGACCACGGGCTGGCGTCGGGCTTCTCGACGCTGGACGTGGCCAAGGGGCTCATCGACGAGGGCTATCACTCGATGACGGTCTATTTCCCGCTGGTGGTCCACGGCAGCATGCTCGTCGAACCGACCGAGACCGAGAGCAAGGCCGCGCTCGATCAGTTCATCGGCGCGCTGCGCTCGGTCGCCGAACGCGCCCGCGCCGGCGACACGAGCCTCAAGTCCGCCCCCCACTTCGCCCCCCGCCGCCGCCTCGACGAAACCGGCGCCGCCCGCGCCCCCGTCCTGGTCCAGCGCAAGGAAAGCGGGACCCGCTAACCACCCGCCCGTCCTCGCCGCCCGTCGCCCCTGCGCAGGCAGGGGCCCATGTCTCTTGAGCGGCGTGGGCGGTGGATGGGGCATGCCTGCGCGGGCCGGTGGGGGCGCCGCATGCTGGCTTGGCCCGCGTCGCAGCGGGATATGCTGAGTCGGTCGCGCTTGGTCCCGCGCCGTGCAGCCAAAAGCTGCGCGTTTAGCGATCTCCCTCGCAACGACCGACGAAGTCGGTGGCGGCCTTCACGCGTATGATCCGGCTGTTGCGATCATAGTCGATCCGGGGCTTGTTCATGCCGTTCATCCGGTACTGTCCGGTGATCCGATCGGGCGCGATCATCAGCCCCTCAATCGGCCACCATCCGTCCGTCCCGCCGGAATGGATCGGGGACACGAGTTTCCCCTGCGGCCGAACGCGTCCGAGCGAACCGTCAATCTCTATTTCGAGATCCGACGAGAAGCTTTCGCGTCCCATCGTCGTCCCGAACTCCGGCTCGAACTTTCGGGTCTTGCTGTTGTAGCGGTAACCGGATGTGCTTTGCGCGGCTGGTCCGCTGCCCGAGCCGATACAGACGAGCGAGATGCGTTCCCCGCTTGGATGGGCCGCCGGCGGGGTCGTCGGCTCCTGCCCGCCATCGCAATTGGCGGGTGGTACGACCGTGATAGCGTCGTAACGTCCATCGGACGTCGCAACGGACACGCACTGGCGGCGGCGCTCGCTCCACCAGAAGCTGAACTTGGTGTCGCGCACCATGTTCGTCATGACATTGCGATAGCCGCGCGCCTCCAGTTGCGTTTCGCCTCCCGCCCCGCGGGCGCCGACCAGATCGGAAAGGTCGGCAGGTGTTTGCGCCAGGGACTTGGCCGCCATGGCCGCTACGAGGATTGCCGCTGACATGCGCATGATCGCTGCCTCCAACCACCGTCCGGAGAACAGCTTAGAGCGAAAATAGGTATCCGACCACCAGCAAGAGGAAACAGCCTTCGAGCAGGAAAGAGACGCGCGTAAACGTCCTTTGACTTGCTCCTCCTCCCGCCCCCCACGTCGCCCCCGCCGCCGCCTCGACGGAACCGGCGCCGCCCGCGCCCCCGTCCTGGTCCAGCGCAAGGAAAGCGGAAGCGGCTAATCCCCTCCTGGAAAGCGGACTTGGCGGCAGCCCGTGGCTGCCGCCAGTCGCTCCTAAAAGACGTGCCGCATGCCAAAGACCACATTGCGTCCACGCAATGGCGATTGATCTTTGACGAACGAAGTGTGCACGAACGCCAGCTCGTTCAGCAGGTTGCTGCCACGCACGTAGAATTCGACCGCCTTCGCTCGACCTAAGTCGAAGCGATAGCTGAGCGTTGCATTCAGCATATCGTAGCCCGGTGTCGCGGTTTCGTAGGACGCAACCTTATCTTGCTTGAATGTGCGGTAATATTCGATGTCGCCCGATAGCGGCCCCGCGTCATGTTCGTAGCGCGCACCGAGACGGCCAGGGGGTATGCGCGGCAGATTGTCGTTTTCGCTGCGCAGGTCCGCATCGACATAGTCGCCGAACAGGGTGACGCGGCCTGCCGGACTGAACTGATAGCTGACCTGACCATCGATGCCTGTGAAGCGCGCCTCCGCTGCCGTATAGATCAGGAAATTGTGCGGAACGCCGGTTTCGGTCTCGGTCTCGATCAGGCGCGCGAAGATGTAGTCGTCGACATTCTGGCGGAACAGGCCGACCTCGAATTCGAGCGGACCGCCGGTGCGCCGCAGCGTGAGGTTGAACGCGTCGGTCGTCTCCATGATGTCCTCGGCGTTCAGGCCGGCATCGCCCAGCACCGGATTGTTGGCGGCCAGCCCCAGTTCGTAGCTGTTGGTCGCCAGATTGTTGCCGCGCGCATAGAGCTCGCGCACGCTCGGCGCGCGCTCGGTATGGCCGAACGAAAGACCGATCGAATAGCCCTGTCCCGCGTTCCACGTGCCGCTGAGCGAGGCTGAAAAGGGATTGTGGCGCACGGTGGGGTTGCGTTCGCGGAATGCCGCCACGTCCTCGGCTTCGAGGATGGTCCGCCAGTCCGCGCCGTACCATTCGACGAACAGGTCGGCGAGTTCGCCGCTGACCGTCTCCCGCCATGCGGGCGGATCGACATTGATGCGGCGCCAGTCCTGACGCACCGCCGCCTCGACATCGAACGCGCCGAACGAGCGGCGCTCGGTCAGGAAGATGCCGACATTCTCGGTCCGATAGTCCGGGTTTCCGTCGAGGCCGTAGGCGCCGTCGGGGAACGGGCGGTGCAGGTTGTTGACGTTGATGCCGCTGAACGTGCCGTCGGTATATTGAACGCCGGCCGTGCCGGTGAAGCCGAGGATCGGCTTGTGCGTCAGTTCGACGCGCCCGTCCCACACCTCGTTGGTGAAGCGGGAGAACAGCAGTTCGCCATCCACCTCGTCATGGGCGTAGTCGGTGTAGGATCCGCGCAGGCGCACATGCTCGAACCCCGGCAGCAGATCGTCATAGTCGGCCCGCAGATCGACGCGGTCGCTATGGAGCCGAACGAATGCCGCGTGGCTGTCCGGCCCGCCGAACGGATCTTCGAACCCGCCATGGGCTTCGCAATGCAGGTCGAGGCCATGCGTATGGCAGACGCCGTTGATATGGCTGTGACCCGGCAGGCCATAATCGCTTTCCATCCGCGAGTATGCCGCGCCGACATAGCCCTTTGCAGTGATCCAGGATGCGCCGACCGAATAGCTGCTGCTCTCGGCAAAGGAATCTCGAAGCCGATCAGATCCGAATCTGCGGGGAACGGCATAGTCTTCGGCGTTGCGGCGCGCGCCTTCGGCGTGGATAGCGAACTGGCCCAGGCCGGCCGTCACTCGGCCGACGAGGCTTTTCTCCTCGTCGCCGGTGCCCAGGCGCACCTCGGTCATCCCGGTGAAGGCGTCGGTCGGCACCGCTTTCGGCACTTTGCTGTCGATCAGGTTGATCGCGCCGTT
>NZ_JBMDXG010000240.1:0-11734 GCF_048594985.1 Sphingomonas sp. | reverse complement strand
CGTGGAAATCACCTTCGGTCCGGGTTCGGGCCAGTAAGGCGATCGCCACGGCGACAAGGGGGCCGGCCAGCACTGGCCGGCCCTTTTTGTTTGCTGTGTGTGGCTTCGTGAGGAGCGAGGCTGGTTGCCGCCATCGAGCCTCGTCGAGAGGTCGGAGGGCAGCGTCGCCGTCGGGCGTGGTAACCGAGCGGAACCGGATGCGGCAGGATCCGCGCACCAGCACCGTGCGTCAACGATAGACCGCAGGGCTACCAAGACCGATTGCGACGCTTGCCCAGGCGAAATGGGGCCAGCGTGGTCGATGTCCCAATGCTGACCGACGCGTAGCGCGCCCTGGCCTCCCGGCCAGCATCCTACAAGCAAGCGACCCGGATTAGATTGAAGCGACGAGATAAGGAACAAGAAGCGCGAATCGACAGGGCTTGTGCGTCAGGCCTCCGCCCCGGTTCATGATTTAATGTTTCTGAAGCGCCCACAGGCCGCGCCGCCGGTCTGACAGGACCCCTTCCGATGCTTGAAATACCTCCCGACTCGTCCGATATTCGACGGGCGTCGAACTGTCGGCGCAAGAGGAGCTTATCTGAGATGGCAAACTGGTCTGACCCCTGGACGACCTCCGCGGCGGCCGCTCCGGCCGGTGCGCGCGCTGCGTCGCACGACGCGGGTCTCCGGGCCTACATGCTTTCGGTCTATAATTACATGGCATCGGGCGTGCTGCTGACGGGTATCGTCGCGCTGCTCTTCGCCAACAGCCCCTATATGAGCCTGCTCTTCTCGCCCGAGGGCCGCCCGTCGGGTCTCGGCTGGGTGGTGATGTTTGCCCCGATCGGCCTCGTCATGTGGCTTAGCTTCGGCATCAACCGGTTGAGCGAGTCGAGCGCGAAGGCGATTTTCTGGGCCTATGCGGTGCTAATGGGGCTGTCGCTGTCGACCATCCTGCTGGTCTACACGGGTACGTCGGTGGCGCAGACCTTCTTCGCCAGCGCGGCCGCGTTTGGCGGCCTCAGCCTCTATGGCTACACGACCAAGCGCGATCTGTCGGGCTTCGGCAGCTTCCTGATCATGGGCGTCGTCGGCATTCTGGTGGCCAGCCTGCTCAACCTGTTCTTCCAGTCGAGCGGCCTGGCGCTGGTCATCAGCATCCTCGGCGTGCTGCTATTCGCCGGGCTGACGGCCTACGACACGCAGCGGATCAAGAGCCTGTATTTCCAGGTTCAGGGGACGGAGTTCGCCGGCAAGTCGGTGGTGATGGGCGCGCTGACGCTCTATCTCGACTTCATCAACATGTTCATGTTCCTGCTGCGCTTCATGGGCGACCGCCGCTAAGCGCGAAGATCCACGGATCGAGAGGGAGGGCTCCGCCGCGAGGCGGGGCCCTTTTTTGTGTCGTTTCCCCAGCGGGCAGGCCCATGCGATCGGCGGCGGCGTCCGCTCCTGGAAGCTTCCGGCAACTCCAATGCGCGCCGGTATCTCGCTAATAGCGCCGGCCCAAAAGAGCACGAGGGGCGAACCCGCGGACGGGCCGCGAAATGCCGCCCTTGCTCCGGCGGCTGGCCAGCCCGTTCGCCGTCGACCACGCACGCAGACGTGCGCCGAGCTCCGGCGCGGCTTCCCATGCGGCACCCGATCAGGACGTCCGCCGCCGCAGGAAGCCCCTGGCTAAGGCGTGAGTTTGGCGCCGAGGGGGGACGAACGTCATCGAGCGGACTGCTATCGATCGAAATCTCGACAGCCAGTGCGGGGTTGCGGCGAGCCAGTCAGAGCAGTCGACGGTCCAAGAACCGCTTGTCCATGTCGAGGCCGGGGCGTTTCGCCACCCGGCCCACCGCGGCGACGCAATGCCTATGCATCAACATACCGAGCAGCTGCCACCAGCTGGGACAATCAGCCGTGGCTAGCGTCGCCGCAGCACTCCTGCGCCCTGTCTCCCCAGCCCAAGCTCGGGCCGTCACCGCGCGCGGGTCCGCTCACTTGCGGCAGCCGGTTTCGTCGGTCAGGCGTAGACCTTGCCCTTGGCGGCGTCCGCCTCGTGGATCAGCTCGACCGTATTGACGATGTTCGCCTTGCTCGACGCGCCGAAGAGGATGCTCTGGACGTAAGGTTCGTTCACCACCCACTCGATCGCCTCGCGCGGGCGGATGCCGCCCGACGCAAGCACCGACATCGCGATGACCCGCGCCGGGATCTTGCTGGTCGCCTCGCGATAGCCCTCGATCCCACCCGACATGCGGAAGGCGATCTTGTTGACGTTGGCGCAGACGATCGGGTTTTCGACGCCGGCATCCTTGAGCATCGGTAGCAGCTTCGGCAGATTCATCGTGATGAAGCCTGCCTCCGCATTGTAGCGCTTGCGGACATGCTCGGAGAAAATCCCAAAGGCATCGGTGAAGCCGAGGCCCTGGATCAGGTCGCAGACGACGTTCTGCAGGAAGATAACCGGCGTATCGAGGCCGCGGAACATCTTCATCTCGGCATCGACGAGCAGAGTCATCATGCTCTCGATGTCCTTGTTGAGGACGGCCTTCGAACCGCGAAGGACGGTGTCAACCAGCCCTTCCTTGGGTAGGAACTTACGCAGCGCATCGAAATAGCCAAGCTCGGTTACCGCGTTGGCGTATTTGTGCGCGTAGGGCATGCCCGGGTAGAAGGTGAAGCCCTCCCACTTGGCCGGATTGGCGCGCACGTCGTCGGCGATCTTCTCGATCTTGTCGTGCGTCGTGCACATGAAGCCACCGGCCCCCGCGTGGAGCGCGGCCTGAAGCACGTCGATGATCGCGTCGATCGACTGGAAGCGCATGGCCTGCTGCCGCGCCTTTTCCTCCGACATGTGGTTCACGCCGAAGAACTGGTTATCACCGAACAGAATGCGTTCCATGGGATCCTCGATGGAGCGATGCTTCAGGGGCGGGCGGAGAGCAGCTTGACGCGCGGGTCGCCCGAAGGCTCGGGCGAGTTGCCGGGCGAAGGGAAGGCAGGGCCGCGATACAGGCCGAGCCGGTCGAGCAACACCATCCAGAAGAAGTCGAGCGTCCGGAAATAGCGGCGCCAGTAGCGACGCGGCTCGGTCGCCATGCGATAGACCCATTCAAGGCCGTTGCGCGTCATCCAGCCGGGCGCGCGCTTCACCGCTTCCGCCTCGTAATCGATCGTCGCGCCGACCCCCATATAGACCTTCACGCCGGGCATGCGGTGCCGGTTGCGATGGATCCAGATTTCCTGCTTGGGGGCACCAAGGCCCACAATCAGGCAGGTCGCGCCCGACGCGTTGATCATGTCGATCACCGCATCGATTTCCTTCGGATCATTGACGAAGTTGAACGACGGACCATGCGCGCCGACCACGATCTCGCGGCCGACGATGCGATTGATCCGCTCGCGCGCCATCTGCGCCACGCCGGGCTTTGCGCCGAGGAAGAAGATGCCGACCTCGGGATTGTTCGCGTGATGCTTCCAATAAGCCGGCACGATGTCCGAGCCCGACGACTTCTGCTTGATGTTCCGGCCGATCAGCCCAAGCGACCAATAGACATATTTGCTGTCGGACGAGACGATCGTCGCGTCGCGATACGCGGCCGCGAAGTCCGCATTGTTCTGCAGATGGTACATGTGGTCGGGATTGAGCGTGAACAGCACGCCCTCGTCCAGACGCTCGACGATCTCCTGGATCGTCAGGCTGTCGACCCACGCATTCATCAGCCGCGACCGCTGCCACGGTGCGAAGCCGTCGCGCGTGACCTGGCGAACCTTCTCCATCAGCGGCCCAGCACGCGCGAGAGGATGCCGCCGCCCCGGCGGTCCTGCACCGGCGCGGTGATCGTGCCCGCGCTGCCGCCGGCCGCCGCCGCGCCCCGGATCATTTCGATCGTGGCGTCGGTATCGGCCGAGGAGGCGAAGCCGTTCTCGCCCTGCTGCTTCGCGATGATCGCACGCCCGAACGCCTCGAGCTGCGCGCTATATTCCTCGCCGCGCAGGTAGAAGCTGACCGGGGGCGTGAGATCGGTGATGTACTTCACTGTCCAGCCTTCGTCATACCCCTCCGGGATCGCGACGTTGCCGGTCAGGAAGACCTGAATCTCCTGCCGGTCGGCATAGATCTTGCCGCCTTCGCCCCAGATCGAGATGCGCGTGGTCATCTTGCGGACCGACGCGTCCGACCAGTTGACGGACAGCTGCCCGGTCACGCCGCTCCCGAAGCCGAGCGTCGCATAGACCTCGTCATCGACCTCGGCCGAAAAAGTGCTCTTGAGCACGGCGCCGCTGCAGCCTTCCGGCCGTCCGAAATACCAGTTCACCAGATTGAGCGGGTGCGCGGCATAATCGTAGAGGCAGCCGCCACCATTGCCGGCCTTGCCACGCCACGTCGGCTTGGTCGGCCGCAGCACCACGGGACCATATGCTTCGGCCTGGACGTGGCTGATCTTCCCGAGCGCGCCCGTGTCGAGCAGGCGCTTCACCTCGTTGAAGGTGCCGATGAAGCGATTGTGATAGCCGACCTGCGCGACCAGCCCCTTGCTCGCGGCCAGCGCCGCGAGCGATTCGCTGTCGGCCGACGACAGGGTCAGCGGCTTTTCGCAGAAGACGTGAAGGCCGCGATCGAGCGCCTTGCGCACCATCGGTTCATGCGTGGTGGTCGGCGTCGCGATGACGATCGCATCGAGCTCCGGCAACGCCAGAACCGCATCGAAGTCGGCGATATATTTGAGGTGACCGTATTTCTCGATCACGCCCCCGACCATCGCGGCGCTGTCGCAGATCGCGACGACCTGAAAGTCCTGAAGGGCGTTGATCATCGCGAGATGGGACAGACCCATCTTGCCCAGCCCGATGACGGCGACCTTGATCGTCAACGCCGATGCTCCTTATTGCAGTGCAGCATAATTGTCGTGCTGTCAGGCTCGTCGCCTGTCAAGCCGATTGCTGCGGTGGTCCCCAAAACGCGGTCGTGCCGCCCCCCGGACGGGGTTTGCACAACTCGATGACTTCTAGAAGCTCATTTCTTCATAAACATGACGAATCTCGCCGCCCCAATCGCCGTGGAAGCGATCAAGCAAGACTTGGGCGGGCACCTTGCCATGCGCGACGATCTCTCGGAGCGGATCGAGAAAGCCGGTTTCGTCGTCGCCCGCGCCATTGAACCGGCGGCGCGCCGCCAGTCCGGCATGCGCGATGTCGAGAATCTGCCCGCCGAGCGTCCGGAAATCGCGGCCGCGCGGCCCCTGCGTCGCCAGCCCGAGACGCGGCACCTGTTCGCGGATGCGATGATGATCGTCGATCGTCCAGTGCTTGACCTCGTCCCACGCGGCATCGAGCGCCTGGTCGTCATAGAGCAGTCCGACCCAGAAAGCGGGCAGCGCGCAGATGCGATTCCACGGCCCGCCGTCGGCGCCGCGCATTTCGAGGAAGCTCTTCAACCGCACCTCGGGAAAGGCGGTCGAGAGGTGATCGGTCCAATCGGCGAGACGCGGCTTTTCCTCCGGCATCGCTGGCAGCCGGCCGTCGAGGAAGTCACGGAAACTCTGCCCCGCCGCGTCGATGTAGCGCCCGTCGCGGAACACGAAATACATCGGCACGTCGAGCATGTAGTCGGCATAACGCTCGTACCCGAACCCGTCCTCGAACACGAAGGGCAGCATGCCCGTGCGCGCGGGATCGGTATCGGTCCAGATATGGCTGCGGTAGGACAGGAAGCCGTTGGGCTGGCCATTGGTGAACGGCGAATTGGCGAAGAGCGCGGTGGCGAGCGGCTGGAGCGCCAGGCTGACCCGGAACTTCTTCACCATGTCGGCCTCGCTCGCATAATCGAGGTTGGTCTGGATGGTGCAGGTCCGCAGCATCATGTCGAGCCCGAGCGAGCCCACGCGCGGCATGTGGCGCAGCATGATCTCATACCGGCCCTTGGGCATGATCGGCAAATCGGCGCGCGCCTTGTCAGGCCAGAAGCCGAGCCCGAGGAAGCCCATGCCGAGCTTGTCGCCGATTTCCTTCACCTGGGCGAGGTGGCGACCGGTTTCCGCGCAGGTCTGGTGGAGATTGTCGAGCGGCGCGCCCGACAGCTCGAACTGTCCGGCCGGCTCGAGGCTGACATTCCCGTCCGGCCCGGACAAGGCGATGATGTTGTCGCCCTCGTAGATCGGCTCCCAGCCGAATTTCGTGAGACCGATCAGCAGCGCATGGATGCCGCCTTTCTCCTCATAGGAGGGCGCATGATGATCGTTCAGTGCGTAGACGAATTTCTCATGCTCGGTGCCGATCCGCCACCGATCCTTGGGCTTCTCGCCACCGGCGAAGACCGACAACAAGTCGTCACGGCCTTCGATCTGCGGGTCTGGACCGGCCTCCGCCGTGCGCGTCGTCATGCCGCGCGCAGATAGCGGGGCCGGGGCGTCTCCGCTAGCGCCAGTCGCCTGCCGTCGCCATCCAGCCGGCAATCGCGGCGGCGGCGGCGGTTTCGGCGCGCAGGATCCGCGGGCCGAGCGAGATGCCGATCGCCCCCGGGGTCCGCCGGATCTGCGCGCGCTCCTCGTCGGTAAAGCCGCCTTCGGGGCCGATCAGGATCGCCGCCGCGCCGGGCCGCGCGACATCGGCCAGCGGGAGGCCGCCGGCCTCGTCGGCGAACAGCAGCGGGCGCTCGGCTGGCCAGCCACGCAACAGCATCCCGAGCTTAGCCGGTTCGTTCAGCACCGGTAGCGCGGTGCGGTCGCACTGCTCGGCCGCCTCGATCGCATGCGCGCGCAGCCGATCGAGATTGAGGCGGTCGACGATCGTGCGCTGCGTCACCACGGGCTGGAGCCGCGCGATACCGAGTTCGGTCGCCTTCTCGACCAGCCAGTCGATGCGGCCCTTCTTGATCGGCGCGAACAGCAGCCACAAATCGGGCACCTCCTCGCGCGGGCGCAAGGCGCCGGCTAGCTTGAGCGTGATCGCGCGCCGGGTGGCCATCGCGACCTCCGCCAGCCATTCGCCGGTGCGGTCGTCGAACAGCCGGACCGGGTCGCCCGGCTTGAGGCGCATGACATTGGCCAGGTAGTTTGCTGGTGCGCCGTCAAGAGTCAGCACCATGCCGGGGCCGAGCGGCCGGTCGACGAACAGGCGTGGCGTGCTCGCCGGCGGCCAGGCGGGTGTGGCAGTCACCGGGTTCTATCCCCCCATGCTCGCAGTGTCCCCCACCATTACGCCTTGGTCGCGGGTGTCGCGGGTCGCGCGCGGGAGGAGGGTGGCATCGGCCATGGCGCGCCTATAGGGGAGGGCGATGGCGCCGCCTATCGTTCCCGACACGCAACATCGCGGCACCGTGGCGAAACTGTCGCCGCTCGCCAGCGACCTCGTCCAGCTTGCCCGGTTCGATCGGCCGATCGGCGCGTGGCTGCTCTTCTGGCCGGGGGCGTGGGCGATCGCGCTGACGGGCAGGGCGGTTGCGCGGTGGGACCTTCTGCTGTGGTTCGCGCTGGGATCGATCGCGATGCGGAGCGCGGGCTGCGTGTATAACGATATCGTCGATCGCGACCTCGACGCGCGCGTCGCGCGGACGCGCGCGCGTCCGATCGCCAGCGGAAGGGTCTCGCTGCCCGTCGCCTGGGGGTTTTTGCTCGCTTTATGCGCGGTGGGCCTGATCGTTCTCTTGCAGTTGCCGCTCCTCGCGCAGGCGATCGCGATCGCCAGCATCGCGCTGGTTGCCGCCTACCCCTTCATGAAGCGCATCACATGGTGGCCGCAGGCGTGGCTGGGGCTGGTCTTCTCGTGGGCCGCCTTGGTCGCCTGGCCGGCGGCGAGCGGGCGGTTCGAGGCCGCCGCCTTGCTCCTTTACGCGGGGTCGGTGCTGTGGGTGATCGGGTACGATACGATCTACGCGCTGCAGGATATCGAGGATGATGCCCTGGCGGGGGTGAAGTCGTCGGCCCGCGCGCTCGGCGATCGGGCGAAAGGCGGCGTCGCCCTGCTCTACGCCGGCGCGCTGCTGCTGTGGGCGGCGGCCTTGTGGGCGCGGCGGCCCGATCCGTTGGCGCTGCTCGCGCTGGGGCCGGTCGCGCTCCATCTCGGCTGGCAGGTCGCCGGGCTGCGCCGTGACGATCCCGCCGACGCGCTCCGCCGCTTCCGCGCGAACCGATTCGCCGGGCTGCTGATGTTCCTCGCCTGCCTGGCCGTGGGAACGGCCGCCTAGCGCTGTCGCCGGGGCGCAGCGCGCTTCCGTTTGGCAGCCAACGTGCCTAAGTGCGCGGCATGCTGTCTCTTGCCGATGCCGAAAACAAGGTCGCCGATCTGGTCGCCGCCGCCGTGCGCGCGGGCGGCGACGCCGCCGATGCCGTCTATCATGGCAGCAGCGCCACCGAGGTGCAGGTACGCCTGGGCCGGCTGGAGGATGTCGGCCGCTCCGAGGGCGAGGAGATCGGACTGCGCCTCTTCGTGGGCCGCCGATCGGCGAGCGTCTCCTCGTCCGACCTGTCCACCGACGCGCTCGTGGCGCTGGTCGAGCGCGCGGTCGCGATGGCGCGCGAGGCGCCTGAAGACGCTTATGCTGGTCTGGCGCCCGACGAACGGCTGCTACGCGGCGAGCCCGTGGACGTCGATGCCGATGACGGGGGCGACCCCAGCCCGGCCCTTCTGCGCGAACGTGCGCTCGCTGCCGAGGAAGCCGCGCGAGCTGTCGCCGGCGTCACCAACAGCGAGGGTGCGGGCACCAGCGCGGGGCGAACGCTGACCGCGCTGGCGACCTCGACCGGCTTCGCGCGCGGCACGATCGCGTCGGGCTACGGCTCTTCGGCCAGCGTGATCGCGGGCGAGGGCGCGGCCATGCAACGCGATTATGCCTATCATTCGGCACGCCATCTGTCGGACCTCGAACCCGCCGACGCGATCGGCCGCCGCGCGGGCGAGCGGGCCGTGGCGCGGCTCAATCCCGGCAAGCTCGCCTCGGGGCCGATGCCGGTGGTATTCGATCCACGCGTCGGCACCAGCCTGCTCGGCCATCTGGCCGGGGCGATCACCGGCACCGCGATCGCCCGCAAGACCAGCTTCCTGCTGGGCAAGCGGGGCGCGCGCATCTTCGCGCCAGGAATCACGATCCGTGATGATCCGCATCGCACGCGCGGCCTGCGTAGCCGCGCCTTCGATGGGGAGGGGCTTCCGACCGCCGCGTCGGACATCGTGGCCGATGGTGTCCTTACCACATGGCTGCTCGACAGCGCCTCGGCACGGCAGCTTGGCGAGCAGCCGACGGGGCATGCGGTACGGGGCGGCAGCGGCGCGCCGGGGGCGGGGACGAGCAACCTGTTCCTCGCGGCCGGCGCGTTGCCGGTCGACGCGCTGATCGCCGACATCAAGCTGGGCGTCTATGTCACCGAACTGATCGGGCAGGGGGTCAACGGGGTGACCGGCGATTATAGTCGGGGCGCGTCGGGCTTCGCGATCCGCGACGGGCAGCTGGCGGAGCCGGTTGCGGAAATCACGATCGCGGGCAATCTTGCGGAGATGTTCCTGCATCTCACCCCGGCCGACGATCTCGTCTTCCGCCGCGCTCTCGATGTGCCAACGGTCCGCATCGACGGGATGACCGTCGCCGGTGCGTGAGGCGCTGGCCGACGCGATCGCCGCGGTCGCGGCGGAGGCTGGCCAACTCGCGCTCGATCGCTGGCGCACCGAATTCCGCCGCTGGGAGAAATCGCCCGGCCATCCCGTGTGCGAGATCGATCTGGCGGTCGATCTGTTGTTGCGCACCCGTCTGAAGGCGCTCGATCCCGACGCCGGCTGGCTGTCCGAGGAGACGGCCGACAACCCCGCGCGTCTCGCCGCGCGGCGGGTCTGGGTGGTCGATCCGATCGACGGCACGCGCGACTATCTGCGCGGCCGGCGCGGCTGGTGTGTCTCGGTCGCGCTGGTCGAGGATGGCATGCCCGTGGTCGGCGTGCTCGACGCGCCGGCGCGGGGGGAAAGGTGGCGCGCTGTCGCGGGGGCGGGCGCGACCCGCAACGACGCGCCGCTCCGTGCCTCGACCCGAACCTTGCTGCCGGGCTCACGCGTGCCGGCCGACACCTTGCCCCGGATCGATGACGATCTCGTCGCTGTGCCGCGCGACAATTCGATCGCGCTACGCATCGCAATGGTCGCGGCGGACGAGGCCGATCTGTGCGCGACGCTGCGCTGGGGCCGCGAGTGGGACATCGCCGCCGCCGTCCTGATTGCCGACGAAGCCGGGGCGACGGTGACCGACGCGCTCGGCGTGCCGCTGGCTTTCAATACGCGCGGCGGGGAGGCGTTCGGCATCCTCGCCAGCGCGCCGTGCATCCACACGGCGGCGGTCGCGCGACTGGCCGAGCGGGCGAGCGCCGCCAGTATCCGATAGGCTCAGTTCTTTTTCGGCACGCCCAGGCGGGGCAGGTCGATCGCCGGGCAGCGATCCATCACGACCTTGAGGCCGGCCGCCTCGGCCCGTGCGGCGGCCTCGTGATTGACCACTCCGATCTGCATCCAGACCGCCTTCGCGCCGATCGCAATCGCCTCGTCCACCGCCTCGCCGGCGGCCTGCGGGCGGCGGAAGATGTCGATCAGGTCGATCGGCTCGCCGATCTGCGCGAGTTCCCGCCAGACATATTCGCCATGGACATGCTCGCCCGTGATCTGCGGATTGACCGGCAGAACGCGATAGCCCCAATCCTGCAGGACGCGCATCACGCCATAGCTCGGCCGGTCGGGCCGATCGGACGCGCCGACCAGCGCGATCGTGCGCGTTTCGGTCAGGAGGTCGCGGATCGCGGCGGGCTCGGTCAATGGCATGAGGCGATAACCCTTTCGCGCGTCAGGGGTTCAGCCTTGCCGCGATCGTCCGCGCGATCGCGGCGAACGGCGTAGGGTCGGGCCGCCCCGCATCCGACGCGGCGCGGATCCCGATCGCGAGGGGTACGCGACCGAGGAACGGAATGCCGCGCCGGCTCGCCTCGGCCTCCGCTCCGCCCTGCCCGAACGGGTCGGAGATCTCGCCGCACTTCGGACAGGCATAGCCCGCCATATTCTCGATCAGCCCGATCACGGGCACGTTGGCCTTGTCGAACAGGTCGATCGCGCGCGCCGCGTCGATCAGCGCCAGATCCTGCGGCGTGGACACGATCAGCGCGCCCACGGGCCGATGCTTCTGGATCATCGAAAGCTGCACGTCGCCGGTGCCCGGCGGCATGTCGACGATCAGCAGGTCGGTATCGCCCCAATGCGCATCGACCATCTGCGTCAGGGCGCCGCCCGCCATCGGCCCGCGCCACGCCACCGCCTGCCCCGGCGCCACCAACTGCCCCATCGACAGCACCGGGACGCCATAGGGGCTCGCGACGGGCACGAGCTTCTTGTCGACCGCCTCGGGCTTGTGGTCTGCGTCGAGCAGGCGCGGCTGCGACGGGCCGTAAATGTCGGCATCGACCATTCCGACCTTCACGCCCATGCCCGCCAGCGCCACGGCGAGGTTGGCGGCCACGGTCGACTTGCCTACCCCACCCTTGCCGCTCGCGACCGCCAGCAGGCGGGGCGCACCGCTGCGTTCGGCGGTAAGCGCGACGCGCACCTGTTCGACCCCCGGCACGGCCCTGAGCGCGGCCTGCACCTCCGCATCGATCCGGTCGCGCGCCGCGGCGTCGAGGCCGCTGACGTCGATCACGACGTCGACCACCGCATCGCCGCGCGGCGCTGCGGCGCGGCCGGCGGGGAGCAGGCCGAGTCCGGAGACGGGGTCGAGGACGGCGGGGCGCGCCGAGGG
>NZ_JBMDXG010000024.1:0-1859 GCF_048594985.1 Sphingomonas sp. | reverse complement strand
GGCCGCGAATATCGGCGGCGGATCGGGCGTGCTGACGGTCAACCTGCGCGGCCTCAATCAGCCGGGCGCGCAGAGCCCCTCTTCATCACGCAGCCTCGTCCTCGTCAACGGCCGCCGCTTCATCCCCGCCAATTCCGGCGGCGAGGTCGATCTGGCATCGATTCCCGATTCGCTCATCAAGCGGGTCGAGATCATCACCGGCGGCGCCTCGGCCGTTTACGGCTCGGACGCGATCGCGGGCGCGGTGAACTTCATCCTCAACGATCGGTTCCAGGGGCTCGAGGCCTCGATCCAGTCCGGCATCACCAGCCGCGGCGACGCCCCTAGCTACAAGGCCGATTTCACCTTCGGCGCGAGCACCGACGACGATCGCGGCAACGTGGTGGTCGCGGCGACGTGGGCGAAGCAGCTGCCTTTCTACCAGAATGCCCGGCGCTTCAGCGCAACGCCGCTTGCCGAGATCAACGGCAACCTCGTCTATTCGGGATCGGGCAACATCCCGGGCACCCGCGTCGGCCTGAGCGCCGCGCAGCTGGGCCGCCTCGTGGGCGTCAACGTCACCCCGACCCCCGGCTGCTCCAACATCACCGGCATCCGCTTCGGCGCCAACGGCACGCCGCTGCCTTACTGCCAGCCGCAGGACACGTATAATTACGCACCATTCAATTACCTTCAGCGTCCGCAGGAGCGCCGGAACGTCTCGGCGCTCGCGCACTATGACCTCACCGACAATATCACGGCTTATGGCGAGGCTTTCTACATCAACTCGAAGAACGATCAGCGCCTGGCGCCAGATTCGTTCGCGCCCGTAACGCCGGGCGCCGCGTCGCAGACTTTGCTCGTCCCGAATTACGCGACCAACCCCGGTCTGCCGGTCGCGGTGCGCGACTTCTTCGTGGCGAATCGGGGCATCTTCGATGCGGACGGCGACGGTACGGCGGCGGTCGTTGGCGCGGGTCGTCGCGCCGACGAGCTTGGCACGCGCGACTCTTTCTACGAGCGTAACCAGCTGGCGCTCACCGGCGGCCTGCGCGGCGAGATCAACCTGCTCGACAACAATTGGCGCTGGGACGTCTTCTACCAGTATCAGCGCAACCGCACGGACACGCGGGCCGAAGGCGTCATCTCCCAGACCCGCCTCAGCCTGGGTCTGGACACCGTGACAAACAGCGCGGGCCAGGTCGTGTGCCGCAATCCGATCCTCGGCTGCGTGCCGGTCAACATCTTTGGCCTGAATGCGATCACGCCAGAGGCGGGCGTCTTCATCACGCCGAGCCGCCGGTCTTCCGACGAGTTCGTGCGCCAGGTGGTCGGCGGATCGCTCAGCGGCGTCCTGTTCGAACTGCCGGCGGGGCCGGTATCGGTCGCGGTCGGCGCGGAATATCGCAAGGACCGCTACGCATTCAATCCGAGCCCGCTCGATCTTGCGCGCGAATATGGCGTGAACTCGCAGAACGCGCTTGCCGGTTCGTTCGACGTGAAGGAGCTGTTCGGCGAACTTCGCGTGCCCATCCTGGGCGACATGCCGTTCGTCGAGACGCTCGCTTTCGAAGGGGCTGCGCGTTTCTCCGATTACTCGACCGTCGGCAGCGTCTTCACCTGGAAGGCGGGCGGCGAATATGCGCCTGTCCGCTGGGTGCGCATCCGCGGCGCGTATAACGTCGCCATCCGCGCGCCGAACATCGGCGAACTCTATTCGGCCCGTTCGATCGGCTATGTCGGCGGTGCCGATCCCTGCGCGCGAACCTCCGCCACATCGGACAGCCGTAGCGCTGCGGTGAAAGCGATCTGCGTCGCCACCGGCGTCCCGGCCGCCGACATCGACAACTTCTATCAGTCGGCACTCGGCATGCAGCAGC
>NZ_JBMDXG010000239.1:0-4812 GCF_048594985.1 Sphingomonas sp. | reverse complement strand
AAGCGCGGCAGATGCCCGACTATCCCGATCAGGCGGCGCTTGCCGCGGCCGAGACCGAACTCGGCCGGTTTCCGCCGCTGGTTTTCGCGGGCGAGGCACGCGCGCTGCGGCAGGAGCTTGGTCAGGTGGCGGAGGGCAAGGCTTTCCTGCTCCAGGGCGGCGACTGCGCCGAGAGCTTCGCCGAATTCCACCCCAACAACCTCCGCGATACGTTCCGCGTGCTGCTGCAGATGGCGGTCGTCCTGACCTATGCGTCGAAGCTGCCGGTGGTGAAGGTCGGCCGCATGGCGGGCCAGTTCGCCAAGCCGCGCTCCGCGCCGATGGAGGAGGTGAACGGCGTCAGCCTCCCCTCCTATCGCGGCGACAACGTCAACGACATCGCCTTCACGCCCGAGGCGCGCAACCCCGATCCGCAGCGGATGATCCGCGCCTACAGCCAGTCGGCGGCGACGCTGAACCTGCTGCGCGCCTTCGCGCAGGGCGGCTATGCCAATCTGCAGCAGGTTCATGCCTGGACGCTCGACTTCATGGGCCGCAGCCCGTGGGCCGCGCAGTACCAGCAGCTGGCCGACCGGATCGGCGAGGCGCTGTCCTTCATGGCGGCGTGCGGGGTCAGCCCCGAGACCGTGCCGCAGCTTCGCGCGACGAGCTTCTATACCAGCCATGAGGCGCTGCTCCTGCCCTACGAGCAGGCGCTGACCAGGCAGGATTCGCTGACCGGCGACTGGTACGATACCAGCGCGCACATGCTGTGGATCGGCGATCGCACGCGCTTCCAGGGCAGCGCGCACGTCGAATATCTGCGCGGCGTCGGCAATCCGATCGGCATCAAATGCGGGCCGAGCCTCGAGCCCGACATGCTACTGCGCCTGCTCGACACGCTCGATCCGGCGCGGTCGCCCGGCCGCATTACGCTCATCACGCGCTACGGCCACGACAAGATCGAGGCGCACCTTCCCTCGCTGGTCCGCGCGGTCAAGCGCGAAGGGCGGCCGGTGGTGTGGAGTTGTGATCCGATGCACGGCAACGTCGTCAAGGCCGCCAACGGCTACAAAACGCGCCCGTTCGACCGGATCCTGGCCGAAGTGCGCGGATTCTTCGCGGTGCATCGCGCCGAAGGGACGCATGGCGGCGGCATCCACGCCGAAATGACCGGGCAGAACGTCACCGAATGCACGGGCGGCGCGATCGCATTGACCGAGCAGGGGCTGGCCGACCGCTACCACACGCATTGCGACCCGCGCCTCAATGCCAGCCAGTCGATCGAACTGGCCTTCCTCTTGGCCGAGATGCTCAACCAGGAAATGCGCGAGCGGGAGAAGGCGGCCGCCTGAGCCACCGACGGCGATGATCGCAGGCTCTGGCGTTTCTCCTGAACGCCAGAGCCTGTGGGGTGTCAGGCGCCGCTTTGGCTGCAGGGCGCGGCTGCCGGCGCAATGCGCCACCGGCCATGCCGAAGCCGGCGACCATGACGGCCCAGCTTGCCGGCTCGGGAACTGCCGCCGGAACGTCGCTTAGCGCGACGTTGTCGAATTGCACAAAACCGCTGCTGTTCGCGGTGGGCGTCCAGCTGAAGGAGACCAGCGGCGCGAGGTCGAACTGGATCGTGTTGACCATCAGCCACTCGCCGGGCGTATTCGCAAGCGTGTAGTCGACCACTTGCGACTTACCATCGGCAAAGGCGAAGGTGAAGCAGACGCCGAGCGTCGGCTGGCCGAAGCCGCTGCTGTTGCCATAGTTCGATGCCATATCGAGCGAATCGAGCATGAACGCCGAGCCATCCGCCCGCCGGATCGTCGATACGGCCGAGCCAAGGTAATTCACCAGCGCGGCGTCGTCGCGGTCGAGGCTCGTGCGGGACGTTCCCGTTGTGACGAAACATGTGTTGCTGTTCGAGCAGCGATTTGCGCTGAGCGTGTAACCTTGTTCGCTATATGGCCCGTATACATAACCGGTGGATCCGTTGCGGCCGCGCAGGCCGTCGAAGTTCAGCACCGTAGCTGCGGCGCTTGCGGCGCTTCCTGCAGACATCAGGGCAATGGCGATCAGGGGGGCGGCAACGCGCATGAAAACTCCTACTTTGAATTAGTTACCGTGGCGGCAACCCATGCCGCGCATAGCTGGCCGATATGTCAGATCAGGGTCGGACGGCGCCGTAGGCCGCTGCGGGCTTGCGCCGGCCGTGGCGACGGCTAGCGTCCTTTTCACGCATGAGATCAAGGAACGTTATGAAGCGCATCTCCATTCTGTTGGCCGGCACCATGTTCGCCGGCATTGCACTGGCGCAGACGCCCGCCGCCGATCAGCCCGATACGAGCCCCGCCCGGCTGGCCACCCCAAGCTACGGTGATTTCGGTTTCGACCTCGCCGGCATGGATCGCACGATCAAACCGGGGGACGATTTCTACCATTTCGCCAACGGGGCTTGGGAGAAGGCGACGCCGATCCCGCCCGACCGGTCAAACTATGGCATGTTCACGGCGCTGGAAGAGCTGAGCCAGGCGCGCACGGTGGACATCCTCCAGGCGGCAGCGCGGAGCCCGGGTAACAAGGTCGGTGATCTCTACGCCAGCTACATGGACGCCGCCGCGATCGAGCGGAAAGGCATCGAGCCGCTCAAGCCTGCCCTCGCCCGTCTTGCCGCTATTCGCGACAAGGCCGGGGTGATGGCCGCGCTCGGCGCGTCGCGCAGCTGGGATAGCGGCGGTCTGAATGGTGAGGTCAGCACGTTCGGCCCGATCAAGGCGTCGGTGCAGATCGACGACAAGGATCCCGACACGCCAATCGTCAACCTGCGCCAGGGCGAGCTGTTGCTGCCAGACCGCGATTATTATCTGTCGGACGATCCCAAGATGGCGGAGGCGCGTACCGATGCGCGCACCTACCTCACCCGCCTCTTCACGCTGGGCGGCGAGCGCGATGCGGCCACCCGCGCGCAGGCGGTCCTCGACCTCGAGACGAAGATCGCCCGCGCGCAATGGACCCGCGTCGAGAGCCGCGATGCCGACAAGACCTACAATATCTGGACGCGGGCCGAACTGGATCGCAACGCGCCCGGCGTCGACTGGGCCGCGTTCCTAACGCAGGCGGGTTTCGCGCGCGAGCAGCGCTTCCTGGTGTCGCAGCCGTCCGCGATCACCGGTGCGGCGAAGATCGTCGCCGAAACGCCGCTAGCCGTGCTGAAGGACTATCTGTGGGTCCACACGGTCGACGACGCGGCGATCTACCTCTCGCGGCCCTTCGGCGAGGCGCATTTTGCCTTCCACGGCAAGGCTTTGAACGGCACGCCCGCCGATCTGCCCCGGTGGAAGCGCGGCGTCGCGCTGGCCAAGGCGGGCATGGGCGATGCGGTCGGCCAAGCCTATGTCGCCAAGTGGTTTCCGCCCGAAACCAAGGCAGCGGCGGACCAGCTGATCCGCAACATCCTGGCGGCGTGGAAGCCCCGCCTGGACCAGCTGTCCTGGATGACGCCCGAGACGAAGGCGAAGGCCGCGCAGAAGCTCGCCGCTTTTACCCCCAAGATCGGCTATCCCGACAAATGGCGCGATTATAGCGCGCTGAAGGTCGATCGCGGTGACCTGATCGGCAATGTCGCGCGCGCCAAGGCCAGCAACTGGGACTATTCGCGTTCCTATCTCGGCAAGAAGGCCGATCGTGGCGCCTGGTTCATGACGCCGATGGAGATCAACGCCTATGCCAACCCGGTGTGGAACGAGATCGTCTTCCCGGCAGCGATCCTGCAACCGCCCTTCTTCGACCCGAAGGCCGATCCGGCGGTCAATTATGGCGGGATCGGCGCGGTGATCGGGCATGAGCTCAGCCACCATTTCGATGACCAGGGCCGCAAGTATGACCCGAGCGGCCGGCTGGCCGACTGGTGGACGCCGGCGGACGTGACCCGCTTCACGTCGCTCACCGACCGGCTGGTCAAGCAATATGACGCCTACACGCCGCTGCCGGGCGAGCATGTCAACGGCAGCCTGACGCTGGGTGAGAATATCGCCGATCTCGCGGGCCTGACCGTGGCTTACGATGCCTACAAGCTGTCGCTTGGCGGCACGCCGGCGCCGACGATCGACGGTCTGTCGGGCGACCAGCGCTTCTACCTCGGCTGGGCGCAGGTCTGGCGGCGCAGCTATCGCGAGAACAATCTGCGCCAGCGGCTCAAGACCGATCCCCACGCGCCCTCGGCCGAGCGGGCGGCGGTCGTGCGCAATCTCGACCCCTGGTACGGGGCGTTCCGCGCCGCGCCGGGCGAGAAATTGTATCTGGCGCCCGCTGATCGCGTGAAGATCTGGTAAGCCGGGTGCGCGGCGGCGGGGCGTCCCGCCGCCGTCGTCACTCGCCGATCAGGTCGAGATAGGCGACGACGTCGTTGCTGGTCTGGACGAACAGACCCTCCTGGATCGCTTCGGCCTCCAGCGCGGCCTGCTGAAGCGCCTGCGCGAGCGAGCCGTAGAGCAAGGTCGTCGTGGCCCCGCTGTCGCTATCGAGGTGATAGAGGCGGACCGCCGCCTCCGCATCGACCGTCCGCATGCGCGCTGCTTATTCGGCCGCCACGGCCTCTTGCACGTCCTCGGCCACCGGAAAGTCCTGCTCCTGCAGGAACCGCTCGGCATCCAGCGCGGCCATGCAGCCCGTGCCGGCGGCGGTGATCGCCTGGCGATAATGTTTGTCCATCACGTCGCCGCACGCGAACACGCCCGGCACGCTCGTCCTGGCGGTGCCCGGCGTCACCTTGATATAGCCCTCGTCGAGCTCAAGCTGGCCACCGAACATCTCGGTCTGCGGATGATGCCCGATCGCGACGAA
>NZ_JBMDXG010000238.1:0-3000 GCF_048594985.1 Sphingomonas sp. | reverse complement strand
TGCTGGCGATGCGCCAGCCGTCGGCTGCGCGCGCCCGCTGAATCAGCGTGGCGCCGCCGCCGGCATAAGGCGCGCCGTCGGAGCGGCCCCTTTTTGCATAGGTAGAACGGCGGGACGCGATATCGCGCAGCACGCGCGTGCTGCTGTCGACCTCCCACTCGTGGAAGTCGGCGAGCGTCCCGTCGGACAATATTCGCGCGCGAGGAGCGATGAACGTTTCGACCGACATGGTCTCGATACCGGTCGGGGACGCCCGCGTGATGATCGCACCGGCAAGGAACATCTCGCGCAGGGTGACGACCGGTATCGTCCGGCCGCCCCGATTGTCGAAAACAGCGTAGAAAGACCCGATCAGAGCATCGATCGCGGCGGCATCTTGGTCAATTGCGTGCGTCATGCGCCACCAATATCCCCGTCTAAGACCACCGTGTAGACATATCAGGCTTCGAGCTCCGGCCGCACCCGCGCGCTATTCTGGATCGGTTTATCGAGCGCCGCCGTCACGGATCGCGCGATTGGGGGGACGGTTAAGGTAGCGAGCGGCCGATGATTTCCGCAAAGGTGCCGATGGCGTCGGCCTCAGTGAATTGCCCGCGCACGATGGCCGCCGACAGCGCTTCCCCCGCACCGACCAGGCCGACGCACAGCCGGGTGGCGGCAGCGCCGGACAGCGCGCTGAACGGGCTTAAGACGGATACGAACATCACGACGCACTGGTCGAGCAGCTCGTCATAGACCTTTGCCTTGTCGGGGCTTCCGGCGAGCGCGGCACCCACGATGTGGAATTCGCCGGTCAGATCGGCGGCGCAGCGGATATAGGCATCGGCGAGGCACGCGATCGTCTCGTCGCGGCCCTTCCTACCGGCCGCCATCGCCTGACGAAACGTCTCGATCCGCTCGCTGTCGATCCATCGGTAGAGGTCGATCAGCAGGCCAGATCGCGTACCGAAATGGTCATAGACCACCGGTTTCGACACGCCCGCGCGCGTCGCGAGATGACCCAGCGTCAAACGATCGGCACCCTCCGCGCGGATCACCTCCAGGGCCGTGGCAAGTAGCTGCCCACGCCGGTCGGCTTTGGAGAGCCTGCGGCTCTTCTTGCCGGGAGCAACATCCATATCTGACGTCATCGAACCCTGCTTGCCAAACCTACTAACAGTAGTTTAGTGAATGCCTACGTTTGGTAACTTATCGGTCTTGGCAGGAGAGCGTCAATGTCCAATCCAACCATCCTTCTTCTGGGCGGCACCGGCCAGATCGGCCAGCTTACCGCCAAGACGCTACGCGCGCGGCATCCCGATCTCCCCTTGCTGATCGGCGGGCGAGACGGGTCGAAGGCGCGGCATGTCGCGAGTGCGCTGGGCAATGCGGAGGCGGTGATCATCGATCCGCACGCGGACGATCTGGGTCTCGGCGATCGGCCGATCGGGGCGATGGCGGTGCTCTTTGCCGATGAGCGGCTGGCGAGCTTGCGCTACGCCCATGCGCGCGGGATCGGGCACATCGGCATCTCGTCCGGGATCTACGAGATTGCGCCCGAGGTCGCGGTCCATATGCAGAAGCCCGAGGCGGCGGCGATCGTGCTCGGCTATGAATGGCTGGTCGGCGCGACCACGATCGCGACGCTCACCTCCGCCAAAGCCTATGCCCGTCTCGACACGATCAGGATCGGCGCGTTGGTGGATGAGCAGGATCAGGGCGGCCCGGCGGTTGCAGAGGATTTCGAGCGGCTGGCGTCGGTCATGCCCTCCATTCTGGCGCGAAAGGACGGCGCGTTCGTCTGGCGCAAGGGCGACGAGGCGCATTCTTCATTCCGGGCTATCGACGGCACCGTGATCCCGGCCTCGGGCTTCTCATCGATCGATATTGCGGGCCTCGCGGCAGCCACGGGCGCGCGCGACATCGTGTTCGCCATCGGCACGGGGATCAGTTCCAGTCGGCGCGCGGGCGGCGCGAAGTCGACCGAGATCATCATCGAACTGTCCGGCCTCGACGCAACCGGCGCGCCGCTGCACAGCCGTCACGCCGTCGTCCACCCGGGCGGGGCCGCGCCGCTGACCGCGCTGGGTGTCAGCATGGTGCTGGAACGACTTGCCGGGCTGGATGGCAAGCCGGCGATGCGGGCGGGGCTGTTCTTCCCCTACCAATTACTCGATCACGCCGACTATCTCGGGCGCCTGACACAGGAGGGCGGGCAATTGATGGCGCTCCCTTCGCATGACACGCCTTGAGTGCCCCGCCACGCGCGACAGATATGGCGCACCCTAGCGCAGACGGCCCTAATCCCGGCCGGCGGCCATGGATTCGAAGACACCATCGCGGCGTATGAGCGCATGGAACAGGCCGGCGGACAGGTGGATCAGGATCAACGCGAAAAAAGCGAAGGCGAGATAGGAGTGAAGGCCCCACAGGACCGCGTGCAACCTGTCTGATTGAGGCACGATCGGGGGCAGTACGAAGCCCCGCCAGATCGTGACGGGATAGGCGGCCGCGGAGAGCATGGCCCAGCCGAGCAGCGGCATCGCGATCATCAGCGCGTAGAGCGCGATGTGCGACAGAGTGGCGGCCTGCTTCATGGGCGCGGGCAGGTCCGCCGGCAGCGGCGGGGTGCCGCGCGAGAGGCGCACGCCGATCCGGAGGATCGCAAGGAGCAGGATGAGGATGCCGAGCGGGCGGTGGATCGAGACTAGCCGAAGGTAGGTGGGGGTGATGGTCGACACCATCCCCACGCCGATGAACAGCATCGCCAGGATGGCGACCGCCATGGCCCAGTGCAGGACGCGCTGCGTCACGGTGAAGTGCTGACGGGCCATCATGCGCCTCCCTTGCGCGGCGCGGCGTCCGCCGACGGGCGGGGATGCCGCGGGTAATTGGCGGCACCGGCGGTACGGCGATCGAAAGATTTGGCGTAGACCGCCGAACGCGCCGCCGGGAACGGGTCGTCCGACGTCGAAATCCCGGCCGGCAGCACGGTGGGATCGAAATTGAGATCGCGGCACG